>NZ_JBGTZD010000003.1:0-189309 GCF_041807865.1 Moraxella sp. E33BD | reverse complement strand
AAGTGAAACGTCTTAGCACCGATGGTAGTGTGGTTCGCCCATGTGAGAGTAGGTCATCGTCAGCATCTTATTTCAAACCCCTCACATTGGAAGATGTGGGGGGTTTATGTTTGGGGGGGTTGACTTATGGGTTCGAAGTTAAGATAATGTCATTATTTTATATTCATGAGAGTGAAGTATGATTAATCAAAAAGGATTTACCTTAATTGAATTATTGATTGTTATTGTGATTATTGGTGTGCTGGCAATGTTCGCAATTCCTCAGTTTCAAAGTCGCATTGCTGTTGCACAAGTAAGTCGTGTTACAATGGAAATTAGCCAGCTGCGAAGTTCGGTGGATATCTGCCTATTGCAGGGTAGTAAAGGTAGTGAATGTCAATTGGGTTGGACAAAAAGCAACTTGATTGCGGATAGTGGCATGACCTCTGCTGGTGGCGATACTCATGCTCAAACAGGGCAGTCGGGATTGACGGTAAGTTTGAGCGATACATCAAAAATTGAAGCTGTTCTAGGTCAGGATGCTGCAAGCATGCTACATAACAAAAAAATCATTTGGACGCGTGATAATAAAGGTGTTTGGAGTTGTGCTACTGATGTTGATGCAGAATATAGTCCGGCAGGGTGCAAGTCTTTATCTGTAATGCCTTAAGATTAAAGCATTGATTTAATATATATTATTTGTTATAATTATTCGTCTATTTTTAGATAGATAATTTATTTCAACAATACACACACGAAGGTTGCTTTTAAGCATGAAATATCGGGGTGTTTATGGGCTTGATTAATTTGCTAGTATTAGTGAATGCGTGCACATAGATTCGGTATTTTACTTTCGTGGAGGCGTAACCCAATCTTTTTTAAGGATTTAACATGTCAAATTCTACTCAAGTTTCAATGCGTGATTTGCTAGAAGCTGGTGCTCACTTTGGTCACCAAACTCGTTACTGGAACCCAAAAATGAATCAATACATTTTTGGTGCTCGCAACGGCATTCACATCATCAATCTTGAACATACTGTTAAGCAGTTCAATGAGGCATTGAACTTTGCTAACCAACAAGCTGCTAATCGCAATAAGATTCTATTTGTTGGTACTAAGCGTGCGGCAAGTGGTGTTATTCGTGAGCAAGCACAGCGTGCTGGTATGCCATACATTGATCATCGTTGGTTAGGTGGTACTCTAACTAACTGGAAAACCATTCGTCAGTCTATCACTCGCCTAAAAGAGCTTGAAAAGCAGGCTGAAGATGGCACTTTCGCTAAACTGACTAAGCGTGAAGCACTTGAGCGTACTCGTGATATGGAGAAGCTGGAGCGTGCATTAGGCGGCATCAAAGAGATGGGTGGGCTACCTGACGCATTGTTTGTTATTGATGTGGACCATGAAGCCATTGCCATCAAAGAAGCAAAAAATCTTGGTATTCCAGTCATCGGTATCGTTGATACTAACTCTAATCCTGACAATGTTGACTATGTCATCGCAGCAAATGACGATGCTATCCGTGCAGTAAGCCTATACGCAACTGCAATGGCGGACTCTATCATTGCTGGCAAAGAGTATGCCAAAACCCAAGGCAAGGGCGGTGAGCAAGCTCAAGAAGCCAACGCCGAGCAAGCTGAATAATCACTAAAGATTATTGTAAAGGCGTGAATGTCTGTAGTATCGTTCACGCCTTTTTTGATAAATTTGCCCACAATCACTGTGATTGTTGCTATTTTAATTGAATTGTAAAAAGGTAATTACCATGACTCAAATTTCTGCATCACTGGTTAAAGAATTGCGTGAGCGTACTGGCTTGGGCATGATGGAATGTAAAAAAGCCCTAGAAGAAGCAGGTGGCGATATCGAACTTGCTATTGACAACCTACGCAAATCAGGTCAAGCTAAGGCTGCCAAAAAAGCAGGTAATATCGCTGCTGATGGAGCTATCATCATTGCACAAACTACTGGCAAAGCATTGTTGCTAGAAGTAAACTGCCAAACTGATTTCGTTGCGAAAGACGAAAGCTTTACCGCATTTGCTAATAAAGTTGCTGAATTAGCCTTGGCAAACAACACTACAGATGTAGAAACCATTTCTGGTTTAGAGTACGAAGCTGGTGTTAGTGTAGAAGAGGCTCGTGTGGCTTTGGTACAAAAAATTGGTGAAAATATCCAAATTCGTCGTGCCGAAGTTATTGAAGGTGCAAACCTAGCTGCTTACCGTCACGGTCTGCGTATTGGTGTTGTTGTTTCTTATGAAGGTGGTTCAGAAGAGCTTGGTAAAGCTGTTGCCATGCAAGTTGCTGCCTTTAACCCATTAGCAGTTAATGAAGAAGGTGTGCCTGCTGACATTTTGGCTCGTGAAAAAGATATCATTGAAGCTAAAGCGAAAGAATCAGGTAAACCAGAAGCGGTAATTGAAAAAATGATTACCGGTGGTGTTCAAAAGTACCTAAATGAAGTTACTTTGCTTAATCAGCCTTATGTTATTGATAATGATAAGAAAGTTGGTGATGTGTTAAAAGCTGAGAATGCAACCGTCATTAGCTTTAAGCGTCTAGAAGTTGGCGAAGGCATTGAGAAAAAGCAAGAAGACTTTGCTGCTGAAGTTGCTGCAGCTCAAGCTGCAGCTCAAGGCTAATCTTTGGTTTATGCCATACAATAAAAAACGCACCCATGTTGGTGCGTTTTTTATTGTATAAATTTGGCAAAATTAGGGTAAAATAACCCAAAACAAGGTACAATGTTCTTGGATTTAGATTTTTGGAGTTTTTATGTTTGATAAAAATGAGTTTATTCAGCTTTTGCTTGATTGCGGTGTCTTAAAGTTTGGTGAGTTTATCCTAAAATCAGGACGGGTTAGTCCCTATTTTTTTAATGCAGGTCTGTTATCAAATGGTAAGGCGTTGGACATGCTATCAAATGGTTATGCTAGTATCTTGGCAAATGAACTAAAGGACAAGAACCCCACAATTTTTGGGGCGGCATATAAGGGTATTCCTTTTGTGGCAACGACAGCACAAACGCTGTGGCGTTCGCATGGTATTGATGTTGATTGGGGTTATAATCGCAAAGAAGCCAAAACCCATGGTGAGGGAGGAAATCTTGTTGGGGCAGATTTGTCTGGTAAGGCGGTGTGGGTCATAGATGATGTGATGACTGCAGGAACAGCGGTGAGAGAAGTGGTTGAGATTTTAAAGAATGCAGGAGCGAGCCTTGCTGGGATTGTTATCGCACTTGACCGTAAAGAATGTGGTCAGGATAGGCGTTCGGCGGTACAGCAGATTAAAGATGACTTTGGTGTACCTGTGTTTTCTTTAGTGGATATTGATGATATTATTGCATTTTTGCAAGATAAGGGCGAAAGTGAGTGCTTGGTGAAAATGCAAGCCTACCGCCAAGAATATGGGGTGTAATTGATGAAAACATTAAATTTTTTGGTTATTATGGATGACATCGCTTCCATTAACTACAAAAAAGACTCTACCCTTGCAATGGCGTGGGCGATTAGCGATAAAAATCATTCTTTAAATTATTGTCAAATTGGTGATTTATGGCTCAATAATGGCGAATTGATGATTGATTGTCAATCATTACAAGTTTTTAAAAACCCTGACAACTTTTATGAACTGGGCGATAAAAACACCGTCAAAGAGACTGATTTTGATGTGATTTTAATGCGTAAAGATCCGCCTTTTGATATGAGATTTTTGTATGCGTTGTATTTGTTGGATTTTGCCAAACGAGCAGGGGTGTTGGTGGTTAACGATCCAACAAGTGTTAAAGAGTGCAATGAAAAACTTTTTGCCACTCAGTTTCCTCACCTGATGACGCCAACGGTCGTCAGTCAAAAACAATCACATCTTCGTGAGTTTATTAAAACACATCATGATGTGATTGTTAAGCCACTTGATGGCATGGGGGGCATGGGGATTTTTCGTTTGATGACGGATAGTCCTAACATTGGGGCGACTTTGGAGTTATTGACACAAAATGAGAGCTTGCCAATCATGGCACAAAAGTTCATTCCTGCCATTACAGAGGGTGATAAACGCATTTTGATTGTTGGTGGCAAGGTGGTGGATTACTGCTTGGCACGCATTCCAATGACAGGTGAGACTCGGGGTAACTTGGCAGCAGGCGGAACTGGCGTAGCGATGCCGCTAACCGAGCGTGAACGAGCACTTGCCAATGAAGTCGCCCCCATTCTTTTGAAAAAGGGTTTGTACTTTGTGGGGCTTGATGTCATTGGTGGGTTTATCACCGAAATTAATGTAACCAGCCCAACTTGCGTGCGTGAGATAGATGATCAATGTGGGACGCAGATTGCGGTGGATTTTGTGTCGTTTATTGAGAGTTTGGTTGGCTAATAAAATTGGCTGATTTGTTTCTAAAAGGGCGGTCATTCGCTCTTTTTTAATGACATTTGTGCAGTTTTGTTTATTGATTTTTGCAATGACGGATATTAGGATAAGATGAGGTCGATATTGGTATCATTTTGGTGATTTGGTGGGGAAGCTGTCTTAATGATACATATTTGATGAAAAATTGTAAGGCGTATAAATTTTTCTTGTATTTATTGACATTTTGTTTCAAAATACCAAATTAACCTAGAGGTATTATCTTCTGTATATTAGAACTTAAAAAGATTGAATGCTTATGAATATTTTGATGATGGCAGCAGGCACAGGCGGACATATTTTTCCTGCATTGGCGGTGGCAGACGAGCTTGCCAAACGGGGTGCAACGATACATTGGTTGGGTACGCCTACAGGCATGGAAAACGAGTTGGTGGCAAAGCATGCCTATCAGATGCATCATGTGCAGATGCAAGGTCTGCGTGGCAAAGGGATTGCTCGTTTGGTCAAGTTGCCATTGATGCTCTTTAAGGCAGTGATGAATGCCAAAAAAGTTATTGAGACGCACCACATCGATGTGGTGATGGGCTTTGGTGGCTATGTTACTGCACCTGGCGGTCTGGCAGCAAAAATCGCCAAAAAACCACTCATCATCCATGAACAAAATGCCATTGTTGGTATGAGCAATAAGAACCTGGCTCGCTATGCCGATAAAGTGCTACAGGCTTTTGATGGGGCGTTCAATGGTGGTTTTGGCGAGAGATTGATAACGGTGGGCAATCCTGTGCGTGCTGATATTACTCAGGTGGCACCACCGCACTTACGCTATGATGTAAGTGATGTCTCTTCGCTAAAAGTGCTGGTTGTGGGTGGCTCACTGGGAGCGAAGGCGATTAATGATGCGGTGGTGGCATTGTTAAAGTTATCTGATAAGCCTTTAACCATCAAACATCAATGTGGTAAGGACCATCATGACGATATGTTAATTGCTTATTCACAAGCAGGGATTGATACCAGTATTCATGTCTTTGAGGTATTGCCATTCATTGATGACATGGCAGCGGCTTATGCGTGGGCGGATGTGATTGTTTGTCGTGCTGGAGCATTGACAGTGAGTGAGATTGCCAGTGTGGGCATTGCACCCATTTTTATTCCCTTGCCAACTGCGGTTGATGACCATCAAACTTTTAATGCCAAAACCTTGACCGATAATGGAGCAGGGATTTTATTGCCTCAAAATGAACTATCAGGCGAAAGATTGGCAAAGATTTTGGGTAGTCTTGACCGTAAGCAATGCCTAGATATGGCAAATAACGCCCGAGCTTTTGCTAAGGCGGACACCACCAAACAAGTGGCGGATATTGTGGAGCGTGTGATTAAAGAATAATCTGGTTAATTTTAAGAGACTAATAAAATGTTTTATTATGAAATTGATGACGAATTAAGCCTAACCTTGGTGCATTCATCATTTGCTAGTCAGATGGCTGATATTGTCAATGCTCAAAAAGAATATTTGGGAAAATGGCTACCTTGGGCGAATCATTTTAGCGAAAATAGTTATGGTGAATTTGTTAAATTTGCCTTGCATCAGTATGCTGATGACAAGGCTATTCATACCCATATTATCCATGATAATAAGATTATTGGGGCGGTGAGTTTAAATAATATTTATCATCATCTTAAAAAAGCAGAAATTGGCTATTGGCTACACCAAGATTATCAAGGGCGTGGCGTGATGACTCTTGCAGTGCGTGCGATGATGGATATTGCTAAAAATATTTATGGTATGGCTGTGGTGGATATCAAAGCAGGTGAGCATAACACCCCAAGCCGAAAAGTCGCTGAGCGATTGGGATTTGAGTTTTGTGGTATTATCGCCAATAATGAAAATGTCAATGGTCGGATTATCAATCATGCGGTTTATACTTATCGGTTTTGATTTTAAAAACTTAGATTGCAGATAAATACGCCATTAGATGAGCTTGATGGGGTGTAACTTGCCCTTTATTAAATCGTCATATTTGAATAAATGGACCATTCTTGCTTTTTGAACAATTTTAAATATATGTGGCTATTGTAAACCTGCTCAGATGATTGTTTAAATTCGTTTAAATAAATTAAATTTGTCTAAATAAAATTATCAAGATAAAATGACTGACCAACCTTATTTGATAGCCAAAAAGAGAAAAATTATGCCAAATTCAACTAATGTCAAGACTCTACCTAAGCAACTGATTGAAATACCTGAGATGAGACGGATTAACACTATCCACTTTGTTGGCATTGGTGGGGCGGGTATGTGTGGGATTGCTGAAGTGCTTGCCAATCAGGGCTATACGGTTACAGGCTCAGACATCAAAGAAAGTGTTGTTACCAAGCGATTGGAGAGTTTGGGCATTGCGGTTTTTATCGGACATGATTCATCAAATATCAAAAATGCCGATGTGCTTGTGGTGTCATCTGCCATTGACAAAACCAATCCTGAGATTCAAACGGCTTTGCAAGCTCGCTTGCCTGTAGTTCGCCGTGCTGATATGCTTGGCGAACTGATGAGATATCGCCATAGCATCGCAGTCGCTGGAGCACATGGCAAGACCACGACCACCAGTCTGCTCACCATGATGCTGACCGAAGCTGGGCTTGATCCGACCTATGTGATTGGTGGCAAATTAAATGCTTCTGGTAAGAATGCGTCTTTGGGTAGTAGTCGTTACCTTGTGGCAGAAGCGGATGAGTCTGATGCGTCTTTTTTGAGTTTGCGACCGATGGCATGTATCGTTACCAATATTGACGAAGACCATATGGATACCTATGATGGCAGCTTTGAGAAATTAAAGCAGGCCTATATTCAGTTTTTGCACAATATGCCCTTTTATGGCTTGGCGGTGGTATGTGGCGATGATAAAGAGCTGTATGGCATGATTGATGACATTGCTCGCCCTGTATTGACCTTTGGTTTTCAAGAGCATAATGATGTGCAAGCGGTGGATTTGTTGGTGGATGGCACTTGCACGCATTTTACGGTACTGCGTAAAGACCGAAAGCCACTTCGTTTAACCCTAAATATTCCTGGCGAACACAATGTGCTAAATGCGTTGGGAGCAATCACGCTTGCGACTGATGAAGGTGTAGATGATGAAGCGATTGTGCGTGCGGTGGGCAAATTTGCAGGCGTGGGACGGCGTTTTGAACAGCAGGCTAAGGTAAGTTATGAAGAGGGCGATGTTTTGCTTATTGATGACTACGGCCATCATCCTGCCGAAGTGCAAGCAACCATTAAAGCGGCTCGCCAAAGTTATCCCGACCGCCGTTTGGTGATGATGTTTCAACCGCACCGCTATAGTCGTACACGAGATTGTTTTAGTGAGTTTGTCAATGTCTTATCGCAGGTGGATAAACTGATTTTGCTTGATGTGTACAGTGCTGGCGAAGAGCCGATTAAGGGGGCGACAAGCGATGATTTGGCTCGCTCCTTGCGTGAGCGTGGACAGGTTGAGCCGATTGTCCTAAGCGTTGCTGATAAAGAGCAAATCGCTCAAGTGCTAAAAGTTACTCTGCATGCCAATGATTTGCTTATCACGCAAGGGGCGGGCAATGTGGGGCAGATTTGTTTGGAGCTTCGGGATAATAATTTGTATTTATAGGGGGCAAATATGCAAACACAGCCAATTCAAAATACCAATCAAGCGGTGGCGTATATTCAGTCTTTACCAATCAATTTGCAACAAGAATTGGTGGATTGGATAAATGTGTTTAAAGAACAGCATATTACTGATGAAATGACCGCTACTGAAAAGTTTTATGAAGGTTGGCAAACTTGGCATAAAGAAAATCAAGAGTTTTTGGATAATCAAGGTTTGGAGAATAATGACAAACCAACCAAAAAACGCACCGCAGGCACATTAAAAGGTAAAGTGGTTTTTGCTGATGATTTTGATGATTTGTATTGTGGAGAAATGTAATGTCCATTTATGATAATCTTAATCTTGCTAATTCAATTTTTAAAGGATTGAATGATAAAAATGGTTTGTTGATTTGTGGTTATGAGCACGGAATAAACTCTAATGAGCAATTTGCTGGTTTAACTGATGACGAAATTTGGCAAAGAAAAAATTCCACAACTTTTACTTTTGCCAATAAAACCCCATTTTTAGGCAATAATTTCTTTAATTTTAACAAATATAGATATGATAATACTATCGCTAAATGGTTTGAATTTTGGGGTCATTCGTTAGATAGGGAAAATCTGGGCGGAAATTTTGAAAAGTCTATAATGCAAACCAATATTTCTCCAACTGCAAATAAAAGTGTTGAAGATTATAATAAAATTGCCGATAATTTTGATTATCTAATTACTCATTTTGAAGTTTTACAACCAAGTTTAGTATTATTTATGGGGCGTGAATTAACAGATTTTATTAACCACCAAGACAATTATGAAAAATTCATTAAAGTTGTCGGTAATGAAATTGGTCAAAGAAAAATGGTACAAAAAGAAAGTGGCGGATTTAAAGTATTTTTCCAAAACTTTGAAAATTGTAAAACCGTTTGTTTTCCACACCCAAGCGGTGCGAGGGTTGCGGATAATTATATTAAACAATTTAAACCAGAAATGGATAAATTGTTGCAAGAATATAAACAAAAGCGTGGCTTTTAATTTTAATTAAGGTTAAATTTTTATGAACAATGTAACAAAATTTGGCAAAGTCGCCGTTGTATGCGGTGGTAGCAGTAGCGAGCGAGAAGTCTCCTTAAAAAGTGGCAAGGCGGTACTTGATGCCTTGCAATCAAAAGGCGTAGATGCTCATCACTTTGACCCCAAAGAGATGGATATCTCCAAACTGCGTGACTATGACCGTGTGTTTAATATTTTGCATGGTACTTTTGGCGAAGATGGTAGTCTGCAGGGTGTGCTAGATGGCTTTGGCATTCCTTATACAGGTTGTGGGGTGTTGGCGTCTGCCATTGCGATGGATAAATTTCGTTGTCGTCTTGTTTGGCAGTCGCTAGGTTTGCCAAATTTGCCATATGTGGTGCTAAAAGATGACAGTGATTTTTTGGCGGTGGAGACAGACTTTGGCTTACCGCTCTTTGTTAAGCCTGCCAGTGAAGGGTCAAGCGTGGGGGTGGTGATGATTGAAAAGGCAGGTGAGCTTGCTAAGATATATCCAACTTTGAAACAATATCATGGCGAGATTTTGGCAGAAAAAGCCATTACAGGTGGTGAGTATGCTTTGGCATTGCTAGGCGACACCGCTTTACCAAGTATTCGTATCATTCCAAAGAACAAGTTTTATGATTATGAAGCCAAGTATTTAAGAGATGACACCGTCTATCAATGTCCGTCAGATCTAACCGCCAAGCAAGAACAGCAAATGGGCGAGTTGGCTAAGCGTGCTTTTGAGGCGATAGGTGGTTGTGGTTGGGCTCGTGTGGACTTTTTAAAGGGCGATGATGGCAAATTGTATCTGTTAGAAATCAATACTGTGCCTGGCATGACCGACCACAGCCTTGTACCCATGGCGGCAAGGGAGGTTGGTATGGATTTTGCTGATTTGTGTATAGTGATTTTAGAGCAGACCTTAACTGTTTGATGCTAGCTAGCACCCAAAAGCCAATGGGTAATCTGTTGGCTTTTGGGTGCTATTCGTCCAAAAAGTGTCAGCAAATAAAAAGTGCTGGCATATCTTGGGGTGAAACTGTAACCGGTTGTAAAAATTCATCGCTTTATCCATATTTTTCTTGGCGATAATGATAAAATACGCTACTATATGCAATTTGTCCTATTTCTTTAGTTCTATTTGGCAGTAGAATCATGAACGCTCGAATCAAAACCTTTAAAACACGCCCAATGCTTAAGCTCTGGCAGATTTTACTGCTCAGTGGCATTGTTTTTGCGTTGAGTGTGTTTTTTATTTTTCGAGCGGCAAATCAAGCTCCGACTAGACCGCTTGTGTTAGAGATGAACAACCTAACCCAAGCACAGATAGCGTCTTTACAAGAGGCAACCCATTCGCTGGGCGAAATGCAGTTTTTTGGGGCAAATTTAACCAAAATTCATCGAGTGGTGTCTGGGTTATCATGGGTGGGGAGTGCTAGTGTCAAAAGAGACTGGCAGAAAGGCGTGGTGGTGTCTGTTATTCCAAGGCGGGCGGTAGCAAACTTTGGTAGTCAGCATTTGCTTGATGCAAATGGAGAGGTTTTTGTGCCGGCTGATGAGCGTGAATTGATGAATGAGTCGCTTGTCAATTTATACAGTACCCACGCAAAAGACGCACAGCATATGATGAAGCAGATGCGGCGAATCAATGAGTGGTTCTCTCCTTTGGGATTGATTGCTCAAGATGTTACGCTAACTTCAAGGCAAACATGGCTGATTCGTTTTAATAATGGACTTAGAGTGATTGTTGATCATGAAAATACCGAGCAGAAGCTATTTGGTTTGGCATCGCTACTAAAAAGTAGTTTGGCATCGGAACTACCAAGTATGCAGTCGGTGGATTTAAGATATAAAAATGGCTTTGCGGTCGCTTGGCGAACTAAAGTGGAGCCTGTAACGAATGAATCATAAAAAGTGACAGTCTGATAATCTGATGGTTGGTCTGATTTTGATCAAGATGTTGCGTTGCAATGATGGATAATTTTTGGGTATTTTGTGTTATTTGTAAGAATTTTTATCAAAAACAGAATAAATTACTAATTTTTATAAAGTTTACTCTTTTACAAAATTGCTATAGGTGTTAAAATATAAGAGGTGCATTCATTTTTTGAATGCTTGGTGAATTGATTGTTTATTGGTGAGTAAAGATTCGTATGTCAGACTTACAGGTAGCATTGCATTTAAGTTCAAGTGCTGTTCATACAGTCGTAGGCTATGCAACCGGTACACCTGAAAATCCGAAAATTAAAATTTCGGCAGTGGGTTTGGCAAACACTGATGCGTTCGCTGCTGGCAAAATTGAACGCCGAGAATATCTCATCAGTGCCATACATAAATCACTACAAGAAGCTAGTGATATGGCAGGCGTGCAGATTCATGAGGTGTGTTTGTCTTTATCCACACCGTTGATGATCTCCATGAATGATACGCAAACTGTTGTGATGAATACATCAAGTACCCAAACGACAGTACGACAAAGCGACATGCATCGTGCCAAAGAGTTGGTTCGTGATAAATTGCGTGCCGAGGGTTGTGAAATTTTTCAATTGTGCCAAATTGTTACTTATCTTGATGGTACGCATGAGGTTAAAGATCCTGTCAATATGTATGCCAATAAAATTGATGTGGTCAATCATGTGATGGCATTGCCAGCCAGTTACCATCATCAGGTATCGAGCGTGATTGATGCATCAGGCATTGCCATTGGCGATACTTTATTTGATGGTTTGGTGAGTGCAGAATACGCCTTGACCAAAGATGAAAAAAAGCAAGGGGTTTGCTTTATTGATATTGGTCAAGAAACAACTAAAGTTTGTGTCTATTATGATGGGGCGGTGATATTTTCTGAGTGTCTAGATGTGGGCGGTCAGACCGTAACTTATGACATTTCGGTGGAGCTTGGGCTAACCACTCAAGAGTCAGAAAGCCTTAAATGTCAACAAGGTACGCTCATACTGGACCCATCAAAACGAGCATCATTTATTAATGTTAAAAGACGCACGGGCGGAGAAGCGACAGTTAGCTTACGCCACCTAAATAATATTATTACCGCTCGCTATGAGAATATTTTTACTCACATCAACAAAGCACTTGAGGCTCGCTCAATGTCTAACATGCTTGGCATGGGCGTAGTGTTGGCGGGTGGGGGTTGTCAGATTGATGGCATGGCACACTTTTTGGGGCGGTATTGGGGCGTGCCTGTACGCATGATGACGACCAATAGTAATATCAGTATCTGCCCAAAAACCTTGAGTGATGAAAAGATTCAACTCATCAATGAGTACTTAAAAAATAACAAACTGCATAGCGTGCTAGGCTCGCTCTTATACCAAAATAGCGAGCAATTCATGAAGGATAGCTATACAGAAATGAAGGTTGATGATGGTCTTGCCAACAAGGTTTCCGATGGTTGGCAGGCTGTGGTTAATTGGCTTAAAGATAAATTATAATGCCTTTGGGCGATGGTTTTTAGATTTTTGGAGTGAGGTTTATGTCAAAATACAGTATGTCAGATGACGCCCAGTTTGGCTCAGATGGACAAGCACGCTTTATCGTTTTTGGTGTCGGTGGCGGTGGTGGTAACGCTGTTGAGCATATGGTGCATCAACAGGTTACAGGCATTAATTTTGTGGCGGCGAACACAGATCGTCAAGCATTGAACAAATTAACCACGCCGAATAAGCTACAACTAGGCAGTGATTTGACTCGTGGCTTGGGTGCAGGTGCAAACCCTGAGGTGGGTCGTGAAGCAGCAGAAAGCGACGAAGAAGAAATTCGTGCACTATTATCTGATTACGACATGGTATTCATCACTGCAGGCATGGGTGGTGGTACAGGTACAGGTGCAGCTCCTGTGATTGCTCGTATCGCTAAAGAAAAAGGCATCTTGACTGTTGCTGTTGTTACCACACCATTTAAATTTGAAGGTGGTAAGCGTGCCAAATTGGCTCAAGAAGGTATTGAGCAGTTATCGCAGTATGTGGACTCTATCATTACTGTGCCTAACGAAAAACTATTACAAGTCTATCGTGGTCTGACCATGAAAGATGCCTTTGCCAAGGCGAACGATGTTCTGTTGCAAGCGGTTGATGGTATTACTCGTACCATTCGTGAGCCTGGTGTGATTAACATTGATTTTAACGATGTGCATACTGCAATGACTGCTAAAGGTCATGCGATGATGGGTATTGGTCGTGCTAGTGGCGAAGGTCGTGCAGCGGCAGCAGCAGAAAAAGCGATTCGTTCACCACTACTTGATGATCTACTACTAAAAAATGCACAAGGTGTTATCATCAATATCGTGGGTGCTAATATCGGCATGAGCGAGCCTGCAGAAGTGGCTGAAGTGGTGGGTCGTATTGCTAATATTGACGAAGGCAATATCTTCTATGGTGCGGTCGATGATGAATCGATGGGTGATGATATCTATGTTACGGTCATTGCTACAGGTCTGACTGTTGATGAATCGCCAAAAGTACAACCAGCGAACCCACAGGCAGCTCCTGCAGGTCATACAGCAGCCATCAGCAGTCAAGGAGCACCACAAGCAGCGGCACCACAAAGTCAGTCGCCGACTCGTCCAGTGGTTAAGCCATTGAGTGTGGGTTCGTTCCTAAATGAACGCAAATCTACAATAACTGACTAATGGCAATGCACCCTGTACTATGTATGGGGTGTTTGTTTTTATGGGTAGAAAATGATAGATTTGCATAGCCATAGCACTGCTTCAGATGGTACAAATTCGCCAACTGAACTGGTTAAAAAAGCACACTTGGCAGGTATCACGACCTTTGCTCTAACTGATCACGACACCATTGCAGGCGTGGTGGAAGCAAAGGCGATGGCACAATCTTTAGGTATGACGCTAATCCACGGTGTTGAGATTAGCTGTACGCATTGTCTGCTAGGTGGTTATGGCACACATCAGCAGATTGATAAGATTATCCATGTGGTCGCTCTTGATTTTCATGATGTTCGGCGAATGAATGATTCCTTGCAATCATTACAAGATAGTCGTCATGAGCGAGGTAGGCGTATCGTTCAAAAACTTGCTAATATCTTGGCGGGTAATGATAATGCTCTGTCGTTACAAGAGGTGTTATGGCAAGCGGTGTTGGATAAAACAGGGCAAAATCCACGTGCGGTAGGTCGAGCTCACATTGCACAAGTGCTCTATGAAATGGGTTTTGTGCCCAGTGTGCAGTCGGCTTTTGATAAATATTTGGCAGACGGAAAATCTGCCTATGTGGAGATTGAGACCATCAGCATGGCTCAAACCATTAAGTTGATTCATGAATGTGGCGGCTTGGCGGTGCTAGCACACCCAACTCGTTATGGACTATCAGCAACTCGAACCAGACGCTTGATTGCTGATTTTGCAGAGCTTGGTGGCGATGCTTGTGAGTTACCTAATAATGAACCTGCTAGTTTGCGAGCAATGATTGACCGTGCTATCGCCCAAAATCGGTTGATGGTATCAGTGGGAAGCGATTTTCATGGAAGTAATATGCCTTGGAGAAAACTTGCCGCAGTGGCGAAACCATCTCCTGAACAAGTGGGTGTATGGACTTGCTTTAAAAGCTAGCAATAATTAAAAAATTTCTGTTTGAATTAGTGTCTAACGAAACCGGAGTTCTTCTAGGTCGTCTAGTGTATATTTTAATGCATCAAAGCATACACCCATCTCAAAACCACGATACTGCAAAAACCTTAGTTGTTTGGCTTTGTCTTTTGCACTTATAGGGCGGTCGTTGCCGTATTTTTTACAGCGGGCTTCCACAGCAAGTCTTAGCCAGTCAATCTTGTCATCATCTACTAATACCGTCCCATCATTGATGCTAGGAATATCTGCCATCTGTATGAGTTCATCAAGAGAGTAAGGAAGGGTTAGTTTGGCTTTTTTTAAGGTGTGCAAAATATGGTTTTTGCCACGACCACGCCGCACGCTTTCACGGATTAACATAAAAGCAAATCGTTCATCAGACTGATAGCCTTTTTCACTAAATTCATCAAGCAGTGCGTCAATCTGCTGACTGTCATGCCATTTGTCTAGCAGTTTTTGTCTCAGTTCGGCTCTTGAGTGTTCTCTCTTGGAGAGGTAATAAAAGGCAAGCCAACGCAAATGATTAGTGGTTTTGTCATTTTGATAAATGGGTTCGATGTCAACACCTTGCAGAGCGTGCCGTGTGGCATCATCTAGGATTTGTTGTGTATCATTGGCAATGATGGTTGTGATATGGTACTTTTGCTTGGTTTGGTCTGGCTTTGGGTTAGTGAAGTGGGTTTGTTTGTTTGAAGGATTGTTTTTTGTGTTTGATAAAGATTTGGGTTGATTGGTTGTACAAGCTGATTTAATGAGCCTGTCTGATTTGTCTGTATTTTTCTGCGATTGAATATTGGGGCTTGACGATAAAGCGGAAGTCTTAGCAGGCATGGTATCATCTATGTCCGCTAGGATTTCCGCTAATGTTTTAATGGTGGTCAAGAATGGCTACCTAAAATAGGTTTTTATCTTCCATGCCTTCAATAAATTCAGGCGGTTCGCCAGCGTCAGCATCGTGATCTGGCGGTGTGGTATCTTTGCTCATTTTTTCTTGACGAATCTTGGCTTCAATTTCTTGGGCAAGCTCTGAATTTTCAGCAAGATATTTTACGGTATTGGCCTTACCTTGTCCGATTTTGTTATCGCCATAGCTGTACCAAGCACCAGATTTGCCAATAGCACCGATATCTACGCCCAAATCAACAACTTCGCCCAGATGGTTGATGCCTTCGCCATACATGATTTGGAAGTCGGCTTGGCGGAATGGAGGAGCCATCTTGTTTTTTATAACCTTGACGCGAGTTTCGTTGCCGACAATTTCTTCGCCTTCTTTGATTTGCCCAACTCGTCTAATATCTAGGCGTACAGAGGCGTAGAATTTTAGAGCATTACCGCCTGTAGTGGTCTCAGGCGAACCGAACATGACGCCGATTTTCATACGGATTTGGTTAATGAAAATCACCATACAGTTGGAGCGTTTGGCGTTACCTGTGATTTTACGCAAAGCTTGGCTCATCAGTCGTGCTTGCAGACCCATATGGCTATCGCCCATTTCGCCTTCAATCTCAGCTTTTGGCGTTAGAGCAGCAACTGAGTCCACGACAATCATGTCTACCGCACCTGAACGCACGAGCATATCGGCAATTTCAAGGGCTTGCTCACCGTTGTCGGGCTGAGAAACCATAAGTTTGTCAATGTCTACGCCTAATTTGCGGGCGTAAATGGGATCTAGGGCGTGTTCGGCATCAATGAATGCACAAGTACCACCTTGCTTTTGGCATTCGGCGATGGTTTGTAGGGTGAGTGTGGTTTTACCAGAGCTTTCAGGTCCAAAAATCTCAATGATTCTACCTTTAGGCAAGCCACCGATACCTAAGGCGATATCAAGTGATAGCGAGCCTGTTGAGATGACATCAACATCTATTTTGGCAGATTCATCGCCTAGATACATGATGGTGTTTTTGCCAAAGCTTTTCTCAATCTGAGCCAGTGCTGCTTTGAGTGCTTTTTCTTTATTTTCGTCCACGCTACCGGTAGGTTCTTTCGCTTTACTCATGTTGTACCTGTCTGTTATCCAACTAAAATTATCTGTGTTTTAAAGTCAGCTTATTATAACATAATCATTATTGAGTTTTCACTTGTCGCTTCGCTTTTATGTGTGTTATTTTTGTTGCTAGGTGTGAGTGCTGATGAATGAGGTTGGGGTATTTTGCTTTAGGTAATTATTGGCTAGGTAAGTGGTGCTATCTTCACAGCTTTGGCTAAAAAGATGAAATTATCCACAGGTTTCACAAAGAGAAATTGATGGTTTTCGTGGAACATTTTTGTTAATTTTTACTAAAAACGACATAAAAAATAAAGCGAAGTTTATAGAAAAAATTATTTTATAACTTATTGATTTTATTTGATATTTTTAAATCATGTCCAAAGAAGTGTGAATTGTTTTTTTGCGTTGTAAGTGTTTATTTATAAGGCCTTTATGATTTTTTCTACTGCTTTTCCACAAAGTTATCCACAGATTTTGTGGATAAATTAACAAGGGGTGTGCAAAGTTAGTTGGTGTAAGCGTTGGCGGAATTTTGTCAATGGTTCTAAGGCTTGGTGCTCATTTTACTGATTGTGAATGATTGATGGGGGTGTTGCAATGTTTCACAAAAGATAATAAGACGCTGTATTGTGAAACTTTATTTAGATTGCATTAATATTTGGTTTTAATCACTTCTTGATTGGGGTTGTTTTTGGCGATTTTGTCTAATGTTTCGTGGATATCATCGCTACTTGGTGTGGGTTCTGTGGGTTGGGTGTTGTTTGGTTGATATTGAAATTTGCCATACACAGGGAAATGGTCAGAGCCGATGTTAGGAAGAACTTGAATGTCCTTTACCATAAAGTCCCGGCTATGAAAAATGTGATCAAGTGGCCAGCGAAGTAAGGGGTAGTTGGCGTGAAAGGTGTTAAAGAGTCCACGCCCTTTGTGTGGGTCTAGTAGTCCACTGATTTTTTGGAAAAGTTTGGAGGTTGATGACCATGCCACATCATTAAGATCGCCAAATACCAATACAGGCTCATTCATGAATTCAATCTCACGCCCTACCAGTAGTAGTTCAGCATCTCTATCGGTGGCGGACTCGGTGGGACTAGGAGGCATGGGGTGTAAACAGTATATGTAAACCCAATCATTTGAGCGAAGTTTTAGTCTGGATTTGATGGAGGGTATGTCATCGGTTACCCAATGACGAATCTCACTATTTGCAAGCTCTAAGCGACTGTATAGGTGCATACCATAAAGGTTGTCAAGGGGGATTTTGACGGTATGATGGTAACCGCAATCCATGAGTGTATCAAGTTGACTTTGCCACCATTCATCGCTTTCTAGAGTCAGTACAATGTCTGGCTGCAACTGATGAATCTGATTAAGTAGTAGGTGTGCTTGATAATTGTGGGTGAGTACATTGGCAGTCAACAAAGATAAAGTGCGACTGTCATCCAGCCCCATAATAACTGTGCACCTTAGGTGGGTAAAGGCGGGCATAAACGATTATTTGACTGACTTGATATAAAAAACACAAGCCATTAACAATGGCGATTAACCAAAAGACTTGGTGGTGAGCATGAGCAAAAGCCATGCCTATTGGTGGACAAATTAAATTTGCAACTGCGATTTGCAATCTAGGAAAGTCAAAAATGCGAAACACCCAATGGTCATGCTTGACAAAAGGTAGGAGTGTTGCCACTATGGGAAGCAACATTAAGCAAAACCAACCATATTCTAGTATGGTAAAAGACACAAGACACCTACTCGCTACTCATAAAGGTTTAGTATAGCAAATTTTAATCAATGGAAAAGTTGGTTTTTGTTATTTTAGGTTAGTTTGCCTATGACTTATGAATGTTAATGAATGGCTAATTGTGGGGTGAGAATGGCTGTTGTGCAATGCTTAGGTATTAAAACTTGTCTGTATAAAGGGCTAGGTGGCTATCATGGCGGTTGTGGTAAATCAGTTTTGACCAGTGATAAATCCCCATCGCTAATCCAAGTTACCCAATTAAGGGTTTAAGATGGGTATTTAAGACCAGTACATCAGTATTTGTACTGGTCTTAATAGGTGTTCACCCATATGTTTTAAAGACCTAATGCCAAGCGGTCTGTGTTGCGGGTGTTTAGCTGATTTGCGTGCACCAGTATTTTGTGCTGATGTACTCTTCTATGCCGTATTTTGAGCCTTCACGCCCAAACCCTGACTGCTTTACTCCACCAAAAGGAGCAACTTCGGTGGATAAAAGCCCTGTGTTTTGGGCGACCATACCGTATTCTAGGGCTTCGGAAACTCGCCATGCTCGGGCATGGTCTTGGGTGTAAAAATAAGCCGCCAATCCATAGGGGGTGTTGTTAGCGTGTTCAATGACTGTCTTTTCGTCATCAAACACAAAAATCGGAGCAATCGGGGCAAATATTTCTTCGTGAGCGATATTCATGTCGTCACTAATGTCAGTGATGATGGTGGGTAGAAAACAACGGCTGTGAGTAGGGTGGAGTGTGCCACCTGTGATGAGTGTGGCTCCTTTATCTGTCGCATCCTTGAGTAGGTTTTGGGTTTTTTTGATGGCGGTATCATTAATCAAGCAGCCAATGTTTGTGCCATCTGTTAGACCATCGCCTACCGTCAGTGCTTCTACTTGGGCTTTAAATTTGTGAATGAATTCGTCTTTGATGGCCTGATGAACATAAATACGGTTGGCACATACGCAAGTCTGTCCTGCATTGCGGTATTTAGACATCATCGCACCATGGACTGCTTTATCAATATCGGCATCATCAAAAACGATAAAAGGTGCGTTTCCGCCCAGTTCTAAGGAGAGTTTTTTGACTGTTTTGGCACATTGCTCCATGAGTAGTTTGCCCACTTGAGTGGAGCCTGTAAAGGAGAGTTTTTTGATTCGTTCATCGCTTGTCAAAACGCCACCAATTACTTCTGCTTGACCTGTCACAATTTGTAGTACGCCCTTAGGAATGCCTGCTTGAATGGCAAGCTCGCCCAAAGCAAGAGCGGAAAAAGGTGTCTGGCTGTCAGGTTTGACTACAATGGTGCAACCAGAGGCAAGGGCAGGGGCGACTTTGCGAGTAATCATCGCTGATGGAAAGTTCCATGGCGTGATGGCGGCACACACACCGATGGGTTGCTTTAGGACGACATAACGCAGTTTGTTGTTTGTGGGGGGTATGATATCGCCATAAAGTCGCTTGGCTTCTTCAGCAAAGAAACGGATAAAGCTATTGGCATAACCAATCTCCCCAAGAGATTCTTTTAGGGGTTTGCCTTGTTCGGTTGTCATAATGATGGCTAGGTCTTCACGATTTTCATCAATCAAATCCGCCCATCGGTGCAATACGGTCGCTCGTTCATTGGCGGTTAGGGCTGCCCATGATGGCTGAGCTTGGCAGGAAAAACCGATGGCTTTTGTAACTTCATCGGCAGACAAGTCAGGAATTGTGCCGATTTTTTTATCATTAAAAGGATTAAAAACTTCAATGATGTTGGCGGATCTGGCAGACTGCCATGTGTTATCAATGAGAGCTTGCTCGTGGAATAAGGCAGGGTTGGTTAATTTCATAAAAATCCTCTTGTCAAATGGTGGTTGGCTAATTGATGTGTTCAATGAGTATTTAACATTTGGTACAAATTAGCACCATCCATCCATTTAAACAAGTGGTTTTCTGTTAATAATCAAAATCAAGCCAACACCACTGCCTTAACATGATGTCAATGTAGGTTGTATCGTCAAAAAGCCACACGCCAGTCTTATCGGCGTTCTTGCTAAAGAGCAATCGTTTTTGACTATTTGTTAAAACCTAGCAACCAAAAATGACCAAAAGGTGCTAGGTTTTTTGGTGCTTAATGAGTTATGGGTTGTGATTGATTTTTTGGTAAATCAAATCCCAAGAAGGGCGACCGTAATCTTGTCCACGCTTTTCAAATTTCGTCTGCGGGCGAAAATCAGGGCGGGGCGTGAATTTACCTTGTCCTGCTGTGTTTTTAAAGTCTGGCATATTGTCCAGTACTTCAAGCATCCACATTGCATAGTGTTCCCAATCAGTTGCGGCATGAAATAGACCGCCAGTTTTTAGCGTGCGAGAGACGATTTGCATGCGATGCGTGGTTACAAAGCGTCTTTTGTAATGACGTTTTTTTTGCCATGGGTCTGGAAAATACAGCTGTACGGTGTCTAGATGTTCATCAGGTAGGTTTGATAATAAAGCGATGGCATCGCCGTTTAATACTTTTAGGTTGGTCATACCTAGTTCATGAGCCAAATAAGCCACACGACCGATACCAGGTTCATGCACTTCAATGCCGATAAAATTACGCTGTGGGTCATTTTGAGCCATCTCAATCAAGCTGTCGCCCATACCAAAGCCAATCTCAAGCGTGATGGGTGCGTCAGCACCGTTTGGCATATCAGTAAAATAGGCACGCAAATCGTTGATATTGCTAACATCGCCAAGCCGACCAAGTTCAAAGCCATGATTAATGACATAAGGGGCGTAGATGCTATCGGTCAATGCCAGTTCACTGGCTTGGCTCATGTGTGTACGCCGTTTCATGAAGGTGTCAATCTGACGAAACTGTTCGGGAGTTTGGGCTAAGCAAGCTATCTGCTTACTGATGGTCTCAGGATTCATGTCGGGGGTCTGTCTGTCCCCACCGACAGGGGTTAAAAATTCTTGATTTGGTTCTGTCATGGCTTTATTTGTATGAAAAAAAGGCGTAAAATGTACAAGCCGTCATTATAAGTCAAGCCACCTGCAACCGCAAATACTTTTCCATTTTTAGCGTCATTATGTTTCGTCTGCCATTTTTAGAAGACACAACCCCGCCACCATTTTATCAAGCGAATCTTGGTGAAAAAGAACGAACCGAATTGGATCGGTGGTTTATTGGGCTGCGGTCTCAGCGTTATTATCTTAAGCGGTTTCATCAGTTTGATGAGATAGGTTGTCTGCACGCACGCTGGCACTGGGCGGCGTTTTTTTGTACTTTTGGCTGGCTTTTGTACCGAAAGCGTTATCTGGACTGTGTGGTGTACTGTGTGGCAGGTTGGTCATTCATCAAGGTTAATATCGCCATTGTTTTGGCGGTGCTTGAATTTAGTATTATTGGTTTTTTGCCTGAGCAATATCAGATGGGTAGTCGCATTGGTGTGGGTTTGGCTGTCTGGCTGTTTTGGGCAAGTATGGTGGCACGATGGGCGGATGCTTATTATTATCGCACGGCTCGGCGAGAGATTGCTGATGCTTTAGAATTTTACCCCAGAAATAAAGATGAACAAAAAAAATCACCTAAAGCAAGAAGGTGGGGTGAGCTTGGTTGGTATGTCAGTGGCATTTGCCATGTTTGGGGCGATGATGGCGATTGTGATTGGGCAATTTATGCCTATTATCGCTACACAAAAAGAGCAGGCGGTTATCTTTGAAAGCTATCGTTCAGCAAAGGCGGTACAAAATCGAGTAGAAATCATCTACCAAAATACACAGTACTGCCCAGTTGCCTTACCTGTATCTACGGATAATCAGCGTGTATCAATGGAAGTTGTCTCAAGCGTGGCAGGCGTGTTGACTGACTGTGCGGTGGTGGCAAAGGTATCGGGTGCTAGCTATCCTGTGCGATATCTTAATGGCGAGACGCTTGTCATCTATCACACTCAAGATGAAAAAGGAAAAGATATCTGGCGGTGCCAAACTTCACTTAACAAAAAACGCCACCCAAAAAGCTGTATATGATGAATGCACAGCGGACGACCAGATGGGGGTTAGATGCCCTGTCGCTAAAGTGTATCGCCATGTTTGCGATGACGCTTGACCATCTGGCGTGGGTGTTTGTTGATGTGGAGAGCTGGCTGTCTGAGGGGCTACACTTTATTGGACGACTTGTTGCACCACTGATGGTGTATTTTTTGGTGGTTGGATTTTATCACACCAAAGACATCAAGGCTTATGCCATGCGACTGCTTGTATTTGCTTTGATTGCACAGTTACCTTATTGGTTGTTTAGTTTATCTATTGAACAGATATTGCTGGGCGTGGCATGGCAGGAGTATCTGAGGGGTAATGTGCTATTTACCTTATTGTTTGCTTTGGTGGCACTTGTGGTATGGCATTCCGGTTGGCATCCTGTGGTGAAAGCGACTGGTATTTTGGCATTATATCCTATGGTGCAGTTGGCAGATTATGGCTTTTCGCTTGTGGTGATGTCGCTTGTTCTTGCCTATTTTTATTCTAATAAGCACACAATGCTACTGGCTTATGCACTGCTATCGCCTGTGTTTTATGTGCTTACTTATGGTTTTTATCCCACCATAGGTCTTGGGCTGATGCACTTTGGTGTATTGCTTGTTGTACCGTTGATTTATTATTTTGATGGTCGTAAAGGTAAGCAGGTGGGTGGTCGCTATGTATTTTATTGGTTTTATCCTGTGCATCTAAGCGTTATTGCCGTGCTTGATTATGCGGTGTAGCCCCAAGTATTACCAACCTATTGGGTCAATATCAAGCGAGATTCTCACGCCTTTTAGGTCTGAGTTGGCTAAGATGTCTTGCCAGTGTGTCGCCAAAACGGTGTGTAAGGTCTTTCGGTCTTTGGCAAGAAGTAGTAGCTGAGTGTGGTACTGGTTATTTTTTTTGCTCATCGGTGCGTCTGTGGCGTTACTTTTAGCAAGATTGGGCGTGTTGGGTATTTGTTGGGCAATGCTACTGATGGTAAGTCGAGCACGAGCAAGGTCTTGGCTTTGTGCACGAATTAGGGCGGCATGAGCATAGGGGGGTAGCCCTAACAGCTTTCGCTCGCCAAGTAAAGTCTTGGCAAGTGCCAGATAGCCATGATTGATGAGTGTCAGCAATAAGGGATTCATGGGTTGTCTGGTTTGAATCAATACTTCACCCATTTTATCAGCACGACCTGCTCGTCCTGCAACTTGTATGATTCTTTGGGCGGTGTGTTCGGGCGAGCGAAAATCAGGTGATAAAAACCCTAAGTCCGCATCAGCAATCACAACCAAAGTAACATTAGGAAAATGATGACCTTTGGCAATCATCTGCGTTCCAACCAAAATCGCAGGCTGATTGGATAGAATCTGTTCATACATACGCTCCCAAGCACCTCTTTGACGCATGGTATCCTTGTCGATTTGCCAAATGGGGTGGGTTTGGTGTGTGGTTTGGGGGTTGGCAAAGATGGCGTGTAGTTGCTCGGTCAGCTTGCTTGTCCCAAGTCCTAAATCCTGCAGGTTATGGCTATTGCATTTTGGGCAGGTGGTGGGGCTGTGCGTACAAAAACCACAGTGATGACATTTTAACTGTGATGATGGGTGCTTGTGCAAAGTCAGATGAGCATCACAATGCGGACAATCTGCCTGCCAACCGCACGCATCGCATAGCAATATTGGAGCATAGCCACGCCGATTTAAAAAAATCAACACCTGCTCACCCAAAGACAATCGCTGTTTGATGCGTCTTACACTTTCATCGCACAGTAAGGTTTGTTGCTCTTGCCCACTCATCTGAACGATATTTCTTGTACCTAGACGGATATCCACCAAACGCAAAGGAGCGGACTTGGCGTTGCCTGCTCGGATGTTTAGCTGACATTCGGTAAGTTTGCCATCTTGAGCGAGTTTGAGATGTTCAAGGCTTGGCGTGGCTGTGCCAAGTACGATGGGAATGTTAAGTTGGTATGCTCGCCACATTGCCACATCACAGGCGTGATAGCGTAGATGGTCTTGTTGTTTGTAGGAGCTATCATGAGCTTCATCAATGACAATCAATCCTAAATTAGCAAATGGATACAGCACGCTTGAGCGTGTGCCGATGACAATCTGAGCCTCTCCGGACTTGGCAGCTTGCCAACCGTGCAAACGGTCGCCATCACTCATGTTTGAATGTAGAACGCAGATATTGGCGGTAAATCTTGAGCTAAATCTTGTTTTGGTTTGTGGAGTGAGCCCTATTTCTGGCACCAAAATCAGCACTTGTTTATTGGCTGATAAAGCTTGCCATATGGCGTGTAGATAGACTTCGGTTTTACCAGAACCTGTGATGCCATTGAGCAAGATGCCCTGATAATTGCCATTTATCATGGACTGCTTAATAATCTTAAAGGCGGATTGTTGCTCATCATTAAGTGATAAGGGGGCGTCTTGCAGTTTGGCAGGCTGAGTGTTTTTGGAGCTTGTTGTGATAAATGAGGTGATTAGCCCTTTTTCTTGCAAGGTTTTTAAGGTGGTTTTGCTAATACCCATATCAAGCAGGTCTGGCTCGGCTAGCTTGGCTGGACTGTCTTTGATGGCATTGATGGCTTGCCATTGTTTTTTGGCAGTTTTTTTGAGTTGGGTGGTGATATGTTCATCATCAATATCATCTAAAAGCCGCCAGAAGGTTGTTTGTTGTATGGCAGGTTTTCCTTGATTGATGAAGCTAGGCAACATGACAGGTAGCGTCTCGCCGAGTGGATAATGGTAGTAGGAGGCTAACCATTGTGCCAAATTTAACAGATGGTCATTAATGATGGGTGTGGTATCAATGACGCTTCGTATTGGTTTTAGTTTCTCATAAGGAATGTTAATATCCTTAACAGAGATGTGTGAGATGATGATGCCGACAAGTTCTTGGCGACCAAATGGCACACGCACCCGAGAACCAACGGTCGGTAGTATGCCATTATCTAAGCAGGATAGAGGGCATAGGTAATCAAACAGCTGATACAGGGGTGTGGGCAGGGCGATGCGTAATAAGGTAGTGTGCATGATGATAAAGGCTTGTCTGGCAAGCCCTTAGAGCAACGAAATCATAAAATCAAGCATCAAGATGTAAGATTGCTTCAATCTCAACCACACCACCTTTTGGTAATGCTGCAACTTGTACGGCAGCACGAGCAGGGTAAGGTGCGTTTAGGCGTGCATCAAAGATTTTATTTAATACAGCAAAATCATTTAGATCGGTCAAAGAAACATTGAATTTTACGGTATCGCTGAGCGTACCACCTGCTGCTTTAGCGATGGCAGATAAGTTGTCAAAGGCTTGTTCGGCTTGGGCTTTAAAACCTTCTTTTAGAGTCATGGTCGCAGGGTCTAATCCGAGCTGACCTGAAATATAGACAATATTGCCAACTTTGATGGCTTGGGAATAAGTGCCAACAGCGGCAGGGGCTTTGTCGGTGTGAATGACTTGTCTGGTCATGGGTATTCCTTTGTGTTTGTGCTTACAATGGGCTGGGTATCCATCATAGATTGAGGGGTAATTTGATACAATAACACTGGCTATCTTTTGGGGTATGATATTAAATCTTGATGACCCCATAAACTCATCTCTGACTTATTGGCTTAGATGATGGAGATGGGATTGGCGGAATTACCCCCATAAACTCATCTCTGACTTATTGGCTTAGATGGGTTTTTAAGATATTGTCAGTAGTTTTTGGTTATTGGTTTACCAAAATGTGCTACTTGCATCTGTGAGCTTCAATCGTCTCTACAATGCCATCTTCATCAGCGAGCTTTGTTTGGTGATATTTATGATAAAACAAAGCCTGCTATAAATTCAAGCATTTTTTGATTGATGCATCTATCCTAAGTTAAGCGTGGTTATGATGGTGGTATAGTCGCATGATATTTGGATAGCCTAAAATTTGGCGTAAAACATGAATGCCCTCTTCAAGATGTTCTCGAGAGCGAACGACCACATTGAGCGTGGTTGTGCCTACCTTACTATTTTTATCTTTGATATCAGCCTTAACAGAGGTGTGTTCAACGCCGATATTTAAGGCACGAAGCTCATAGATGGCTTGGCTTATTTGCTCTTCGTTTAGCATGGCAAAGATACGCAGTGACGCTGAGAAATGCAGTTGGTGACTGTCATGATTGATTTTGATGTCATCTTTCCAATGCACTTGAATAATCTGGTAGGGGTTGGCGGCACGAATGGTGTTTAGTGAATAGCATTTGTGGCGATGAATGACCAGTCCATGACGAGCGGAGAGATGACCGACAATGTGGTCGCCATAAATAGGGTTGCAACATTTAGCAAAGGTAACCTCAACGCCTTTTACCCCTGCAATGAGATGCTTGGATTGGGTGATTTCATTACCATCGGCGATATCTACTTCCTCACTAAATAATCGTGAGACCACTAACTGTGCCAATAGTGAACCTGTGGCGATTTGTAGGAATATATCACGCTGGCTGTCCACACCACGCCATGCTAAGATATCAGCCCATTTGCTATCGGTAATGTCTTCAATGACCTTGTCATAGGCTTTAAGGGCTCGCATGAGAGCTTCTTTACCTGCATATTCTTTTTGGTCATCTGGTAGGTGTTTTAGAAACTTTAGAATCTCACTGCGTGCTTTATTGGTCGCCACAAAACCTAACCAATCAGCCTTTGGTGTGGCATTTTTGTCGGTGTCAATACTCACTGAATCACCATCTGCCAGTACCAAGCCTAGCTTGCCATGCTCGCCATTGATGTCAGCACCGACAGCGATATTGCCAATGGCAGGACCGACCGCATAAGCAAAGTCTAAAGCGGTTGAACCACGAGGCAGTTCATAAGCACGACCCTGCGGACTATAACAGACGATTTTTCGTTCGTGCAGGTAGTTTAGTAGCTCATCGATAATGGCAACAGAGTATTCATTGTTTTCTTGGAAGTCTTGTCCAGATTCGCTATTAGCAAGGGCTTGCATATTGCGAAGGCTGGCTTGGACGACAGAATGGCTGATATCCCCTTTATCTTTACTAATCACACCTAGGCGAGCCGCTTCTTGCATTCTTTTGGTTAGCAAGGTGATTTTGATGTGGTTATAATCTTGTTCGTAAATGAGCGTGAGCGATTGGTTGCCACCTGCTTGGGGCTTTCTAATGTTATCACGAATCATCTCATCACTGATTTCGTATTTTTGCACCAAATAGCACGCCAGTTTATCACAAGACTCAATGTCATCAAGCACAACTTCAAAGTCATATTGGCGAATCAGTCGGTTGATTTGCCCACGATTTTTAAAAAATTGGCGGTACATGGAGGTGCGGTTGTCAAGAACTTGTACATGACCGCTTAGGTTTAGATGGCTTAATAAATTTTGTAGATAAGTGCTGATTTCAATCTTTTGGAAGTTACGACCCAATCCGTGTTGAAGTAGCTTGTCAGTAAATTTGTTATACATCTCAGGGTTGAGATTGCGATAGCACAAAAGCTCAATATAATCGGCAATGTCATTTAACCCCATGATGCGAGCAAAAGGAATGTAGAAGTCTAGCGTTTCGTTGGCGGTGCGTTTTTGTTTTTCGGGACTGACCGCATCTAAAGTGGACATATTATGCAAGCGGTCGGAGAGCTTGATGATGAGAACACGAGGGTCGGTCAAGGTGGCAGTGAGTATCTTATGAAAGGTGGCCGCTTGGCTTTGTTGCTTATTCATGCTTGACGACCTAAGTTTGGTTACGCCATCAACAAGCCGTGCAACCGTCTCGCCAAACTCTGTTGTGAGCATTTCTTTTGTTACTTCGGTGTCTTCTACTGTATCATGTAAAATCGCTGAGATGATAGTATCTTTATTCAGACGAAACCCTGCCAAAATTTCCGCCACTGCAATGGGGTGGGTGATGTACGGCTCGCCCGATTTGCGTTTGTCCTTAATGTGTGCCACATCGCCAAAATGACACGCACGCAGAATGTCTTCATGCTCTTGTTGCTCTAGGTAGCTGACCGCACGCATTAAGCTATCACGAGATTCATCGACTAGCGGGTGGCTAAGATGGGTAGGAATGTCATGCGGATGGTAGTTGGCTAGCATAGGTACTCTTGGTTGGTAAATGATAAATGGGCTCACTAAGAAAGCCGTGTGGTTGTACAAATAAGTTGTATCAATCAACATTGATTATAAATATCAATTATCTGCAACATTGTCAATAGATTGTTCTATCATTTTATCACTTTTATACGAATAATGGCATAACAAACCGTGATTTAATCCAATAAGAAGCGAATTTTTAAATTGGGTTTTATCTCATTTATGGCAATGTTATAAAGATGTCATAAAAATGACTTAAACTGACATTTTGGCTTGCCAGTGATATCGGATAGATTGGGTGTTGATGGATAAATGCGTAGGGGTCTGCTTGTGATGGGTTGGTTGTGATTGCCAGATTGTTAAATGTCATAAAAAGACCGCACTTTGTGGGCGGTCTTTGATTAACAAAAGTGGCTTTTAAGCAAGTGCTTAAAAATCATCAGGTGTTAATTTTGAGAAATCAACAAATTCTGGTGTTTTGATGACAATCTCTTCATCTGGCTCATCCAAAATGGTGCGAGTAATGTTGCCAGAGGCAATCTCACGAAGTGCCAAAACGGTAGGCTTATCATTTTCAACGGTTACAGTCGGTTCAGCACTGCCTTTAGCCAGTTGGCGTGCACGCTTGCTTGCGACCAAAATCAGCTCAAAACGGTTATCGACATTGTCAAGACAGTCTTCAATAGTAACTCGTGCCATGGCTCTCTCTTTGCTAAATTCATGAATAATCGCTTATTTTAGCAAATTACATTCATCTTTAAAAGCATTTTTTATTTACCTCGTGCATCCGCCCAGATGATTTTGTGTAACTGTAATTGCAAGCGTACGGGCAGACCATCCGCCAAAATCCATTCGGCTAATTGTACAGCAATGTTTGGCACATCGGATCTTCGTTCATCAATCTCAAACATTGGTGAGAACCACACTACGGCACATTTTTTATGTAGCTCATATTGCCATAATTTTTCCACCGCCCATTCATAATCGGTGCGATCAGCAATCACGATTTTAATTTGGTCGTGGTTGGTCAGATGACCAAAGTTCTCCCATAAATTCCGCTTGTTCTCGCCGGAGCTTGGCGTTTTTAGATCCATGACTTTGGATACGGCAGGCGGGACATCTTTGACTGACAAAGCTCCTGCGGTTTCTAGTGATATATCATAGCCATGTTCTAAGAGTAGTTTCATCAGGGCAATGACATTGGGCTGGGCGAGCGGCTCTCCGCCTGTGATACATACTCGCTTGCAAGGAAAACTGGCGATGTGAGTCAAAATCTCATCAAGCCCCCATCGTGCACCGCCTGTAAAGGAATAGGTCGTATCGCAATAAGTGCAACGAAGTGGACAGCCTGTCAAGCGAATAAAAATGGTCGGTAGACCAGCAGCCAGAGCCTCACCTTGCAAGGAATAAAAAATTTCGGTCAAGCGAAGTCCTGCCAATGGGTCGGTGATGGGGATTTGGGTGTTTCGCAGTTGGCTGGTTTTGGACTGGGGGTGTTTTGAAGCGGTGGACATATTGATGATAAATACTAAAGAAAACCTAGTATTCTAGCAGATTTTCAGATGATTGGGTAATTTTAATAATCACTTGACAAATAAATGGGGGGGGGAGGTAAGATACAATCACTAAACCTCATCATAAGGAACAACAATGCTCTATACATACAAAGAATTTGAGACCATTAATCATTTTTCCACACCAAGCACCCTAACAAATGATGAGTTGGAACTGATTTTGGCATATTTACAAGGTATGGTCAATTTGTGGTGTGCTGTTTGTGGCGATAAGCCTTTTTCGGCAAGGGATTTTATCGGTGGCGAAAATTATGATTGGAAAGGCACGCCTTTGATGGCAGCTTGGGAAGGGCGTTATAACCATTATAGAAGAGAGTATCCAGACGAGACGAGCGAAAATTTGGCTGAATGGACACACGGACAATGTGCCAAAGATGTGGGGCATTTATTAAAACAAGTACTTATCAAGCATCGTCAGCGTCATTTTGTATCATTAAAAGGATTTGGTAACGCTTATCAATGGATCAAAGATAAGAAATAATAGTTAATGCCAAGCTTAGCTTGAAATACTAAGTCTCATTTTAAAATTTTAAATTTTATCATCAATTTAGCCAAAAATAAAAAAGACGAACATCTAGTCCGTCTTTTTGTTTTTAAAGAATTAATTTTGAATAAAATCGCCATTGGTATCGGTAAATTTACCAACAATAATCATAATCAATCAATGCCCAAATACCAAATCCACCAAAGGTAATCAGTTGCAAAATACCAGTCCCAATCTTACCCACATAAAAACGATGAACACCAAAGCCGCCCAAGAAGAAACAAAGCAAGGCAGTGGCAACAAAGGATTTATCAGATTTTTACATAACAATTCCTTAAAAATTGCGATAAAAGAACAGTCGTTAAATCAGCCCACAAGCAACATTAATCCGCTCTTAGCAAATCGTTGATGGACGTTTTGGCACGAGTTTGGGCGTCTACTTTTTTGACGATAATGGCGGCATATAGGCTGTATTTACCACAAGGGCTTGGTAGGTTGCCAGGAACAACAACCGAACCTGCCGGCACTCGTCCGTAGTGAATCTCGCCTGTTTCACGGTCATAAATTTTGGTTGATTGACCGATATAAACGCCCATTGAGATGACCGAACCTTCTTCAACAATCACGCCTTCAACGATTTCACTTCTTGCACCGATAAAGCAATTGTCTTCAATGATGGTTGGATTGGCTTGAAGTGGCTCTAAAACACCACCAATGCCCACACCGCCTGATAAGTGAACATTTTTACCAATTTGGGCACAGCTACCCACCGTTGCCCAAGTATCAACCATTGTCCCTTCATCTACATAAGCACCAATATTGGTATAAGATGGCATTAAGATGACATTTTTGGCGATGTACGAGCCTTTGCGAGCAACCGCAGGGGGAACGACACGCACGCCTGCGTTTTTATAGTCTTCTTCTGTCCAGCCGTTGAACTTGGTATCTACTTTGTCATAAAAACCAAGTTCGCCTGTATTCATAGGCTTGTTGTCATTGATTTTAAAAGAAAGTAGCACGGCTTTTTTGACCCACTGATAAACCACCCATTCATCATTGATTTTTTCGGCAACACGCAGTGAGCCATTATCAAGACGGCTAAGTACTTCTTCAACAGCAGAGCGAATGTCAGCAGGGCAGTCGGTAGCACCAAAGCTGTTGCGGTTTTCAAAGGCTGTTTCGATGATTTGTTCAAGACTCATAAAAATTCCTATAAAAAAAGAGTTAATCAAATGATGTTAGATTATTTTACCACAACTTCTTACTCATTATCATAAGTTTTCAATAAGTTTTATCAATCATGGCTTTTGTTTATCGTGTTATATTAACCAGTGCAAAATGTCTTGATATACTTTATTTTTGGCGGTTTCGTGCAGTGGTTCATGTCTCATGTTGGGATATAGTCGAGCTTGCGTATTCTTATCTGAACTCACCAATTCATCAAAAATTTCATCGATGTCTTGCCCCATACGCCCCACAGGGTCATCTTTGCCACTGACGAGCAAAATGCGAAAGTTTTTGGGGGTGTGGGCGTACCATGTGGGTGATGTGGCTTTTTTGATGAGAGTTTGTAGAGCGATAAAACCATTGTTGCTAAACGCAAAACCGCACAAAGGATCGACTTCAAAGGCTTTGATGTTATCGGTATTTTCAGATAGCCATGCAAAGGGTGAGACAGATATCGGATAGCGGATTTGTGATAGCAGGTAGTCATTTAAAAGCATGGCAAAATACCTATTGGTTTTTTTGGGGTTTAGGTAGTGGATTACCCCAAGCGTGGTTAGAGCAAGGCGGTTCATCAGCCCAAAACTATTGCCCGTCCCCATGAGTATCGCTCCATGAAAACTTGTGGCGTGATGGGTTAGTACCGTTCGTACAATGAACGACCCCATTGAATGCCCCATGATGTAGTGAGGAATGGGGCGGTCAGTTAGGGTGCAGGCTTTATCTTTTAATTTATCCGCCATAATAACAACATCTTTACATAGGGCTTGGACGGGGTGTTTTTCATCGATAAAGCCAAGTTCGTACTTGTCTTTGACCGTCCGTCCATGTCCAAGCTGATCATAAGTGGCAACCAAGATACCATGATTGGCAAGAAACCTAGCAAAATCGGCATAGCGTCCGCTATGTTCACTCATGCCGTGTACAATAAGTAGGCTTGCCTTGATGTCGCCTTTTGGCATAAAAAAAGTGTGGTGTAGGCGGTGAATGCCGTTTGATGAGAGAATGGTTTGAGTCATGATATCTGTTCTGTATTTAACTATATACTGCCTGTCGTGCGATATGATCAGTATTGTCGCCAAAAAGTTGTTACTATCTTTAAGGTGGTTTGTGTCAATCCGCCAAAAGTAAGTCGGTATAACTTGGCTAAGATATGGCAGTTTGCCAGTTTTGAGAATCAATGCTTTAAAATAGTGCATCAACCAGCCATCGCTTTGGCACAATACAAGACTGACAGTTTTTGGAAAATCAACTGACAAAATAGGACGATAAACTCGCCCTAAATGTTTGTGTTGTGTTAAAAACACCCAGTTTTTTCGCCTTTTTCGGCTTTTGCCAGTTTCTCTTCGGCAAGTGCTTTGGCTGAACGCACAGGTGGTGGGCAAGGCTCGCCATAATATTGGCGGTCAGCAAAATAACTTGAACGCACCATTGGGTTCGCCCAAATGTTAAAAAAGCCTAACTTTTTGCCATATTCGGTATATCTAGCAAATTCATCAGGGTGTACATATCTATCCACAGGGGCGTGATTTTTACTTGGAGCAAGATATTGCCCAATGGTGATGATGTCCACATCGTGTGCTTTTAGGTCGTCAAGCAAGCGATAAACTTCTTCTTCACTCTCGCCAAGCCCTACCATAAATCCGCATTTGGTAGCAATGTCTGGACGGCGTGCTTTGTATTCTTTTAATAGCTTTAACGAATGCTCATAATCTGAACCTGGTCGAAACGCCTTGTATAGGCGTGGCACGGTTTCAATGTTGTGGTTGAAAACATCAGGAGCGGTTTGGCTTAAAATAGCCAATGCCAGTTGCTCTCGTCCACGAAAATCAGGTACCAAAATTTCAATCAAGCAGTTGGGCGATAAAGCACGGCTTTCGTTGATAACCTCAGCAAAGTGTCCTGCACCACCGTCTTTTAGGTCGTCTCTATCCACGCTAGTGATGACGGCATATTTTAGCCCAAGCCCCAAAATGGTCTCGGCAGTATGGCGTGGCTCGTCTGTGTCAAGCGGATTGGGTCTGCCATGTGCCACTTCGCAAAACGGACAACGGCGGGTGCAAATATCGCCCATAATCATAAAGGTGGCTGTGCCATCGCCAAAACATTGGGGTAGGTTGGGGCAGGCAGCTTCTTCACAGACTGTATAGAGTTTTTGCTGGCGGAGTGTGCTTTTAATGCGTTCAACTTCGGCAGGGCTAGATAATTTGACACGAATCCAATCAGGCTTTTTTGGGGTTTCTAAGTTTGGAATAACCTTAATGGGGATACGAGCCACTTTGTCATAGCCACGCAATTTTTCGCCTTGAACGGCTTTTTTTGGAGCAGGCTTAGGGCTTGGGGTGTGGGTTTGGACAGACATAAGTTATACTTTAAAAATTAAATAAAAGAAAGAAAAAATTAGACCAATTTTACGCTATTTTTATATAAAAAGCGATCATCTTGATAAAAAAACTGCCATGCTTAGAATTTTAATCAAAAACATCTTGTGGCTAGACTAGATAGTCCGATGAGTAAATGTGCCATGATTACCATAACAGATTGACTGTTGATTGGATAAAAAGCATGATTTAAGCTATTTTGAGTTTTTATGGTGGTGGTAATTGCTAGAATGTATCAACACAAAAGTAAATGCCATAACAGTGAAACTTTAAAAATAATAACATAAAAACTAAGCGTTAAGTGAGCTTGGTTCTGATGGTTTGCCCATTAAAGGTAATTTGTGATTAAAATCTTTACCAAAACACATATCTTGCGACCATACAAAAACACATTAGCACAATCATTGGGCGAATGTATTTTGCTCCGCCTTTGACGACCATATTAGCTCCCAATACTGCACCAATGACTTGTCCGACAATCATCACTGCACCAACCAGCCAGACCACCTGACCGCCAATGATAAAAAAGATGAGACTTGCAATATTGGTGGCAAAGTTGAGCAGTTTGGCATTGCCTGTTGCTGTTACCAAGTCCATGCCTCGACCAACCACGCTAGAGAGTGAAAAAAATGTTCCTGTACCTGGTCCAAAATAGCCATCATAAAACCCAATGATAGGCACAATCCCTTTTTGCCAAGCATTGTGTGAGATTTTGGCTTTTTGTTTTATGGCACCCAAATTGGGTGAAAATAGTGTGTAAAGTCCCATTATCCCAACGACCACAGGAATGGCGATTTTTAAAAATTCTGGTGGCGATAGCTGTACCAAAACCGCTCCAATCGCTGAGCCAACAAAAGCAAGAATGAGAGCGGTTTTGATGTATTTGGGGTGGGTAACTCCCTTTTTTATCATTGCTAGGCTTGCTGACAATGAGCCTGCCGAGCCTTGCAATTTGTTGGTGGCAAGAGCGGCGACAGGGTTCATGCCTGTTAGCAGTAGGGCAGGAATGGTCAACAGTCCGCCTCCGCCTGCCACAGCGTCCACAAAACCTGCAAGTATCGCCACAAAAAATAAAATGCCTAAAAGCTCAAAGGTTAGTTCCATATGCTGATGTATGAATGCCAAAAAAGTTGACCGTATTGTACTAAAAAACAAGCAGTAGATAAATGAAAAACTTTTAAACTGGTTGCTAAAATTTGTTAACATAATTCTTTTTTAAATTAGAAGGAAAATTCAGTGTCAAACAAAAAACCCACTATCGGTATCTTGGGTGGTATGGGACCGATGGCAAGTGCCGATATGTTTTTAAAATTCATTAAGTCTGCTCACGCCACAAGCGACCAAACGCACATTCCGCTCATCATCTCATCCATACCTGATATACCTGACCGCTCCGCCTATCTCCTTAGTGATGGGGCTGACCCTTATCCTTATTTGTATGAATATACGCATAATCTCGTCAAGGCGGGGGCGGACTGCATGGTCATTGCGTGCAACACTGCTCATTATTGGTTTGATCGACTTCAGGCTGATTTTTCGCACATCACCATGCTGTCTATGATTGATGTAGCGGTGGCGTACGCCAAACAAAGTGGGCATACGAATATTGGTATTTTGGCAACCAACGCCACTTTGGCAACCAATCTATATAAACACAAAATACAAGAAGCTAATCTTAACTACATCGCCCCAGAAGACAACACGCTTGTCATGCAAAGCATTTATGATTATAAGGCAGGGCGAATTGATGAGGCGACTACCTTGATGCAATCTGAGCAGGACAAACTGTTTGATAAAGGGGCAAGTGCGTTGATTATGGGTTGTACCGAAGTGCCACTTATTTTAGCCAATGACGCAAAAGCCAATCCTAATGCCTATATTGATGCCACGCAGGTATTGGTGGATAGGGCGATTGCTTGGTATCGTGAGGCGATTGCTCAAGCGAACGGTTAATTATTAAAAATATTGATATGCCTATTGACTTAATTAATAAGCTTTCTTAAAATGTTGTGATGGAGCTTTTTGCCATCAAATGGAAGTTTGTTTTTGTGAACAGCCTTACTTAATAGGTTAGTAAATCAATTTTAAGCCATTGTTTGTGATATAAACACGGTGGCTTGTTTTATTTTTCTCATGACAAAATAGCAAGGGTGTGCGATGTCTATTTTAAAATTATATTTTAAATCCAATCTGCTGATTCGCATTTTATTGGCACTGATTCTAGGGGCAGTAGGCGGATTGATTATCGGTAATTCGCCGAGTGTGATGGCGGTGCTTGCCCCGCTTGGCGAGATTTTTGTGCGACTACTAAAAATGATTGTTGTGCCTGTCATTGCTAGCACGCTCATTGTTGGTGCAAGTTCCATCACCCCAGCTCAGCTTGGACGCATTGGTGCTAAAACTTTGATTTATTACACCATCACTTCTATTTTTGCCATCATCATCGGACTTGGCATTGGTGCTTTAATCAAACCAGGTAGTGGACTTAATTTAATTGCTGATGCTGCCGCTGAAGGTAAAGTGGCTCAAGCCCCAACTGTCATTCAAATCCTACTTGACATCATTCCCACTAACCCTATTGGTGCAATTTCTGGCGGTCAAGTGCTACCGATGATCTTTTTTTGCTTGGCGTTTGGTATTGCTCTTGCCTTTGGGCGTGATAGCCATGATGAACAAATCAAAAAAAGTTCGGATACGGTGTATTATTTTGTAGATGGTGTTAGCCAAGCGATGTTTAAGATTGTCGGCTGGGTAATGCAATATGCACCAATTGGTGTGTTCGCTTTGATTTTTGGGGTATTTGCCAAAAATGGTGCGGTGGCTTTTGGTTCTTTAGCAAGTGTTACTGTTTCGGTTTATTTAGGGCTTTTGCTACAAGTCGTGTTGGTGTACTGCGTGATTTGTGCGATGTTTAAATTATCGCCAATGATTTTTTTAAACAAGGTTCGCCCTGCCTTGATTACCGCTTTTGTTACTCGTTCATCTGGAGCGACTTTGCCTGTCTCTATCCAGACTGCTCAATCCATGGGCGTGCCAAAGTCAGTGTATAGCTTTGCTTTGCCAGTCGGCTCAACGATGAATATGGACGGCACAACTGTATATCTTGGCGTGTGTGCGATTTTTATCGCCAACGCAGTGGGCATGCCTTTGACTGTCGATCAGATGATTACTGTAACCTTAACGACGGTATTGGGTGCTATAGGTACGGCAGGTGTGCCTGGAGCCGGAGCGATTATGCTGTTGATGGTGCTTGAGTCTATTGGACTACCTGTTGAAGCTGACTCTGTAGTGGCGATTGCTTACGGCATGATTTTGGGTATTGATGCCATCTTGGATATGGGGCGTACTTCAATGAATGTGGTGGGCGATATCGCAGGTACAGCCGTTGTTGCCAAACAAGAAAAAACACTAGATGAGACGGTGTGGAAATCTTAACCAAATCATTGACAAATCCGCTCAATTTACTGGGCGGATTTTTTGGTATTTTTAAAATAAATATTGGCTATCTTACTATAACCTTTTGAAACTTTGATAAATTTGCGGTATGATAGCTTAGTTTCTTTTTTCTTTGGTGTAGGCACTTTTGTGGCGACACAAAGCACCCAACGCACCGTTTTTACAACAATAACCTAAGGAACTTGTTATGTCCAATATGTTAGCCGAATACAGAGCCCACGTTGCTGAGCGTGAAGCCTTAGGCGTACCACCACAGCCATTGACCGATGCCCAAACTGCTGATTTGGTAGAACTTCTAAAAAATCCGCCAGCGGGTGAAGAAGACTACTTGGTGAATTTACTTGAAAACCGTGTGCCAGCAGGGGTTGACCAAGCTGCCTATGTGAAAGCTGCTTTTTTAAATGCCATTGTTAAAGGCGAAGCAACTTCTCCACTTGTCAGCAAAGAGCGTGCGGTATATCTGCTAGGTACGATGCTTGGTGGTTATAATGTTGCACCACTTGTTGAGCTACTTGATCATGCTGAGCTTGGCGGACTGGCAGCAGAAGCACTTAAAAAGACGCTGTTGGTATTTGATGCGTTTCACGATGTAGAAGAAAAAGCCAAAGCAGGTAATGCTAATGCTAAAGCTGTACTACAATCATGGGCGGAGGCTGAGTGGTTCACTAGTCGTCCTGATGTGCCTAGCGAGATGACCATTACTGTATTTAAAGTAACTGGCGAAACCAACACAGACGACCTATCTCCTGCCCAAGATGCGTGGAGTCGCCCTGACATTCCACTACACGCTAACGCCATGCTAAAAAATGCCAGAGATGGTATCAACCCAGAAAAAAATGGTGAAGTAGGACCGCTAAGCCAAATCAAAGAGCTGATTGCTCGTGGTAATCCTGTTGCCTATGTGGGCGATGTTGTGGGTACTGGCTCTAGCCGTAAATCAGCAACTAACTCTGTATTATGGTTCTTTGGTGATGAGATTCCTTATATTCCTAACAAAAAAGACGGCGGTGTATGCTTAGGTGGCAAAATCGCACCGATTTTCTTTAATACCATGGAAGATGCTGGAGCGTTGCCTGTTGAGATTGATGTTGCTGATATGAACATGGGTGATGAAGTTACCTTAAAGATTGATCATGCAACTGCAACTGTGACCGCCTTTAAAAACGGCACACAGATTGCTGAATCTAAGCTAAAAACTCCTGTGCTACTAGATGAAGTGCGTGCAGGTGGTCGTATTAACCTAATCATCGGTCGTAACTTGACAAGTAAGGCTCGTGAAGCGTTAGGTCTTGAGCCTTCAACCTTGTTCCGTATTCCAGAGCAACCTGCTGATACAGGCAAAGGCTTTACTTTGGCTCAAAAAATGGTCGGTCGTGCGTGCGGTCTGCCAGAAGGTCAAGGCATCCGTCCAGGCACTTACTGCGAACCTAAGATGACAACCGTTGGTTCACAAGATACCACAGGACCGATGACTCGTGATGAGCTAAAAGATTTGGCGTGTTTGGGCTTCTCGTCCGACCTAGTCATGCAGTCATTCTGCCATACCGCTGCTTATCCGAAGCCGATTGATGTTGTTACGCATCACACCTTACCTGACTTTATCATGAACCGTGGTGGTGTAAGTTTACGCCCAGGCGATGGCGTGATTCACTCGTGGCTAAACCGCATGCTACTACCTGATACTGTAGGTACTGGTGGTGACAGTCATACTCGTTTCCCGATTGGTATTTCATTCCCAGCAGGTTCTGGCTTGGTGGCGTTCGCTGCTGCCACAGGTGTGATGCCACTTGATATGCCTGAGTCTGTACTGGTGAAATTCAAAGGCAAAATGCAACCTGGCATTACCTTGCGTGATTTGGTACACGCCATTCCTTACTATGCCATTCAAGAGGGTGATTTGACCGTTGAGAAAAAAGGCAAGAAAAACATTTTCTCTGGTCGTATCCTAGAGATTGACCTAACTGAGATGGAAAATGATTTGACTGTTGAGCAGGCATTTGAACTGTCTGATGCATCTGCTGAGCGTTCGGCAGCAGGCTGTGCCATCACGGTGTCTGAAGAAAAAGTCGCTGAATATCTGCGTTCTAATATCGTCATGCTAAAATGGATGATTAGCGAAGGTTATGGTGATGCTCGTACTTTGGCTCGCCGTGCTGAGAATATGCAAAAATGGCTAGATAACCCTTCGCTATTAAAAGCTGATCCAGATGCTGAATACACCAAAGTGTACGAGATTGACCTAGCTGACATCAAAGAGCCAATCTTATGCTGTCCAAATGACCCTGATGATGCTAAGCTACTATCAGAAGTTGCTGGCGATAAGATTGATGAGGTGTTTATCGGTTCGTGTATGACTAACATCGGACATTTCCGTGCTGCAGGTAAGTTGTTGTCAGAAGTGCCAGCAGGCAGCCTAACCACTCGTCTGTGGATTGCACCACCAACCAAGATGGACGAGAAACAACTGATGGACGAAGGTTACTATAATACCTACGCCCAAGCAGGGGCAAGAACCGAAATGCCAGGTTGTTCTTTGTGCATGGGTAACCAAGCTCGCATTGCACCAAATTGCACCGCTGTTTCAACTTCTACTCGTAACTTCCCGAACCGTCTGGGTCAAGGGGCGAATGTATATCTAGCATCTGCTGAACTTGCTTCTGTGGCATCGGTACTAGGCAAATTGCCAACCGTTGAAGAATACATGGCGTACGCAGGTAAGCTAGAATCTATGGAAGCAGAAGTTTATAACTATCTAAACTTTGACCAGATGAATGAGTATACCGAAAAATCAGACAAAATCAGCGTGGCACAACTTGCCTAACCTGATGAATGATTAAAAGAAAAACACCGTCAAGATTGGCGGTGTTTTTTAATTGCCTTAAGATGGTGCTAAGTTGGCATTAGAATCGTACAAAATTTACTTGTTAAATTTGCCCTGTATGTTATAATTTGCCACTTTTTAAAATTTAATGAATTTACAGTGGTTTATTTTGATAAATTCATCACATTTTTAAAATATTGCCGTGCAAGCGGTTGAATCGCTTTGATTTGCCCCCATGGAGAAACTGGAGCGATTACTCTTGCAAAATTGGCGTGCAACTTTTGATTTGTTAAGCCATGAAGATGCATGCCGAACATCGCCAAACCTTGTTAAACCCAAATTTTATTATTAATAAATTGGGTTTGGGTTTAGGAATGCGGTCATGAAGTTTTGTCCATGTTAGATGAGCTTGATGCTGTATTCATAGGTTTTTCTTTTAACCCTTATCTGAGATGGTAATCCGATATGAGCGTTCATTTTGTAAATCATGCCCCCGTAACCCCTAAAGACGGTGCAACTAACGACTACTACCTGACTCGTCAAGACCAAATGGAGTCAAATGTTAGAAGTTATCCTCGTAAACTCCCCCTAGCCATTGCCAAAGCACAAGGTTGCTGGGTAACTGATGTTGAAGGCAACGAATACCTTGACTGCCTAGCAGGTGCTGGTACTTTGGCTCTTGGGCATAATCACCCTGCCACCATCAGTGCCATCAAAGATGTGCTAGATAGTGGATTGCCACTACATACGCTGGATATTACCACACCGATTAAGGACGCTTTTACCGAAAAGCTACTCTCTTTCTTTCCGCAAGATTTTATACTGCAATTTTGTGGACCGACTGGGGCGGATGGTACAGAAGCTGCCATTAAACTTGCCAAGACTTATACAGGGCGTGATAATGTGATTGCCTTTTCTGGCGGCTATCATGGCATGACGCATGGCTCTTTGGCGATGACAGGCAACCTATCCGCCAAAGAAAAAGTAGGCAATCTGATGGCAGGCGTGCAGTTTATGCCTTATCCGCATGAGTATCGTTGTCCTTTGGGGCTTGGTGGCGAAGCGGGTGTTGATGCCTTGACTTATTATTTTAAAAATTTCATTGAAGATGTAGAAAGTGGGGTGGTCAAACCTGCTGCGGTTATTCTAGAGGCGATTCAAGGTGAAGGTGGTGTGGTTGTTGCTCCCACCAAATGGCTACAAAAAATTCGTGAAGTAACCGCCAAACATGATATTGTGCTGATTTTGGACGAAGTGCAAGCTGGCTTTGCTCGTTCTGGCAAGATGTTTGCCTTTGAACACGCTGGTATTATCCCTGATGTGGTGGTGATGAGTAAGGCGGTTGGCGGTGGCTTGCCACTTTGTGTGCTTGCCATCAATAAGAAGTTTGATGCTTGGTCTCTTGCTGGTCATACAGGTACTTTCCGTGGCAATCAGCTGGCAATGGCGGCAGGTTATAATGTGCTAGAAGAGATTAGCAACAATAATCTAACCGAAAATTCACGCATTCAAGGTGAGTTTTTGCGTGCTGAGATCAATCAGCTTGCCCAAGAATATCCTTGTATTGGTAATGTGCGTGGTCGTGGGCTAATGAACGGTATTGAGATAGTAGATGAGCGTCAGCCTGCTGACCAAATTGGCTCATATCCTGCCGATGGCGAGCTTGCAGCAGCCATTCAAAAAGCGTGCTTTAACAATAAACTACTCTTGGAGCGTGGCGGTCGTGGCGGTACGGTGGTGCGTATTTTATGCCCAATTACCATCACTCGTGAAGAGTGCGAAGAAGTCGTAAAACGCTTTAAGAAGTCGGTGGGCGAAGCACTAAAAGCGGTGCGTGGGTAAGCTCTTTATTTGGTTTTAGATTCAACAAGGCATTCTTTGGAGTGCCTTGTTTTTTTGTGGTATAATTTTTAGATTAAGTGTGCCTAAATCAACATGGGTGATTTTGGGTGGTTTGGCTAAAGACATAAAGATAGATACCATCTATGCTTTATGAGAGCCAAAACAACAAGCTCAACATGATTATTGGTAATGCAGATAGTTTTTATAAGATCTATCATAAGATGTATGGTAAATTAAATACTTTGATTTTTATTGTTAAGGGATATGAGTCATGACAGCACAACAGCAACGAGCCGAATTACAACGCCGCATCTGGCAAATTGCCAACGAGGTGCGTGGGGCGGTAGATGGTTGGGATTTTAAACAATATGTATTAGGCACGCTCTTTTACCGCTTCATCAGTGAGAATTTTTCTGCTTATATTGAAGCAGGAGATGATAGCGTAGATTATGCCAGTTTTCCTGATGATAGCTTGATTTTGGCACAAATCAAAGAAGATACCATAAAAACCAAAGGCTATTTTATTTATCCTAGCCAATTATTTGAAAATGTCGCCAAAAATGCCAACGACAACCCCAACCTTAACACCGATTTAAAAGCCATTTTTGATGCCATTGAATCGTCCGCCAATGGCTTTGAATCTGAACGAGATATCAAAGGTTTGTTTGCTGATTTTGATACCACATCTAGCCGACTAGGTAACACCGTTGCCGACAAAAACAGACAGTTGGCGGCTGTTCTAAAAGGCGTGGAAGGCTTGAATTTTGGTGATTTTAAGGACAATCAGATTGATTTGTTTGGCGATGCTTATGAATTTTTGATTTCCAATTATGCTGCCAATGCAGGCAAATCGGGCGGTGAATTTTTTACCCCACAAAATGTTTCTAAATTAATTGCCCAATTGGCTTTACACGGTCAAACCAGCATTAATAAAATCTATGACCCTGCTTGTGGGTCAGGTTCGCTGTTATTACAAGCTAAAAAACAATTTGATGAACACATCATTCAAGATGGCTTTTTTGGGCAAGAGATTAACCACACCACTTACAACCTTGCTCGCATGAATATGTTTTTGCACAATATCAATTATGACAAGTTTGAAATTGCTTTTGGTGATACTCTACTAACACCAGAGTTTGGTGATGGCAAGCCTTTTGATGCCATCGTCTCCAATCCGCCTTATTCTATTAACTGGATTGGCTTAGACGACCCTACTTTAATCAATGACGAGCGTTTTGCCCCTGCTGGCGTGCTCGCCCCCAAGTCAAAAGCCGATTTTGCTTTTATTATGCACGCTTTAAATTATCTGTCTGCCAAAGGGCGGGCGGCGATTGTTACTTTTCCGGGGATTTTTTATCGTGGCGGGGCAGAAGCCAAAATCCGCAAATACTTAGTTGATAATAATTTTGTAGAAACCGTGATTGCCCTTGCCCCCAATCTGTTTTTTGGTACAAGCATTGCGGTCAATATTTTGGTTCTGTCCAAACACAAAACAAGTAACCAAATTCAATTTATTGATGCCAGCAAACTGTCCAAAAAAGAAACCAATAACAATGTTTTGACCGATGAGCATATTGAAAAAATTCTCCAAATCTTTGCCGACAAAAGTGAAATCGCTCATCAAAGTGCCAATATTGAAAACAGTCAAATTGCCAAAAATGATTACAATCTTTCTGTATCCAGCTATGTAGAGGCCGAAGACACCAGAGAAGTGATTGATATTGCGGTATTAAATGAAGAAATCCGCCAAACGGTCAGTAAAATTAGCACTTTACGCCAAAGTATTGATGAGATTATCAAAGAGATTGAGATGTAAGATGGACATTGTTTTATATACAACCAATGATGGCAAATCACAGTTTTCCTTGCAACGCTTTGATGAACAAATATGGCTAACACAAGCCCAAATTGCTAAGCTTTACCAAACCACACCACAAGCAATTACACAGCATATTAAGGCAATTTACCAAGAGAGCGAGCTTGATGAAATTTCAACTTGTAAGCAACACTTACAAGTTGAAACCGAAGGCAGCCGTCAAGTCAGTCGGCAAAAGAAGTTCTATGCCCTGCCTGTGATTATTGCCATTGGTTATCGTGTGCGTTCCACACGAGGTACAGAGTTTCGTAAGTGGGCAACCGAACGACTGAGCGAATACCTTGTCAAAGGCTTTACAATGGACGATGAACGCCTAAAAGGAGCAGGCGGAGGAGATTATTGGCTAGAATTATTAAACCGCATTCGAGACATTCGTTCTAGTGAAAAGGCGTTGTATCGGCAAGTTTTGGATTTGTATGCAACCAGTCAAGATTATGACCCAAAAAGCGAAAAGAGTTTATTGTTTTTTAAAACCGTCCAAAATAAATTACATTATGCGGTTCACGAACATACAGCACCAGAGATTATTTTTGAGCGAGCGGATAGTTCAAAAGATTTTATGGGATTAACAACTTTTAAAGGGGCAATGCCAACCTTAAATGAAATCAAAATCGCCAAAAATTATTTAACAGAAGATGAATTATTTCGCCTTAATCGCTTGGTCTCAGCTTTTTTTGACTTGGCAGAAATCAAAGCAAGTGAACGAATGCCAATGCGAATGCAAGATTGGATTGATGAATTGGATAAGTTTGCAACCACTTATGGCAAAGGGGTATTGCAAGGTACTGGCGTGGTCAGTCGTGAAATGGCTGATAAAAAAGCATTGGCAGAATATCGGACATATCAAGCCAAAACCTTATCATCTGTGGAGGTGGCATATCTAGAAAGCGTGGGCTTGGCTGATGATGAATTAAATCAACTAAAATCCCTAGAACGACAAGCCAAAAAAGCGAGTAAAAAATAATGCACACCTTGATTAAAAATTTCTTAAATGGGCAATCGGTGAAATGGAGACCGTTGGGGGAAGTTGCGGAAATTGGTACGGGTAATTCAAATCGCCAAGATGAAGATGAAAATGGTGAATATCCTTTCTATGTTCGCTCAAAAAATATATTAAGATCCAACACTTATCAATTTGATGAGACAGCAATTATCATTCCAGGAGAAGGTGGAATTGGTGATATTTTTCATTTTGTTGAAGGTAAATATGCATTACATCAGAGAGCTTATAGAATTTGCTTGAACAATGACGATATTAATCCTAAATTTTTATTTTATTTAATGAATAATTGTTTCAAAAACTATATTATTGCAAAAAGCGTTGGAGCAACTGCCACTTCAATCAGAAAACCGATGCTTGAAAAATTCCCAATCCCAATCCCGCCCCTACTAGTCCAACAAAAAATCGTCCAAATTTTGGACGCATTTACCGCCGTAACCGCCGAGCTAACCGCCGAGCTTAACCTAAGAGTTAAGCAATATCAATACTATCGTGATTTATTATTGGATTTTAATCATTTAAAAAACCCTTTTGCAAATGGGTTAAATGTAGAATGGAAACCATTGGGGAAAGTGGCAGATTACGAGCAACCAACCAAATATTTAGTAAGTACAAATAATTATGATGATGAATATCAAATTCCAGTTTTAACAGCAGGAAAAACCTTTATTTTGGGTTATACAAACGAAACTCACGGTATCTATTTGGCTTCATCAAAACCTGTTATTATTTTTGATGATTTTACAACAGCAAATAAATGGGTGGATTTTGATTTTAAAGCCAAATCATCCGCAATGAAAATGATTACATCAAAAGATGAAAATCAAGTTTTATTAAAATATATTTATTATTGGCTAAATACATTATCCAATCAACAAATGGAAAACGACCATAAACGACAATGGATTAGTAATTATGCTAAAAAGAAAATCCCAATCCCACCCCCAGAAACCCAAACCCAAATTGTCGCCATTTTGGATAAATTTGACACGCTTACACATTCTATTAGCGAAGGCTTGCCCCGTGAAATTGAACTACGACAAAAGCAATATGAATATTATCGGGAGTTGTTATTAAACTTTCAGGCTGCCTGAAAATAGTTAGAGAGTCAATATTATGGGAAAAACACTGAATGAAATTGCACAAGAATTGAAGGCTTCAAGTAAAAAATCTCAATTAATCTATGCTTTTAATGGTACAGGAAAAACTCGCCTATCTCGTGAGTTTAAAGAGCTTATTTCGCCTAAATCCCAAGAAGGTGATGAACATATTGGGGATTTGGAATATAAGAAAATCTTATACTATTCATCGTTTACAGAAGATTTATTCTATTGGGACAATGATTTGGAAAATGATGCCCAAATCAAACTAAAAATTCATCCAAATTCATTTACCAATTGGGTTTTTATGGAACAGGGTTTGGAGTTAAAAGTTACTGAAAACTTCCAACGCTATACAAATGCCAGATTAACACCAAATTTTAATCAGCAATACGAAATTAAAGATGGTAATGGTCGTAGGGTCGTTATTCCAGCTTTTTCTGAAGTAACTTTCTCTTATGAAACTGGCGATGATACTCCTAAAAATCATATTAAAATTTCTAAAGGAGAAGAAAGCAACTTTATTTGGAGCATATTTTCTACTTTAATAGAAGAAGTTATTCAGATTCGCAATCAGGTAGAACATAGACAAACAAATAAATTTGATAGTATTGAATATATTTTTATTGACGACCCAGTCAGTTCATTGGATGAAAATCATCTTATTGAATTGGCGGTTAATTTAGCAAAATTAATCAAATCTAGTGATTTTAACAATAACAAAATTAAGTTTATTATTACCACTCACAGCTCTATTTTTTATAATATCTTATATAATGAACTGTCTCTAACGGAAGGGTTTCTATTGGAAAAATATGAAGATGAATCTTTCTCCTTAAACAAAAAACAAGGAGATTCTAACTCTGCTTTTTCCTATCATATCCACTTAAAGCAAACATTAGAAACGGCAATATCCAATAATATGATTGAAAAGTACCATTTTACTTTGTTACGTAATTTATATGAAAAAACAGCTAGTTTTTTAGGATATAAAAATTGGTCTGATTTACTTCCCGATAATGATAGCCGACAGAGTTATTATAGTCGTATAATGAATTTTTCCAGCCATTCATCTTTGGCAAATGAAACTTCAATTTATTTAACTGATGCTGAAAAAAATATTGTTGGTTATTTGTTAAATGATTTAACCAACAGATATAATTTTTTTAAATATGAAGAGCAATAGTTATGACCATCCAAACCACCCCCATCGCCGAAACCAATCATTTTATTGTCCTAGACAAATACGAAAAAATTGACCAATCGAGTGCCAGTTATCAAAGTGAAAGTGCTTTGGAAAAAGAATTGATTGAAGATTTAATCAATCAAGGTTATGAATATCGCCGTGATTTAACTAGCCAAGCTAGACTCTTGGCAAATGTGCGCGAGCAATTACAAAAGCTCAATGATGTGGCTTTTTTGGATAAAGAATGGGAGCGTTTTGTCGCAGAATATTTGGATGTGCCATCTGAAAATATCATTGAAAAAACCCGTAAAATTCACGATGACCATATTTGTGATTTTGTCTTTGATGATGGGCGTATCCAAAACATTTATTTGCTGGACAAAAAGAACATTGCCCGCAATTTTGTGCAAGTCATCAATCAATTTGAACAAACGGGCAATCACAAAAACCGCTACGATGTTACGATTTTGGTCAATGGTTTGCCTTTGATTCAAATTGAACTCAAAAAACGAGGCGTTGCCATTCGTGAGGCTTTCAATCAAATCCATCGTTATAGCAAAGAGAGCTTTAATTCAGATAATTCTTTATTTAAATTTTTACAAATTTTTGTGATTAGTAATGGCACAGATACGCGTTATTTTGCCAATACCACCAAGCGAAACAAACACAGCTTTGATTTTACAATGAATTGGGCAAGGTCTGATAATCACCCAATCAAAGATCTAAAGGATTTTACTGCCACATTCTTTCAAAAAGATACCTTGTTGCGTGTGTTATTGCAGTATTCGGTATTTGATAGTAGTGATACGCTATTGATTATGCGACCTTATCAAATTGCTGCGGTGGAGCGAATTTTGTGGAAAATTAAAAATACGCATTTAACCAAAAACTGGGGAAGTTTAGAAAGCGGCGGTTATATTTGGCATACCACAGGTTCAGGCAAGACGCTGACCAGTTTTAAGGCAGCCCGTTTGGCAACAGAGCTGGATTTTATTGATAAGGTCTTTTTTGTGGTGGACAGAAAAGATTTGGATTATCAAACGATGAAAGAATATCAAAGGTTTAGTCCTGATAGTGTCAATGGTTCAGAAAGTACCGCAGGACTCAAACGCAATTTGCAAAAAGATGATAACAAAATCATCGTAACCACCATTCAAAAACTCAACAATCTGATGAAAGCAGAAGATAATTTACCAATTTATCAAAAACAAGTGGTGTTTATTTTTGATGAATGTCACCGCTCACAATTTGGCGAAGCACAAAAGAATTTAAATAAAAAATTCAAAAAGTTTTGTCAATTTGGTTTTACAGGCACGCCTATTTTTCCACAAAATGCTTTGGGTGCAGAAACTACTGCCAGCGTTTTTGGTCGCCAGTTACATTCTTATGTGATTACTGATGCGATTCGTGATGAAAAAGTTTTAAAATTTAAAGTGGATTATAATGATGTTCGCCCAAAATTTAAATCACTAGAAGGCGAGCAAGATTTAGATAAATTATCAGCTGCTGAAAATAAACAGGCCTTGCTACATCCAGAGCGAATCCGTGAAATCACGCAGTATATTTTGGATAATTTTAAACATAAAACCCATCGTTTAAATGCAGGTGGTAAGGGGTTTAATGCAATGTTTGCGGTAAGTTCAGTTGATGCCGCCAAAGCCTATTATGAGGCTTTTAAAGAATTGCAAAAAGACCAAGAAAAACCTTTAAAAATAGCGACCATTTTTTCATTTTCTGCCAATGAAGCCCAAGATGCGGTTGGTGATATTGAAGATGAGGGCTTTGAATTAACGGCAATGAATAGCAGTGCCAAAGAGTTTTTGCAGTCCGCCATTAATGATTATAACGCTCTATTTCAAAGCAATTACAGCGTAGAAAGCCGAGAATTTCAAAACTATTATCGTGATTTAGCCAAACGCGTAAAAAATCAAGACATTGATTTATTGATTGTGGTTGGTATGTTTTTAACAGGATTTGATGCACCGACATTAAATACTTTGTTTGTGGATAAGAATTTGCGTTATCACGGTTTGATGCAAGCCTATTCACGCACCAATCGTATTTATGATGCCACCAAATCTTTTGGCAATATCGTTACCTTTCGTGATTTGGAACAAGCCACCATTGATGCCATTACTTTATTTGGTGATAAAAATACCAAAAATGTGGTATTGGAAAAAAGCTATCAAGAATATATGGACGGCTATACCGATAGCCAAACAGGCGAGGCTCGGCGGGGTTATTTGGAAGTTGTCAAGGAATTAAATGAACGATTCCCCGACCCTGAAAAAATAGAAACCGAAAAAGACAAAAAAGAATTTGCCAAATTATTTGGTGAATATTTGCGTGCCGAAAATATTTTGCAAAATTATGATGAATTTACCGCACTCAAAGAAATACAAACAGTTGATTTGAATGATGAAACTGCGGTAATGGATTTTAAAACCAAATTTCAATTAAGCGATGATGATTTTGCTACAATGCAAACCATACCAATGCCATCTGAGCGAGTGGTGCAAGATTATCGTTCTACTTATAATGACATTCGTGATTGGCTTCGTCAGCAAAAAGGGGCAGAAAACCAAAATCAAAGCCAAATTGATTGGGATGATGTGGTTTTTGAAGTGGATTTGTTAAAATCACAAGAGATTAATTTGGATTATATTTTGGAACTTATTTTTGACCATCACAAAAAAATCAAAGATAAGACGGCATTGGTAGAAGAAATTCGCCGTACCATTCGGGCAAGTATCAGTAATCGTGCCAAAGAGGGTTTGGTGGTGGATTTTATTAATCAAGCGGATTTGGATAGCATTCCTGATAAGCCAAGTATTATTGGTGAGTTTTATGAATTTGCCCAAAGCGAACAAAAACGCGAAGTCGATGAACTCATTAGCGAAAATAATTTAAATACGGAGGCTACCAAACGCTACCTGACAACTTCACTAAAACGAGAATATGCCAGCGAAAACGGTACAGATTTAAATGCGGTATTGCCAAAAATGAGTCCGCTTAATCCCAATTATTTAACTGCCAAACAAAGTATTTTTCAGAAAATTGTAGCGTTTGTGGAAAAATTTAAAGGGGTGGGGGGTGATGTTTGATGGTCATTGGGTTTGACCAGTCTGGCTTTTGGTGTTTGAGTTGCTAAGGATGGATAACCTTGTTATTATTTTTTTTGATGTTACAGGGCGAATAAATGGATTGATTTTAAAACCGTGTTATAATAAGTCATTTTCCATCAACATGAATTAGGAAGACAATGACCAATCTTACCAAACACCGTAAAGCTCTGTTTTGTAATGACGAACAGTCCGTCAATGATTATCAAAATGCAATGAATACGGCAGTAAAAGCCGTAGCTGACTGGTTGCAAGAAGATAAAATGTACACAGGCGGTAGTATTAACGAACTACGCCAAGCAATTAACTTTCAGCCAAGCCAAGAGGGTTTGGGACTTGATGAGGCGTTAAATCGTGCCATCAATTTGTTTTTAAATAAGAGCCTAAAAGTGCATCATCCGCATTCGCTTGCCCATTTGCATTGCCCAACGATGGTAAGCTCACAGATTGCTGAAGTGCTGATTAATGCCACCAATCAATCTATGGACTCTTGGGATCAGTCGCCTGCAGGCTCGTTGATGGAGGTGCAACTGATTGACTACCTACGCCAAAAAACAGGCTATGGCACAGGCACAGCAGGGGTATTCACATCAGGTGGGACACAGTCTAACTTGATGGGGGTGTTGCTTGCTCGTGATTGGGCGATTGCCAAAAACTGGCAAAATAACGGCAAAGAATGGTCGGTGCAACAAGATGGCATTCCACCTGACGCATTGGCGAAGGTAAAAGTGATTTGTTCACAAAACGCCCATTTTAGTGTCCAAAAAAATATGGCGATGATGGGCATGGGTTTTGCTTCAGTTGTTGCTGTGCCTGTCAATAACAATGCTCAAATGGATACGGATGCTCTTGCCAAAACAATACAAACGCTCAAAAATGACGGCAAAATCATAGCGTGTGTGGTGGCAACCGCTGGCACAACAGACGCAGGGGCGATTGATGACATTCGGACAATCCGCAAGCTGTGTGATGAAGTTGGGGCATGGCTACACATTGATGCGGCATGGGGCGGGGCGTTGCTGTTGTCTAACAACCATCGTGATATGTTGAGCGGTATTGAGCTGTCTGATTCGGTAACGCTGGATTTTCATAAGCACTTTTTCCAAAGCATCTCATGCGGTGCGTTCCTACTAAAAGATGAAAAAAATTATCGCTTTATGCACTATGAAGCCGAGTATTTAAATTCAGCCTACGATGAAGAGCATGGCGTGCCAAATCTGGTATCAAAATCACTACAAACCACTCGCCGTTTTGATGCGTTGAAGTTATGGTTGACCATTGAGGCTTTGGGTGAGAGGCTTTATGGTTCAATGATTGATCATGGCGTGCAATTAACTCGTCAAGTGGCAGATTACATCAAAGCGACCGATGACTTGGAGCTATTGGTAGAGCCACAATTTGCTAGCGTATTGTTCCGTGTTATGCCAAAAGATTATCCGAGCCAATTTATTGATAATCTCAACCAAAATGTGGCAGATGAACTGTTTGCCAAGGGTGATGCTAATATTGGCGTAACTCGTGTCATTGACGGCAAGCGTGATGTGCAATCATTAAAAATGACAACGCTTAGTCCCGTTGCCACTCTTGATAATGTCAAAGCCTTGTTATCACAGGTCTTGGCAGAGGCAGAACGAATCAAAGATGATATCAAAAATGGGACTTATACACCGCCGATTGCTTGATTGTGATTGATGAAGTCAAACATTTACATTGGCACAGGTGGATACAGCGACACTGATTTAATTGGTATGCTGTATCCACATGGTGTACGCCCAAGCGAGTTTTTGCACCACTATGCCAATCACTATGATTGCGTGGAAATTAACAGTAGTTTTCATGTACCGATTGGGCAAAAAACCGTGTTTGGCATACTAGATAAGGCAGGCGAACGGCTTAAGTTTTCATTTAAACTACACCAAGATTTTAGCCATACTCGTACCGCCACCATCAAAACTGCCAAAAGTTTTTTAAATATTCTTACGCCCATTCACTCCTTTCTTGCCCCGTTATTGTTGCAGTTTTCTTACAGTTTTGAGCGAACGCCTGTCAATCGTCAGTATCTAGGCGAGTTAGTCAAGTGGTTTGATAGGTATTTGCTTGCCATAGAGTTTCGCCACCCCAGTTGGCACCTTGCCCCTGTTTTTGAGTATTTTAGCAAATCGGCAAATCTCATCTGGGTTAATGCAGACTACCCTAAAAATATTGGACTGCCTAACACGCCTTTTTGGGTAAATACTCGCACTGCTTATTATCGCTTGCATGGCAATAATCAACATTGGTGGGACGAAGCAACCGCCAAAGAACGCCATGATTATCGCTATACCGATGATGAACTTGGTAGGATTGCTGATGAAATTTTTGGCAGTCGAGAGCAGTTTGATGAGTTGTTTATTTATTTTCAAAACACCACCAATGCCCATTCTTTTTATAATATCATGACGTTAAAAGAGAAATTATCAGCACTGGGTTTTTTGGTCAAGACGCCAAAACCAAGTGGGCAAGGTGTGCTTTTTTGATGGGCGGGTATGATAAAAACCGCCTTGGCTAGGGCGGTTTTGGTTTCGTTGTTCTTAGTGATGTTTGATGGGGTATGCTTAATGGTTATTGGTTTTGAAACCAACTATTGGCATTGTTCTTTGCATTCTCGATATCTTCAGATGATAGATTTAGAGCAAGCTGACCAATCTTGGTCTGGGCTTTATTTTTGATATTTTGATCTAACATGCCATCTCGTGTGGATAGGTCATACCATTTGTAAGCATCTACAAGGCGTTTTTCTCGTTCATCTAGTATGGCAAGAGCATAGCTGGCTCGATTGTCGCCTAGATGAGCAGCTTTTTCTAGCCATTTGCGTGCTTCATCCATGTCAGCCCCAACACCTTCACCTCGTAGGTACATCAGACCTAAGTTTAGCTGAGCGGGTGGGATATTTTGTTCAGCAGCACGAGTGTACCAGTAGGCGGCACGACTGGCATCTTTGGGTGTTCCTTCGCCTTTTTGTAGGCGTTTTGCTAGGAAAAATTGAGCGTGATGATTGCCTTGGGCTGCTTGGTCGGTCAAGTTGCTGATGTCTATGTTTTCAAACTGGACGCCAGATGACTGAGCATGGCTTACCACCGCAGTACTGAGCGTAGCAGAAAATAGAACGATTTTTAGGATTTTCATAATAACTCCAAAATAAATCAATATACTATCTTAGCATTTTATGCTAAAAAACTCAATGGATAAATCAAGCCTAAGGTGGGTGTTAGCGTAGTTTTGTAATGCGATACACCGCCACATCTGCCAATAGATTGGGAGCGACTTTGACGATTTTATTGCGGATAAACGCTGGGATTTTTTGGTTTGGGTTGTCCCATAGAGCGACTGTTTCAAGAATACGAATGTCGTTATCGTGGCAGAGTTTCTCAAAATCCTTGAAAGTGCATAGGTGTATGTTTGGCGTGTCATACCACTGATGGGGCAGGGTCTCACTGATGGGCATGATGCCTTTAATGCCTAGATACATTCGGTTTTGCCAGTAGGCAAAGTTGGGAAAAGTTACAATGCCAAACTTAGCAACACGAAGCATGTCGTTTAATAAATCTTGGGGGTTTTTGACTGCTTGCAAGGCACGAGTCATGACGACTGTATCAAAGCTGTTATCAGCGAAGCGAGCCAAGCCATCGTTTAGGTCTTGCTCTACGATGTTTAGCCCTTTGGCGATGGCTTGATTGATTTTATTGGAATCAATTTCAATGCCATAACCTGACACGCCCAGACGCTCATGCAAGTGAGCCAGTAGCGTGCCATCGCCACAGCCTAAATCTAGGACTTTAGCACCTTGTGTTATCCAGTTTTCGGCTAATTGATGGTCTATATTCATGGTTTTTCTTGGTGGTTAAAAGTAGGTCGATAAATAAGGCTTGAGTCTTTGCTTGGTTTATAGCCTTGTCAGCTAAGATGGTTTTTGTCATGCTGTTTGTGAGTGAAATTGATGGTAGGAGCATTTAAAAACCCTCGAACGGCACTGGTGTAGCGGTCAATGTCAAATAAGAACGAATCATGCCCATGAGGTGCATCTACATTAACAAAGCTAACAGGCTTATCATTTGCCATGAGTGCATCAACAATTTCCACCGAACGCTCTGGGCTAAACCGCCAGTCAGTCGTGAACGAGACGATCAGAAACTTGCATTCGGTACGAGCAAGGGTCTGCTTGAGTGCTTCTTTTTCATCTAAGTGATCGGTCGTATAATCCCGTGTTGGGTCAAAGTAGTCAAGGGCTTTGGTCATCAGCAGGTAAGTGTTGGCATCAAAATTTTTGCTAAACCGCTCACCTTGATAACGCAAATAACTCTCCACCTCAAATTCCACATCAAAGCCATACATGAATTTGCCCGACTTTAAATCACGCCCAAACTTAGCTCTCATGGCCTCTTCGGTGATGTAAGTAATATGCCCAACCATGCGAGCCAATATCAGCCCCCGTTTAGGATAAGTACCGTGCTTTAGATACCAACCATCATGAAAGTCAGGGTCGGATAAGATAGACTGGCGTGCCACTTCATTAAAGGCAATATTTTGGGCGGATAGCTTAGGAGTACTTGCGATGATGACCGCTCGCTCTAAACGGCTTGGGTAATCGACCGACCATTGCAGGGCTTGCATGCCACCCATTGAGCCACCGATGATGGCGTGCCATTTGGCAATGCCTAAGCGGTCAGAGAGCATGACTTGGGTTCTCACCCAATCTTTAATGGTGATAAGGGGAAAATCCGCCCCCCAAATCTCACCTGTGGCAGGGTTAATCGATGTTGGACCTGTTGAACCATGACATGATCCGATGTTGTTGAGACACACCACCAAAAATCGGCTCGTGTCTATCGTCTTGCCATTGCCAATCAGATTGTCCCACCAGCCTGCTTTGGTATCGTCAGGCGAATGATAGCCTGCGGCGTGGTGCGAGCCTGATAGAGCATGGCAGATTAAGATGGCGTTGGTTTTGTCAGGATTTAGTGTGCCATAAGTTTCAATAACAAGGTCAAAACTTGGCAGTACTTGTTCGCATTCTAGGCGTAATGGCTGGTTAAAATGCAGGGTTTGGGGTGTAACTATTCCAACAGAAGTTGGGTCAAGATAAGGTGCTTGGTTGTGAGATTGCACGAAAATTATCCATTTTTTGTTTGTTTTTGTAGTGAATTAAAAGGGGTTATTGTAGCATTTTGTTTGGCTCTTAATCAATGACTTGGTCAGCTTGATAAAGAATTTTGGCAAAGTTTGCTTGGCTGATGGCGACTTGGCGGTTTTTTGATTTAACCAAATTAAATTATTGATACAAATAGACTGCTATTTTTGATAAAAAAATGGTACACTAAGTCGCATTGTAACAATGTACATCAATCAAAAAGTTTTAATAAGACAGTTGCTAAAATAAGTTAAAATAAGCACATGAAAACAGCCATTATCCTTGTCAATCTAGGTACACCAGATGAGCCAACACCGCAGGCAGTGCGTCGCTACTTGCGTGAGTTTTTGTCCGATACCCGAGTGATTGAGATGCCATCGTTTATTTGGCAGATTATCCTAAATCTATTTGTATTGACCACTCGCCCTAAGCGTGTGGCTCATGCCTATGAAAGTGTATGGACGGATAAGGGGTCGCCACTGCTTGCGATTTTAAAGGCACAGGCAAGTCAGCTTGAGCACAAACTCTTTGAGATGGGCAAATGTATTTCTGTATTTCCTGCTACCACTTACGGCAATCCAAACATCAAGCAGGTACTACAAGAGCTACAAGCTAAGGGGTATGATGACATTATTGTCCTTTCATTATATCCACAGTATTCAGCGACCACGACCGCCGCTGTCTTTGATAAAGTGGCAGACTACTGCAAGGCACAGCGTCATATGCCGGCCATTCAGTTTGTGGGTGATTATCATGATCATCCACTGTATATACAGGCTTTGGCAGACAGTATTCGTAGATTCTGGGCGGTGCATGGGCGTGCTGAGCGTCTTTTAATGAGTTTTCATGGCATTCCAAAACCTTATGTTGATAAAGGCGATCCGTACGCTGAGCAATGTCATCGCACAGCAACGCTAGTCGCAGGCGAGCTAGGTCTTAATGATGATGAGTGGGCGATTAGTTTTCAATCTCGTTTTGGGGCACAAGAGTGGCTAAAACCCTATACTGATGAACTATTAACCCAATGGGGTGCAGAAGGGCTGTCTGTACAAGTACTAAGCCCTGCCTTTAGTGCTGATTGCCTTGAAACCCTAGAAGAACTTGCGGTAGAGAACCGTGATAACTTTATGAATGCAGGCGGTAAGTCCTATCAGTATATCCCTGCCTTAAACACCGATGAGCGACACATTCAGTTATTGGTAAGTTTGGTGGGGCGTTATTTGTCATAAATTGGCATTTGATTACGATTAACTTGGTTCTTTTATCAAAAAACCTGTCGTATCGGCAGGTTTTTTGATAAAGACTTAAACAAACAATCATAGCAGGCGAATGGATGGTAGATGCCAGTCAAAACGAATGGCAAGCATTCTAACCCCAAAGATGATGCCTAAGGCTAAAGTGTCTTGAATGCCATTGACAACACCTAGATAACCCAAAAGAAAGTACACCACTGAACCGATGATACTGGCACTGATGTAGATTTCTTTTTGTAATACCAGTGGAATTTCGTTGCAAATCATATCACGCATGATGCCACCTGCGATGCTTGTTAATACCGCCATCATGACTGCAATGAATGGATGGGCTCCAAAAGACAGCCCAACCTTTAGTCCGATGATGCTAAATGCGGCCAGACCCACTGCATCAAAGAATTTGAGCGTCCAATCAATTTTTTGGTAATAGCTAAAAAACATCTGACAAATGAGCGATGTCAATGTGATGATGATAATATAGTTCAGATCGGTCATCCAAAATAGTGGGTGGCGGTCTAGCATGACATCACGAATCGTTCCACCGCCGATGGCATTGACCATTGAGACCAAAATACAACCAAAAAAGTCAAATTTTCGGTGCAGGGCTAAGGTTGTGCCTGCGATAGAGCAAGCGATGATACCCACCATATCAAGCAGATAAATCATCAGTTCAGGGGTTGGTAACATATGTTGTCTTAAATAATCAGAGTGTTTGAAATGGTACGGACAAAGCGAATTAAACCTATCGTTGCCATTGCTGCCGATTTAGCTGATGGCGGACGGTGCGAGCAAGTCTGATAGGCACCATCATTGATGCTACCCATCTTTCTTGTGTGGCATCAATGATGGTAACAAATGCCTGAATTTGCCATCGGTTCATCAAGAACAAGGTTCTTAAAATGCTGATGGCAATTAGCAATATATCAGTCTTGTGATAATAGGGAGCTGATGAGCGTGTGATGGCGACTTTGTTGTTTGGCGAGTGTCAGTCGATTGGCAGTAATGATGGACTGTAAGTCGGTTAACGCTTGGTTAAAATCGTCATTGATGACCACATAATCAAAGTGATGATAATGTTGCATCTCATGAGTAGCACCTGCCAATCGAGTATTGATAACCTCAATGCTGTCCTGACCACGATTTGATAGGCGGAGTTTTAGAGTATCTTTGCTTGGCGGTAAAATAAAAATCATCACTGCGTGCTCAAACTTTTCTTTGACCTGCAAAGCTCCTTGCCAGTCAATTTCCAAGACAACATCAATTCCTTGATGAAGTAGGTCATCAACAGCCTGTTTGGAAGTGCCGTAGTAATTGCCAAAGACTTTGGCATATTCAAAGAACGCACCGTTTTTGATGAGTTGTTCAAAGTCGTCCTTGGTTGTAAAGTGGTAATGTACGCCATCTATTTCGGCAGGTCTGGGGTCTCGTGTGGTGTGAGAGATACTCACTTTTAGCTGTTCGGTGCTTGCTAGCAGTTCTTTAACCAGACTGGTTTTGCCCGTACCTGATGCGGCGGTGATGATAAATAGTGTGCCTTGGGTGTTTGTGCTGTGTGTATTCATGATGCTCTTGAATAACCGTCAATGATAAAAGGGGTATTAAAAAAGTATGCCATTAAAACAAACATTATAACACAAGCCTATCGTGTGATGAAGTTTTGTTGACATTTATAAACGAGCAAACCACAACCGAGCTTTTAATGACCAAAGTGGGGCAAATCCTGTGAAACTTTGTTTAATTTCACCATCTTTTAAAATGATAAAAGTTGGCACAACCTTACCTTGCCAGTCGGCAAAGATATCCCCTGCTAGGTCATTGATGACGATAAAATCATAGTCGTGAGTTTGTAGGTAAGTACTAAGCTCATCGGTGCTGTCTGATTTGACCGCCACAGAGACAATGGGTGTGCCTGTCTGATGTAGCTGCTGAATGTTGGGTGTGGTGAATCGGCAGATACTACACCAAGTTCCCCAGAAGTAGAGCAATACTGGTTCTTTATGGCTTTGGGCGATGACATCAATTGGTGTCTGGTGCTGAAGATAGGTCAGTTGCGGAACTTTTGGCATGGCAGGAGCTCGCCAAAAGTTAACGGCACTGTATATTACCAAGAATATCAGCAGATAGCCACAAAGATTGATTAGAAGTTTTTTCATAATAGGTGTTTTATGTGTTAAGAATAAAAATGCCACCTAGTTAGATGGCAGTTTTTTGTGGTTGGGTTTATAGCTGTGCAATGATGCGATTAAAGGTCTCGCTTGGACGCATGGTAGCAGTTAATACATCACGGTCGGCAGCATAGTAGCCTTTGGTATCAACTGGTTTTCCTTGTACGCCATTTAGCTCGTTAATAATGGCAGTCTCGTTTTCTGATAATGCTTGTGCAATTGGAGCAAATTCCGCTGCCAATGCCGTATCAGTGCTTTGAGCTGCTAGCTCCTCTGCCCAATATTTTGCCAGATAGTAGTGGCTACCACGGTTGTCAAGCTCACCTGCTTTACGCTTCGGTGATTTGTCATTTAGTAGTAGTTTTTCGGTAGCAGCATCTAGGGTGTTAGCCAATACTTGAGCTTTGGCGTTGCCAGTTTTTTGAGCGGTATGCTCTAGTGATACCGCCAGTGCCAAGAACTCGCCCAAGCTATCCCAACGCAGATGGTTTTCTTCGTTGAACTGCTGAACATGTTTTGGTGCACTACCGCCAGCACCAGTCTCAAACATACCACCACCGTTCATCAAAGGCACAATAGATAGCATCTTGGCTGATGTGCCAAGCTCTAAAATTGGGAATAGGTCGGTTAGATAATCACGCAGTACATTACCTGTTACACTGATGGTGTCTTGTCCATCTTTTAGACGCTCAAGGGTGAATTGGGTAGCGTCAGCGATAGACAAGATGCGTAAGTCCAAACCATCGGTGTCAAGCTCGCCAAGATAGGTGTTAACTTTTTTGATGAGTTCGGCATCGTGTGCACGATTGGCATCTAACCAAAATACCGCAGGCGTGTCTGAAAGGCGAGCACGGTTCACTGCAAGTTGTACCCAATCTTTGATGGCAGCGTCTTTGGTTTGGCAGGCACGCCAAATGTCGCCGTCTTGCACTTCGTGCGATAGCAACACATTGCCTGCATCGTCAATCACTTCTACCTTGCCTGCACCTTTGATTTCAAAGGTCTTGTCGTGCGAACCATATTCTTCAGCCTTTTGAGCCATTAGACCGACATTTGGCACAGTACCCATGGTAGTTGGGTCGAATGCACCATGCTTTTTGCAGAATGCAACCACGGTTTCATATAGCGGTGCGTAGGTGCTGTCAGGAATGGTAATTTTGGTATCTTGAAGTTCACCATCGGCGTTCCACATACGACCTGAGGTACGAATCATTGCAGGAATTGACGCATCAATAATCACATCGCTTGGCACATGCAGGTTGGTAATACCTTTATTGGAATCTACCATCGCAATGCTAGGGCCTTCATAGAATGACTTGGCGATCAAGGTCTCTACATCGGTGCGAGTATTGGCTTCTAGTTTGTCTAGATTGGCAAATAGGTTGCCTAGCCCATTATTGACATTGATGCCGGCACTGTTTAGTTCGTTGCCAAATTTTTCAAACACTGGAGCAAAAAACGCTTTAACCGCATGACCAAAGATGATGGGGTCGGAGACTTTCATCATGGTGGCTTTCATGTGCAAACTAAATAACACGCCTTTTTCTTTAGCATCTTGGATTTCACGGCTTAAGAACGCAATCAAGGCGTTTTTGTTCATGACGGTTGCATCAAGCACTTCACCTGCTTGTAGTGCCACAGGCTTGCGTAGTTCGGTGCGGTTGCCAGTATTGTCAGTAAAGATGATATTGGCATTCATTGCAACAGGTGCGGTGAATGATTTTTCGTTGTGAAAAAAGTCATGATCTGACATGGTAGCGACATGGGTTTTTGAGTCGGTTGTCCATGCACCCATTGAGTGTGGGAATTTTTTGGCAAAGTTTTTTACCGCTTTTGGGGCACGGCGATCAGAGTTGCCTTCACGCAAAACTGGGTTTACAGCTGAGCCTTTGACACGGTCATAGCGTGCTTGAATGTCTTTTTGTTCATCGGTGGTTGCATCTGCTGGATAGTCAGGCACGGCATAACCGCCACTTTGTAGTTCTTTGATGGTCGCCAGTAGTTGTGGCATAGACGCAGAAATGTTTGGCAGTTTGATGACATTGGCGTCTGGCTGCTTTACAAGTTCGCCAAGTTCAGCAAGTGCATCAGTAGTGCGTTGTTCTGGGCTTAGGTATTCAGGAAACTGAGACAGAATACGACCGGCAAGTGAGATGTCGCTAGTTACAAAATTGATGTCAGAACTTTTGGTAAAGGCTTGAACGATTGGTAATAAAGAATGCGTTGCTAGGGCAGGGGCTTCATCTGTATAGGTATAGATGATGGTAGATTTACTCATAAAAACTCCAGATTGTCATGTTGTAAATAGGGGGAATGCTGTGATTGGTATCAACCAAATATCCAGCGTCATCACAAGTGATGGTATCTGCACTTGTAACTAAGTCCATTTATTGCGTTGTCATTATATCATTGATGATGCTAAAGTAATAATATTGTTTGCATGATAAAAATACCATTACCATTTATTTAAAAAATATATACATTTAGCTAAATTTAGTCTCATCAGCCTTATTAACGGTCAAAAAGCATCATTGGGACTGATTATTTAGGTGGTGGGTTTTTTGATGTCATCAAACAGTGCTAAAAGCCCACGCATATACACCATATTAAGACTGCTTGAACGCACTGCTGCATACAGCTGACAATGCACGCCATCAGCTAAAGGGCGACTAACCACCCAACCTTTTTTTTCGTATTCTGACACCACCCAGTCAGGTAGGGCTGCTACACCTCGTTCGCTGGCGACCAGCTGAATGAGCATGGCGGTCAGTTCGGTGGTGCGAATACTTTTGGGTTCAATGCCTTTTGGTTCTAAGAACTTAGCGATGATATCAAGGCGTTTTTGTTCTACAGGATAGGCGATTAGGGTTTCGGTTGCCAAGTCGTTTGGGTGAATGGTGTTTTTGCTGGCTAAGCGATGAGCGGGCGAGAGTACCAGACGGCTTTCGTAGGTAAATAGGGGCTGATAATGAATATCCTCAGTCGACAAATGACTGGCTGTGATTAGCAGGTCAATATCGCCATCGATGAGCATCTGATGTGGATCTGGCTCAAATCCTGTGGCAAAATCAAGCTCAACATCACTGTACTCTTTGCGATAGATATTTAAAATTGGCATCAGCCAATCAAAGCAACTGTGGCATTCACTTGCCAATCTAAGTTGTCCTGATTGTCCGTGTGCCAGTCGCTTGATGTCGGACTTAGTGCGTGCTACCTGAGGGAGAATATTATCCGCCAACTGTAAGATAAGGCGACCTGCAGGCGTAAAATTGACAGGACGGCTACGGCGATTGACCAGTGTGATGCCATAGTAATTCTCCAACTCTTTTAGTTGATGGCTGATGGCGGATGCGGTTAGGTTTAACTCGTTGGCGGTCGTCGCAAGAGAGCCGTGACGGGCAAGGGTTGAGAGCATCTGTAAATGACGGATTTCTAGCATGATGGCTGAACGGTCTTGATAAAAGTTTTCATCATTTTAGCATAGATTGTTAGAATTTTTTATGTTGAATAAGCACTTGGAGTAAAAAGGCTAGTCAAGTAAAACTAGATTGGGCATCATACACCATCTTGTTGCGTACTGATAGATGATGAAATTTAGATGGTAAGATTATGCTTGTTTATTGTGGTAATTTAACTGCTTTTGGAAAGTAAAAACCCCATCATGAGATGGGGTTTTTGTATGAAGGAATGATTATACATCTTCTTCACGATATTGGGGGACAGGTTTTTTGAAGCCTGCGGTTTTGATGCCAAGCCACACAAATCCAATAGATGCCCATACCAAACCGACTTTTAGTGTCTGATGATCCACTTCTATCCACATCAAAAACACGCTGATGAAGCCAAGTACAGGAACGATGATATAGCTTAGAATGTCTTTGGCGGTATTGACTTTTTTATCACGGAAAGCATAGCGGAAAATCACCGACAAATTGACGAAGCTAAATGCGGTTAATGCACCAAAGCTGATCAAGTTTACTACTGATTCTAAGCTGATAAAGCCTGCTGTTAGAGCAATTGCACCTGCAATTAAGATATTATTCACTGGTGTAAAGAAGCGTGGACTAATTTGACCAAAGATTTTGTTGCTGATCACGCCATCACGACCCATGACATACATCAAACGAGATACGCCTGCGTGTGCTGAAATACCAGACGCCATAACTGTGATGATGGCAAAGCTTAGTACCCAACCTTTAAAGGCGGCACCACCGACGGCTTCTAAAATTTCAGGTTGAGTCTCATCAATCAACTTAAAGTAGGTAGCAGGGTTGTTTGGGAAATAGATTTGCATGAAATAAGTACTGATGATGAACACAACACCTGCAATCAGCGTAGTTAGAATCATCGCTCTTGGCAGGGTGTTTTTGGCATCTTTGGTCTCTTCGGCAAGATTTGACAGTGAATCAAAGCCTGTAAATGAGAAGCACAAGATGGTTGCACCAGTAATCAAAGCTCCTACTGAAGTCATGCTATCCCAAAAAGGTGTCATGCTCCACAACTGGTAGGCATTCTCTGGACTGATAAGACCATCAGCGTTCAAGCCGCCTGCTAATGCATCGTAGGTCAGATAGACAAAGATGGCAATAATACCAAGCTGAATGAATACAATCCAACTGTTAAAATATGCCACCACCTTAGAACCAAAGATATTAACGCCTGTCATGATGGCGGTAAGTCCAATGACCCACACCCAACTGTTAATTTCGGGGAATAGGGCATCTAGGTAGATTTTTGCCAAGATGATGTTAACCATCGGCGATAGCAGATAATCTAGCCAACTTGACCAACCCACCATAAAGCCCATCGCAGGGTTAATGGATTTTTGGGTGTAGGTGTATGCAGAGCCTGATGAAGGATAGACACGAATCATGTGCCCATAGCTGATAGAAGTGAGCAAAATAGCAACCAATGCGAATAAATACGACATTGGAACATGTCCGCCGCTCTCATTAGAAACTAGGCCAAAAGTATCAAGAAGTGTCATCGGCTGAATGTAGGCTAAGCCAATAATGATGACATGCCAGAGTCCAAGATTTCGTTGCAACTTAGCAACATTAGTAGTAGGTGTACTCAACGGTAGAGTCCTCCAAAAAGCGTGCGTAAACGCAGAACAGAGAAAGGCGTTGGGGTGCTAATACTGTTATCAAACTTACTTTTGGCAGATTGCAAATTTAGCAAAGCTAAAAATCTGTTAGCGGGCGTGTTTGAGATTTGATTAAGCTATCAACTCCGAAAATTTTACAAAATAAAACCCAAAAAGCCTGATGGATAGTTTGGGGTATTGTTAAACAAAAGATTAAAGGATGTATTCTACCTTAAAAATGACTGCATGCCAATATAATTTTTACTTTAGGTAAAAATTGGCAATAATTGGGCAAGAATATGGCGTAAAAAGACATACCTTTGTCTGAATGTTTTTGGTAGTTTGACCATATTCACCTTGGTGGATAGTGGTGGGCTAAAAATTATCCACCTTTGAGTGTCAAACTGCGACCACCATCCACAGCAATCACTTGCCCTGTGATGTAAGGAGTGTGTGCTAAGAATGCGACCGCCTGTGCAATGTCGGCAGGAGTGCCTATCCGACCTAGTGGGACGGACTGGATGAGTGCATCTTTGGTGGATGGATTTAGTGATGCATTTTGGTTGTCATCAGGAAAAATATTCACTCCTGGAGAGACACCATTGACACGCACGCATGGTGCCAGTTCTAGGGCGAGAGACTGCACCATGCCAAGATGAGCAGATTTTGCCATATTGTAGATGGGGTAGCCAATAAAAGGTTTATCACGAGCATGAATGTCTAGCAAACTTATGATGACTCCTTGTCGCTGAGCAAGTTCATCTTTAAATGCAAGACTTAAGAATAATGGTGCTTTGGCATTGGTTAAAAATAAATCGTCCCAATCTGCCTGCCATGTTTTAAAACCGTCATCTAAGGCGGTCGGATAAAAGCTAGAAGCGTTATGCACGAGTACATCAAGCCTGCCAAATAGTTCTATGGTCTGTTTTTTAAAGGCGTCAAGGGCAACATGGTTGTTGATGATGGATAAGTCTGCCTTGATAATCTTAGCGGAGTTAGGGCGGACGGCATTGAGTGTGTTTGCTAGCACCTGTGCATCTGCATGGCTATGATGGTGGTGGATAATGACATCATAGCCTTGATGATGAAAGGCGGTACTGATGGCATGACCGATACGCCTTGCTCCGCCTGTAACGAGAACAACTTTATTATTCATAAGAAAAATACTCGTTGATTAAATGCTTGATTTTGTCTTGTCTTACGCTACTTAACGCCATATGAATCTCCCTGCCTGTTAGCTGAGGGCTGATGTCATTGATGCTTACGCTTTTATAGAGTTTGATTGCCTGATGTATCATTTGGGCTATCTTATTTTGATTGGTTATTAAGCCACGATGAATGATAAAGATGGTGGTCAATACATCATTTAGGGTTTGTGTGTTGCCTTGATGAGCTTTGGTTTTCTCTATCAGATTAAGCACATCAGTTGCATTGATTTTTTGATTAAAAATATCATCAAACTCTGTCAATAAGTTGGCGATTTGGATAGGGTATTTGGGTGTGTTTAATTGGTGGGCGATTTTAGCGACTAACTGTTTATTTAAATTGTCATCACCCAAATAACCGCTGCATAAAATAGCAAACTGTACTGCTATGTTGCAATTTTTTGCCAAAGTTAGATCATCAATCGCTTGTTTAAAAACCGTGTCATTTTGCCAGCACGCATCCAATTCTGCCAAAAAATGGGGTAAAATCGCCAAATCTTTCAATGCCTGCCAATAAATATGCCCTGTGCCATTCTCCATTGCCTTTACGCTTTCTGCCCATAAGCGTTCACGACTAAGGTGAGATAGCTCGCCATCGTTTGACATTGTTTGCATGAGTACGATTGTTTCGTCAGCGATTTTAAAACCGTGTGCAAAATAGCGTGCCAAAAATCTTACCGTGCGTAAAATGCGTAGTGGGTCTTCACTAAAAGCAGGAGAGATGTGGCGTAGTGTTTTGTTTTGTAAATCAGTTAATCCACCATAAAAATCAATCACTTCGCCTGTTTTTGGCGTGTCATCAAACAGCCCTACCACCTCCACTGCTAAGGCGTTAATGGTCAAATCCCGCCTTAACAAATCATCAACAAGACTTATGCCTTTTGTGTCAGTAGAAAATCCCTGATAGCCCAATCCGTTTTTTCGTTCCACACGGGCTAAAGCGTACTCAAAATGGGTATCAGGATGCAAAAATACAGGAAAATCTGCCCCCACTTGATTAAATCCAAGCGACTTCATTGTATCAAAATCCGCCCCCACGACAACAAAGTCTTTGTCCTTGACGGACAGACCAAGTAGTGCATCTCGCACCGCACCACCGACTAAATAGACTTTCATGGGGTCTCTCAATTAACCAACTAACATCATTTTATCCTAAATTGACCCATAAAAAAAGCACTCAATGATGAGTGCTTTTAATGATACGAGTGGGTTTATTTTGCCATGTCTTGTGCATCTGTTACTGTCAAGGCTGTCATATTTACGATACGGCGAGCAGTCGCTGATGGTGTCAAGATATGCACAGGTTTATCCGCACCGAGTAGGATAGGCCCTAGGGCGGCTGAGCCTGTGGCTGTTTTTAGCAGATTAAAGGCGATATTGGCAGCGTCTAAGGTTGGCATGATCAGTAAGTTTGCCGCACCTTTTAGCGTGCTAAATGGATAGTTGTGTTCACGCATACGCTCATCTAGGGCGACATCACCGTGCATTTCGCCATCAAACTCAAAATCTACATTCATTTGGGTAAGTAGTTCGTGTACCTTACGCATTTTAATGGCAGATTCTTTGTCTGATGCACCAAAGTTTGAATGCGACAGCAGAGCCACACGAGGTGTGATGCCAAAGCGACGCACTGCTTGAGCTGCTATTACAGTCATTTCAGCAAGCTCTTCGGCGGTCGGATCTTCATTGATGTAGGTATCAGCGATGAATAAGTTGCGGTTTTGCATCAGTACGCCACTCATGGCATAGAAGTTCTGAACCCCTTCTTTTTTGCCAATGACTTGGTTTAGATAGTGTAGATGTAGATGATAAAAACCAAATGTACCACAGATTAAGCCGTCAGCGTCGCCAAGCTCCACCATGAGTGAGGCGATGAGCGTAGTCTTGCGTCGAACATCACGGCGAGCAAGCTCTAGGCTTACGCCGTTGCGTTGATTGGTTTTGTAGAAATAATCGCAGTACCTATCATAGTGTGGGTTATTGTTTGGGTCGATGATGGTGATATTTTTGCCGTCAACCAAACGCAGACCAAGAGAGGCGATCTCTTTATTGATGACATCGGGTCGACCGACAAGAATAGGTTTGGCGATTTTTTCATCCACCACAACCTGTACCGCACGCAGAACATTGATGTCCTCGCCTTCAGCGTAGACGATGCGTTTAGGGTCGGCTTTGGCTTTATTGAAAACAGGTTTCATCGCCAGTGCGGTGTTGTAGACGAATTCAAAGAGTTTTTGACGATACGCATCGAAGTCTTTAATTGGCAATGTTGCCACACCAGAATCCATCGCTGCGCGAGCAACAGCAGGAGCAATTTCTAAGATAAGATTTGGTTCTAGTGGTCCAGGAATAAGATAATCACGACCAAAGCTTTTTGATGTCTCATCTTTTTGGCTGTCGGTAGATGGCGTGGCTTCGGTATGTGCCATAGCAGCGATGGCGTGTACGCAGGCAAGTTTCATCTCCTCGTTTACCACTGTTGCACCAACATCTAACGCACCACGGAAAATGTATGGGAAGCATAGGGCGTTATTGACTTGGTTGGGGTAATCCGAGCGACCTGTTGCCATGATGACATCTGAACGCACCGCATGGGCAAGCTCTGGCATGATTTCAGGGGTTGGGTTAGCCAAAGCAAAGATGATAGGGTCTTTTGCCATAGAGCGAACCATGTCTTGAGTAACAACACCTGGACCTGACAGACCTAAGAAAACATCAGCACCTACCATGACCTCTGCTAGTGTGGTCTTGTCAGTAGCACGGGCAAAACGAGCTTTGGACTCATCTAGTTTTTCACGACTGGTGCTAATGACGCCTTTGGAATCTAGCACATAGATATTTTCTTTTTTTACACCAAGTGCAACTGCCAAATCAAGGCATGAGATGGCAGCAGCACCAGCACCAGAGCAAACCAGTGTGATTTCCTCGATTTTTTTGCCATTAAGCTGTAGGGCATTTAGTAGGGCGGCAGCTGAGATGATGGCGGTGCCGTGTTGGTCGTCATGGAATACTGGAATATTCATACGGCTACGCAGTTCACGCTCAATCTTAAAGCATTCTGGGGCTTTAATGTCTTCTAGGTTGATGCCACCAAAGGTTGGCTCAAGACTTGCTACTGTCTCAATGAATTTATCGGGGTCGGTTTCGTTAATTTCGATATCAAAGACATCAATCCCAGCGAACTTCTTAAATAGCACGCCTTTACCTTCCATGACCGGTTTGGATGCTAATGCACCGATATTGCCCAAACCAAGTACGGCAGTACCGTTGGTAATTACGCCAACTAAGTTACTACGAGCGGTGTACTTTGAGGCAAGTTTTGGGTCTTTTTCGATTTCAAGACAAGGCACGGCAACCCCTGGCGAGTAAGCAAGAGCTAGGTCTCGTTGGTTGGCGATTTGTTTGGTGGGGGTAACAGAGATTTTACCTGGTCTTGGGTATTCGTGGTAGTGCAGGGCGTTTTGTTCAAACTGTTGACGCTGTGCTTCAATGTCGTTATCAAAGGCGGTGTCGTCTGTTTTTTGTTGGGTTGAAATTTGTGTCATAAGAAGTACCATCAAGTGAAAAATAAGACCTGTTGGTTAAAATGCACCAAAAGTCTTTGGCTGAAAAATTGTTCTATTCTAACATGATTTTGGGGTCGGTGCTAGGGCTTGATTAATGAGTGTTTAATGCAAATCTTCTTGATTGGAAGTGGTATTCATTCATTTAGCATTCTTGCCGCCTTGAGTGAAAAGTAAGATAAGATACCATCACAGCCCGCTCTTCTAAACCCAAGCAGGCTTTCTAAAATTACCGCTTCGGTCAGCCAACCGTTTTGGATGGCAGCCATGTGCATGGCGTATTCGCCAGAGACTTGATAAGCAAATGTCGGCACACCAAAGTTATCCTTAACTTCACGCACAACATCTAGATAAGGTTGTCCTGGTTTTACCATCACCATATCGGCCCCTTCTGCGATATCTAGAGCGACTTCATGTAGGGCTTCGGCTCGGTTAGCAGGATTCATTTGGTATTGTTTTTTATGACCTTTTAGGTTACTGGCACTGCCCACCGCATCACGGAATGGACCGTAGTAGGCAGATGCGTATTTGGCAGAATATGCCATGATGGCAATATTGTGATGACCGTCAGTTTCAAGTGCTTCACGCATGGCACGAATGCGTCCATCCATCATGTCTGATGGTGAAATGACATCTGCCCCAGCATTAGCATGAGCAAGCGTCTGTTTAACCAATGCTTCAGTGGTGATGTCATTGATCACATAACCTGTCTCATCAATAATACCGTCTTGACCGTGTGTGGTATAAGGATCTAAAGCGACATCGGTCATGACAATCATATTAGGGCAAGCATCCTTGATTGACTTGATGGCACGCACAGCTAAGGTGTTTGGGTGGTAAGCATTTTCACCATTTGGGCTTTTTAGCGAAGGGTTGATTACAGGGAAAATATCCACCATACGCACGCCTTCACGATATAGCGATTTGACATAATCAATGGTTAAGTCAATTGATAAGCGTTCAACATTAGGCATACTTTTGATTGGTTGGCGTTCATTTTGCCCTTCAATGACAAATAGCGGTGCGATGAGATGGCAGGGCTTAAGATGGGATTCTTGTACCATCTCACGAATACCGTCTGTAACACGCAGACGGCGTAGACGAGTAAGAGGAAACTGGCGGTTAAAGGTGTGATTGGTCATGGTTATGATTCCGATTTTTGTTGTGAACATTGATAGGTGGCTATGTGTTCATCTTATCAAAATTTTGAGGAATAAAAAAGTCAATCCAAGCTGACTTTTAAATTAGGGGTAATTTTTGAGAGAGGAATTGGTGTAAAAAGGGAGTGAGATGGACTGGCTTGTTTTTTAAGTGTGATTTTTAAAAGTAAGTACTAAACCATCATCGCATCAAAATTCTACTTCTGCAAACTGTAGGCATAGCCTGCGGTTTTGGGCGGCAGGATAGCTGGTGGTCCACGCACGCACGCTTTGTAGGGCGGCTCGATAATCACGCTGGGTGTGCAGGTGACGCAGAGTATCATTTGGGTTGGCGGAGGTTGGCATGAATGAACGCAACTGCTGATTATAAGCACGAGCGAAGCGAACTCGCTGATTGTTGTTTAGCATGGGCGGACAAATTTCGGACAGAACCTGCACCAAAGCAAGCTCATATTCAGAAACAGTAAAGGTGGTGCTGGAGGTCTTGTAGATTTTGCCTCGCATGGGGCTTGTGTAATCAGGATTGGCATGAGCGATGCAGACGCACAACAAGGCTGTCAATAAAGGTAGGTGGGTAGCTATTTTGATGGTTTTATCAAGATGGGTATCAAAAAACCAAATGCTAAAAATTGTTGCTTTGTGCGTTATATCAAAGTTCGTCATATCAAAGTTCGTCATATCAAGAAACACACCAAGAGAATATGTGCATATCATAAATGTTTATGCCCAAAAAGTCATATAAATCCTTGATTAAAGTGTTGTGTTATTGTTCTTTTTGGGTGGTTTTTAGCAATAAATGCGTAAATCTATCGGATGAAAAAAAACACAAAGTAATTACAAATGATTGATATTACAATCATTTTTTTAAGAATTTATGAAAACTGCACCCATCATGCACTGACATCATGATTAACGCATGATTACAATAATACACAAAAAATAAAATAAAAACCCTATCCTTATAAGCCCCAAAAACCAAACCAAGCACTAAAATGGGCGACAAAATTATAAAAATCCATTATAATAATCCGCATTTTTAATAATTTTTTAACGATGCTTGATGAGTAATTTTCTCTGATTTTTTGCATTATCATGATGATAACATAATGAACCAAAACCGCCTAATTGACCCCAATCCAAAAAAAGACGATGTTTTTGATCGTGTGATTCGCCCTGCCACTTTGTCTGATTATATCGGACAGCCTAAAGTGCGTGAGCAGATGGAGGTATTCATCACGGCGGCCAGAAAGCGTAACGAAGCTCTTGATCATACGCTGATTTTTGGTCCGCCAGGGCTTGGCAAAACCACACTGGCAAACATCATAGCTCGTGAGATGGGTGGCAATCTGCGTTCGACATCAGGACCTGTGCTTGAGCGAGCAGGGGATTTGGCGGCGATGCTCACCAATTTAGAAGAAGGTGATGTATTATTTATTGATGAAATTCATCGTCTAAGTCCTGTCATTGAAGAGATTTTATATCCTGCGATGGAGGACTATCAACTGGATATTATGATTGGTGAAGGTCCTGCGGCACGCTCAATTAAACTTGATTTGCCACCGTTTACACTTGTGGCAGCGACCACACGGGCAGGGCTATTGACCGCTCCGTTGCGTGATAGATTTGGTATTGTACAAAGGCTTGAGTTTTATAGTGTGGCAGATTTGACCACCATTGTTGAGCGTGCGGCACGGCTTATGGGTATTGCCATGAATAAAGATGGTGCGATTGAGGTGGCACGCCGAAGTCGTGGCACGCCTCGTATTGCCAACCGTCTGCTTCGCCGTGTGCGAGATTATGCCGAGGTTAAAGGCGATGGTGTGGTTACTAAGCTGATTGCAAGCTCGGCTTTGGATATGCTTTCGGTGGATAAGCAGGGGCTTGACCACTTAGATCGTCGTTATCTACTGATGCTTGCTGAGCGTTTTGATGGAAGACCTGCTGGTGTGGAGGCGATTGCTGCTGCGATGGCGGAGGATAGGGGTACGCTTGAGGATGTGATCGAGCCTTATTTGATTCAGCAAGGCTATATCCAGCGTACACCAAAGGGGCGGATTTTATTGGATAAAGCGTTGGGACTTAATTTATCTTGATGAAGTTTTATTTTGATGGCGGTTAAATGGCGGATTGTTGGCAGGGCTTGTTTTAAGATTTGCAAAATGACATATTCAAACATCCAACTTTAAGATAAAATATAAGCAATTAATATATAACTATTTATTCCATAAAGAGTGCAACAAGCAAGAAGGTGTGTGTGGTGCAAAGCGTGAGTGTGCGACTGTTTATGGCTGTGGTGAGTGTGTTTTTTATAGTGGGTCGCTATCAAGATGGTTATATTGAGCATCAAGACCTAAGGTTTGAGTGGGTTTTGATGGTTTGACTTAGGTTATTTTCTTTTTATTGTTACTGTTTTTTGCTTGGTGGCTTTTTGCTACTTGGTATATTCTGACCTATCATGCTTGGTATGTTGGTCTTTTTTTAATGATGGTTGTGAAGATGTTAAATAAAGTTTTACAAAAAAGTGTACTTGGTTTGGGACTGGGCGTTGCCATGACTGCGATGGCAGATGATGTTGTTTCTGAAAAGACAGCGGACGGCGTCTCTTCTTCTAATGTTGCAACGGTCGCAACTGATGACAGCAGTAGACCGATTAAGACTCGAGCAGAAGGGGAGGTGTTGTTTCATGATTGTGCGGCGGTGGTGAACGATGCGGCTCGTTTAGCTTGCTTTGACTCATTAGCACAGGGCAAATTGCCATCTGTCTTACAAAAAAAACAAGCCATTGTCTTGGGGGAGACGGTTAAAGGCGTGGTGAAAGGCAACCGACAGGTGATATTTGCCAAGAACGAGACAGCGTATAATGCCGTTAATGACGGTGTTGAAATGAACGATAAGACAATAGAGCGTTATACACCGCTGTCTATCAGCTATGATTTGGATAAAAATAGCGAGCAGGGATTATGGCGTGTGCGTCCACACAATCCTGTGTATATTCTACCCATGTATTTACATGGCAAGCCAAATCGCAGTCCAGGTACGCCAACTCAAGAGGCGTGGCATTATACATCTAATGATCAGCGTGCTCCTGAGCTTAAATATCAAATATCTGTCAAATCTAAGATGGCAGAAGATGTGTTTGGTAGTAATGCGGATTTGTGGTTTGGTTATACGCATTTGGCACATTGGCAGATTTATAATGAGGATAATTCTCGTCCATTTCGTGCACATGATTATGAACCTGAGATATTCTTAACTCAGCCTGTGGTGGCGGATTTGCCTTTTGGGGGTAGGCTTAGAATGCTTGGTGTGGGTGCGGTGCATCATTCCAATGGTGAGGATAATCCTTGGTCTCGATCGTGGAATCGTGGTTATGTGATGGCTGGCATGGAGTGGGGTAAATTAACTGTGATGCCACGCCTATGGGGGCGTATCCTAAAAGAGGGGGGTTCAAAGCCTGATGACAACCCAGATATCTTGGATTATTACGGATATGGTGATGTGAAATTTTTATATCATCTAAATAATGACAAAAACATCTCAGGTACAGCACGCTTTAACCCAAAAACAGGAAAAGGGGCGTTGCAGCTTGACTATGTACACCCCATTGGTAAGGGGATTAGTGGCTATGTACAGCTATTCCAAGGCTATGGTCAGTCACTGATTGACTATAATCACGAGGCAACCTCTATTGGTGTTGGTGTGATGCTAAATGACTGGATGGGCTTATAAAACGCTTGAATAATGCAAAAAAACGTACTCAAGTGGTGCGTTTTTCACCATACTTTTTGGCACAAAAAATCCGCAAATGGCATGGTCTGTGTGCCTTATGCCATGAGCCGATAACATCATATCAAGACAACAGATCGGATTTACCCATTCTTTGTTCTGCCTGTCATCATCTCATGAGATGGCACCTACCGCCCATACTCCTGCAGGCTGACTTGCCTGCACCAATGGCGGGTGGTCATCGCCAGATTCAGCCATCATTTTATTTATATTGTGCCACTTTTTATCAATACCCCATCAATTACGCCATCAATCGGTTTAAAGACCATGAAAGTCTGCCTTCTTTTATGGTGTTGCTTCATGCCATTCATCAGTTACCAAAGCCCATTGGTTGTCATCAGCATAATACAGTGATTGTGCCGATTCCTACCACCAATAAGCGTCTGGTTCGGCGTGGCTTTGACCCTGTAACGATGCTTACTAAAGCCTTGTCGCATCATTGGGGTCTGCCGATCTGGCAAGGGCTTTGCCGAGTGGATGATAAGATACATCAGCGAGGGCTAGATAGACAGTCAAGATTGAGCAATATCCAAGATGCCTTTGCCATGACCGATACACCGCCTGTATCACAAATCATTTTGTTTGATGATGTGGTAACCACAGGGGCGACACTTAAGGCGGCCGCCACGACAATTTGGGCGTGTTCTTTAGATATTAAAGTGTTGGCGGTGTGCATAGCACATGGCAGTGCTCAGTTTTCGCACATTTAAGTTTTATGACCATCTAAGTCAGTATGGATTGAGTATGGGGCTTGAGAGAATGCAAAAAGAATCTGGTTTTGGACTCATTGAGGTGATGGTGGCATTGTTGTTGGTGTCAATGGTGTTTTTTGGGTTTTTGTCGGTGCAGATGCGAGCATATCATACCAGCCAAGATGCCGCCATACGCACACACGCCGTATCATTGCTTGGCAACCAAGCTCAAATACTACAAGGACATGATGAATCGGTTGGGCGGGCTTATGAGGCTTTGTTTGCTCAGCTCAATAGGAATTTGGGTGATGTCAGTGGACAGATGATGAGTAATTATCGCCAAGCTCTAGACACCTTAAACACCCATTGCCATCAAAGAGTCTGCACGCCAGAAGAGTCAGTTAAGTATCAGGCAGTACAGTCGGCTAAGGTTGCTGCCACTCATGGCGTTCGTATGAATGTTTTGCCTTGCCCAGACGGACGCTGTCTGGTGGCTGTATGGGGCGAAACCAAGGCAATAAAGGGCGAGCAAGGCTGCATGAATAAAGCAGGTGGTATCAATGCAGGAGCAAAGTGTGTGATGATGGTGGTGCATTGATGGTGGGGTTTGCCACAGCAAAGACAAGATTAAGAGTTGGGCGAAGATTAAGCAATTCTTGTGGATTGAGCCTGCTTGAGATGATGATTGCTCTGTTGATTGCTTCAATGGTGGTATTGATGGTTGCTCAAGCCTATGTCATGAGTTTAAATGGCATTGTTGCTCAGGAGAATTTGACTTATCGGTTGCAACATCAGATTTTTGGGGTGCAGGGGTTGACCGAGAGTCTAAGACTGGCAGGGCTTGGTATTGATGATAAGGTATTATCACAGCCCAATCCGCAGGGTGTTCTTGTGCATATTGATCAGTTATCCCATCAAAGCCACAGCGTGTCTAATCTTGCACGATATTTGAGCAGGGCTGATGTTCAGCCAAAGAATAACCGCACAACCATGCCCACTCATCAGCTTACCATCATCTACCGTGCACCACAAGACATGTGGGACTGCGAGGGCGAGATGGCATTAGGGCCACGAAATGCTCGCTTAAAGGGTGGCAAGATGAGACATATTGAGGGGCAAGTGGTCATTGAAAGATATTTTGTCCAAAATAACGATGGTGTGATGAACCTTCGGTGTGATGCCGCACGCTTTGTTCCAGAAAGTATCACACGAGATGGCACGCGGGATAGACGACTAGGTCGTGGGTCGTCTGCATACATTAAAGCCATCATTGATACAGAGTCATCAAGTAAAGCTGCCAATACCATCATTGGTGTGGGTAGTCAAGGTGATGTGATTGCCAGTCATGTTGAGGGTCTTTGGGTGGAGGTTGGTGTGGCAAGTCAAGACGGTATTAGATTTATGCCAATTACTGAGTATGCCAATCACGCCAATCAAGATGAGCCTATTGTGATGATGAATGTGGCATTTTTAGGTTATTCACCCACGCCGTCAGCTCGTGATGATGCACCAAGAGATTTTGAAATTTTTGGCAAAAAGGTGGTGCTACAGCAGGATTCGCCCAGTCATGACAGATGGCTATACCATTTTTCTGTACGACTCAGAAATGTGATGGGTAATGTGGTGAATGGTGGTGCGATTGATAGGGTTGTTCTTAATCAAAAGGTGTTGCCGTGAATGCTCAAAAAGGCTATGTGCTGATATTGGTTTTGGTGGCGGTGCTATTGATTTCGGGTCTATCTGCTTTGGCGATACGCCAGAGTATGACGGATGTCCGTTATGCTTTTGCTAAAACTTCAGTTGAAGAATTATTTGTAATGGCAGATACGCCATTAATGCTACTTCGCCAACCATCAATAAAAGAGCGTCTGATGAGTGATGGCGGTATTATTGACACTTTGGTGGCACACCATCTTAATAAGGGTGATTTTAATCAACAAACATCAGCTCAGCTGTGTTATGAGCCTAAGCGTGGTGTGGATAACTTTGCTTCATCTGGCTTGATGATGACAGGTCAGATAAGCTGTACTGATGGACAAGTATGGCTGTGGCTTTCTGTGCAATCAATGGACGATGAGACGGTATCAAAAGACGAAAGGCAGGTTGCCAATTCTAAAAAAATAGTCAGCAATAATGAGCAAGGTTTTGTAAAAGTACCGCCAGATGCGTATAGATTTACCATTTATTCACTCGCCACAAAGCAGGCGACAAGCTGTTTGGGTGTATATGAAACGGTTAAGGCGTGCTTAAATAAACAAGGGGTTGCTCATCAGGTGTTGGTGCAAGAATTTATCTATCGCAGGGCGAAAAATCCCATGCAGGATAATGACAATCTAGCATATCTGGCAGTTGATGCACCATCAACCGCTATGAACAATATCAACCAAGACACGCCAATTAGCCATCAATCACCGTCAACACAAACACTGACATTTATTAAATGGTATGATGTTAGGAGTATTGGTCAAAGTGGTGATGAATGAGGTTTGCCAAAAAAAGATTGTAATTGGCGAGTGTGTGATAATGATAAAAGAAGTGGCGTGTTGATACTGTCATATGCCCATTCTTCATATGCAATCCATCAGGTTGAGTCATTTTGATGGACTTGGTTTTGTACATTTTGTGTGAACCATCAATCTTTTTGTTGCAAATATGATAAGAGCTGTGGTGTATCTCTACAAACTGATACAAAAATAGTAAAATCGTAGGTAGACAAAGCGACAAAAATCGTTTTTAATACGCTCACCAATAACAACACAAGCGTCATTGAGGCGATTTTAGCCCAATGAATTTTTATTTTTAGGAGACAAACTCATGAAAACCATGAAATTATCACTAATTGGTGCTGCAGTTCTACTATCTACCAGTGCAATGGCTAATGTCGTTACTGATGCTGGTACAGTAGTTGTTACCGGTGCAAAAAAGACAACAGTAGCTGTTATTGATGGCACAAAAACTTTATTAAAAACCGCAACCAAACCAGCGGCAGTGAGCGTTGAAGCGGGATCGTTAGGTTATGGTGCGAATGTCGCTTGGTCGGTCAATGACCGTGTTGAGTTGCAAGCTGGCTGGACTGGTGGCGATGTTGCAAAATTCACCAAAGATAATATTTCAGTTGATGGCACTAAATATGATGTAGAAACTGATTTTTCCAACCCATATTTGGGCGTACAACTTCGCCCAGCAGCGAACTGGTTTACTGTAGGTGCTGGCGTTATCGTTCCTGATAACCACATTAAAGTAAAAACCAATAACGCTACTAGCAAGCAAACCGTTAACGGAACTGAATATGATGTAACGGGCACTGTTGAAGGTACTATTGAGCATCGTAATAAATTAGCCCCTTACCTAACAGTTGGTTTCCGTCCTAACCTTGGCAACAACTGGGGTGTGTTTGGTGAAGTGGGTGCAACTTACTTAGGTAAGTCTGATGTTCACATCAAATCAGCCAATGCTGATTTTAACAAAGCAGCTGCTCAAGCCATCGAAGGCAAAGAGTATTCAAACTGGTACCCAATCGCAAAAGTGGGCGTGGCTTACCGCTTCTAATCTGATTTTGATTAACAACAATAACCCTAACTGTGTTTAGGGTTATTTTTTTTGTGGATAAAATTTTTAACAAATATTGTGTTTGATTGAGCAGGCACTTGATGGCGACTATGCTCACAGCTTTTATGATGATTGGATTGTCTTGGGTTAAAGTCTAGACTGGTTATGTGGCAAATGATTGGTTGTCATGAAAATTACGGCAAATTGGACTTTTTTTCTGCTAAGAATTTTGGTACTATGGCGTGTTTATTAAAAAAAGGAGTAAGTATGACCAATCAAGCCCCAACAAAAGTTTATTTAAAAGATTATACGCCACCTACCTACAAAGTCAGCCAGATTCATTTAGATATTGGGTTGTTTGATGAGTATGCCCAAGTTGAGGCGACCTTGACAGTGCATCGTCAGCATGAAGGCAAGTTTGTGCTGTTTGGGCGTGAGTTACAGCTACAATCCATTTTTGTGAATGATGTGGCATTATCTGCAGATGCCTACACGCTAGATGATGAAACGCTAGTCATTGATGCCATGCCAGATGAAGCCGTGGTGCGTACTTGCGTCAAAATTTATCCGCAAACCAATACAGCTTTAGAAGGATTATATCAGGCCGGCACAGGCGATGATGCCATGTTTGTTACACAGTGTGAGCCTGAAGGGTTTAGAAAAATTACCTTTTATCCTGACCATCCTGATGTGTTGGCTGAATTTACCACTCGTATTGAAGCGGATAAAAAATACAAAACCCTACTGGGTAATGGCAACCTGATAGAATCAGGTGATTTAGGCGAGCGTCATTTTGCCGTATGGCACGACCCTACCTTAAAGCCAAGCTATCTGTTTGCTTGTGTGATTGCCAATCTTGATGTCATGCAAGACAATTTTACCACCAGTGAAGGGCGAGAGGTGTTGCTTGAAATCTATGCTACGAAGCAGGATTTGGATAAATGCCATGTCGCCATGCAAGCCCTAAAAGATGCCATGAAATGGGACGAGGATAACTATGGTTGTGCTTATGACCTAGACCGCTACATGATTGTGGCGACAGGGCATTTTAATATGGGGGCGATGGAAAATAAGGGTTTAAATATCTTTAATACTTCATGTGTGCTAGCAAGTCCACAAACCACTACCGATGAAAGCAGTTTTCGTGTTAAATCAGTTGTTGCCCATGAGTATTTTCATAACTGGACGGGCAACCGTATTACTTGCCGAGACTGGTTTCAGTTAAGCCTAAAAGAGGGTCTGACTGTTTTTAGAGACCAAAGCTTTTCTGGGGACTTTCGCTCAAAAGCGGTACAGCGTATCGAAGATGTGGCGTTCTTGCGAGCACATCAGTTTGTTGAGGACGCAGGTCCTTTGGCACACTGTGTACGCCCTGAGAGTTTTGTGGAAATTAACAATTTCTACACCATGACCATCTATGAAAAGGGGGCGGAGATTGTTCGCATGATTGCCAATTTCCTTGGCAAAGATAAATATAGACAAGGTACAGATGAGTATTTTCGCCGTTATGATGGACAAGCGGTTACCATCGAGGACTTCTTGTCTGCCATGTCGGTCGGCGATGAGAGGGTGATGGACTTTTTAAAATGGTATGGTCAGCCAGGCACGCCAGAGCTATCAGGTGATTTTGAATTTAAGGACGGTCAAGTTGTTGTCAATCTATCACAAAAGACCCGTCATGTAGCAGGTTTTGATGCTCCGATTGCCCTGCCAATTCCTGTGGATACTGCTATTTTTGATAGCCACACAGGTGAGCTTTTGGCACAAAAAATGCTGTTTTTGACCAAAGAGGCGGACAGTTTTGTTTTTGATGGTATCGGTCTGTCTGATGGGGCAAAGCCGATTGTTTCAGTGTTACGCAACTTCTCTGCTCCTGTAAAACTCAACTTTGAATACAGCGATGAGGATTTGATGAAGCTTGTTGCTTTTGAAAGCGAAGGCTTTAACCGCTGGCAGGCAATCCAGACTTTGGTTAATCGCTTGCTATTGGGTAAATCTGACCAAGTGAGTCTGCTGACTGATGCTTTACGCACTGTCGTTGCTAAGCTGATAACAACAGACCCTATGTTGACTGCTAGACTCTTTGACATACCAAGCGAGGCGGAGCTTGCGATGTCTTATGATAAAGATTATAACCCTAAAGCAGTCAAGGCAGTGCGTGATGCCCTACAGCAACAAATCGCACACGCCCTAAAAGATGAGGCGATGAACTGGTATCGCTCGTTGCCGATAGAGACTTATGAAGATACGCCTGATGCACGAGGACGCCGTTTGCTACGAAATGTGCTGTTAGAACTATTACTGTTGGCGAAGGTGCCAGAGACAGAGGCGTGGGCTAAAGAGCAGTATGAACAAGCGAACTGTATGAGCGAGCGACAAGGGGCATTGTCGGCGATGATAGCTTTTGATTTGCCTTATGCTGATGAGTTTGTTGCTGACTTTTATGAGCGATTTAAGGATGAGGAGTTGGTGATTGATGACTGGTTCTTGATTCAAGCAAGATCAAGTAGTCGTGATGTGGCATTCGTTGAGTCTCTTATGAGTCGCAAGGATTATGATTGGGCAGTGCCTAATCGTGTGCGTACGACGCTAGGCGGCTTGTCTGCCAAACCTGTACAGCTGTGGAGTGAAGAAGGGCTAAATCTATATTTAGATGCCATCACCAAGTTGGATGACATCAACCCTGCGGTAGCATCACGCATGTTGGCTCGATTGGATCGTTGGTATACACTTCAAGACGACAGCAGGGCGTATGCTAAGAGCAAGCTGATTGAATTGCAAAAAACAGCCAAATCAAAAAATGTCCTTGAGTTTATTAATAGTATGCTTAGTGTCTAATTTGTTGATGTGATGTTTTTTTGATCATACGGCAGGCGATGGCTTGCCGTATTTTTTTGATTCTTTTACAATATGATATCGCTGAATAAGTTTAATATCTTAGATGATGCCGTCATGAAACCACCCATTTATTACCCCATTGCCATTCGCCTTGCCATGCCGATATATCGCTACATGGTGCATAAAAAATCACAGCACCTACCCACCTATATGCGAGAGGTTAAAGAACGGTTTGGGCAAACCTATTTACCTGCACCCACTGCTGTGCATATCCCTGTGGATAACCTTGAAAAAAAAGTAAATAAGAGTGGTTGTCATGGCAGGGTTATTTGGTGTCATGCGGTAAGCTTGGGCGAGCTAAATACTGCTTATCCCATGTTAAAAATTCTTTTAAATCAAGGATTTAATCTATGGATCACCAGTACCACACAGACAGGATTTAACCGTGCTTCTGTGCTTTTTGAACCGCTATTGGGAACGAAAGTTAATCACAGCTTTGTCCCTGTGGATAACTTAAAAACTATACAGGTATTCATTGAGCATATTCAACCTGTTATGGCACTGTTTATTGAGACAGAATTATGGGCAAATACACTATATGAGCTACGCCAGAGGCAGATTCCTGCGGTGATGGTGAATGCTCGCTTAACTGAAAAATCCTATCAATCTTATGCTAAATTTCCCAAACTAAGTACTAGCATGATGCAAAACTTGACCGCCATCATTGCTCAAGACGAAGCATCGGCAGATCGATTTGTCAGGCTTGGTGCGGATAAGGTCAAGGTGTCAGTGATGGATTCACTAAAGTGGTCAAGCGTTCATCAGTTAAGTGCGGACAATCAAAGACTGATACAGCAAGTACAGATATGGCAAGGTGTTAGTCATCGACCTATTTGGTTGGTCGGCAGTACACATGATGCAGAGGAGCTGCTTGCGATACAAGCTCACAAAAAACTGATAGAACACGACCCAGCCACCTTGCTGATTTTGGTGCCACGCCATCCTGAACGGTTTGATGAGGTAGCTTCCTTGTGCCAATCATCAACATTCATCACGCATAGACGCTCAAAAGGAGAACGAATTGATCCAGATACCCAAGTTTATCTGGCAGATAGCATGGGAGAGTTGTTGGCGTGGTATGCGGTGTGTGATGTGGCGGTGGTTGGTGGTTCGTTTGTTGATGTCGGTGGGCATAATCCGATTGAGCCTGCGGCACTTGCCAAACCTGTCGTAATGGGCAAATTCATCAAAAACTGTGAAGAGCTTGTTGATGGTTTATCAAAAGTGTCAGCCCTGACCATAACAGATAGTGCGTCTCAGTGTTTGGCTGATGCGGTGGCATCGTGGCTATTTGATGAAGATGCAGCTCATCAGGCAGGCATGGCAGGTAGGCAGTTAGTAGTTGCCAAAGAAAACGCTGCTACCAAACAGGCCGAACAGCTCTTGATACATCTATCAATCACAGACAGCACAACCAATCAAAGCGATTAATCAAAACTTATGAATATCATTTTATTAAAACAGCATAATATTGATGTATCAGGACGACTTGTCATCAATGAGACAAGGCAGGTCAATCACATCAAATCTGTACTCAAAGCAGAGATAGGGGATTGTTTAAGGCTTGGTGTGCTAGGTGGTCGGCTTGGGGTGGGTCGCATTGTGCTGATAGATGACAATCAAGTATTGCTAGATGAAGTGGTGCTGAATAAAACGCCACCTAAGAAGCTACCTGTTACCGTCATGCTTGCTTTGCCACGACCAAAGGTATTACGCCGTTTAGTGATGGATATGACGGCAATCGGTGTGCCACACTTTATTTTAATTAATAGCTATCGTACAGATAAAAGCTACTGGGGTTCGCCAATGCTTGCACGCATCGATGATTTTATCGTAGATGGATTGGAGCAGGGCGTTGATACCGTGCCACCTAAAATTACTTTTGCCAAACGCTTTAAACCCTTTGTGCAAGATGAATTGCCATCTTTGATGGATGAAGGGCGGGCGGTGGTATTCCACCCTTATGATTCAGAAGGGTTTGGTGAGTTCTGTGCGAATCAGGGTATGCCGACGCTGATAACGATTGGGGCGGAGGGTGGTTTTATTCCTTATGAGATTGACCTGTTGCGTTCTGTTGGGGTATCGGCGGTGGGACTAGGCGATCGAATCTTGCGTACCGAGAGTGCGGTTAATGCGGTGCTTGGTCGCTATCTTTTATGATTGCCACTGAAAACCTATGTTCTGCTTGCTAAGATGTGCAAATACCGACCCATCAAGCGAAATGGCAGCTCTCTAGAATACCGTATCTCCATCGCAATGACATCATCGGGGTTGGTCAGACCGCCACGCTTAAGCGGTGCATAATCAGAAAAAACCCGAATTCCTGAGCGAATCAGTACTTGATAATGGCGAGATGATAACCAGTATTCTACCTTGTCATTGCCAACAGGACTGTTTGGGGTTAGGCTTTTGTTATCGGCAGGTTTTGGCTTATCAAGCTGATAAAAATTACCCATTACCAAATTACGATAAACCAAGCTAGCAGGGTTATAAAAGCATAATGAAAGCAGACCGCCTGTTGCCAAAAATTCATCAAAAAAATCCATGATAAGTTGTGGTTCTGCTAGCCACTCAAGCACCGCATGGCACAAGATTAAATCAAATTTTTCGCCTTTGATATGCTCGCCAAGCTCTTGATAAGGACAAACCAAAAACCGTATATTGTCTAGGCTTTCTTGGTGTGCGACTTCCTTGGCTTTATTAATCATATTACCAGAGATGTCGCTGATGGTGCAGTGATGCTGTTTGGCAAGCATAAGACTAATCTGTGCTATCCCTGCACCTACATCAAGCACCTTTAAAGGTCGTCCCAGTTTTGTGGTGAGTATTTGGGTAGCTTCGGTAATATCTTGCTTTAAAACAGCCAAGCGAATGGCACCTTTTAGACTGCCATAGACTTTTTTGGCAAAGTGGTCGGCGATGGGGTCAAAGTTGCGGTCGCTTATGATGGGTGTGTTTGACGATGTGGCGTGCCAAGTCATGTTATGTGGTATTTTGTAAAAAAGAATAGGGAAGCTTGTCTTTTGTTGACCAACTTTCGTGATTTTGTTTATTTAAAAAGTTAAATAAGCTGTGATATAATGAATAAAATATCTTATATTAAAAATTTATCCATCAGATTTCACAGCTGGTCTTTGCGTATTTTATCATAAAACCATTGCCAATTCGCCTGTGGTTATTTTTATTATAAAAAATTGGGTACTAAAGATGACAAAAAACAATGCATTTAAGTTGGCAGCGACTGTTGCGATGGGCGTATCAATCGTAGCATTAAGTGCTTGCGATAAAAAGCAAGAACAGCCTATAGAAGCTGAGATTGAAGTGGTTGAGCCTGTCGTTCAAGAGATTGAAGCGGTTTGTGATGAGCCAAGTTTGCGTAATCGTTTGGTGGATGCAATCCAAATGGGGCTTTTAGATAGTGCGATGCTATCAATCCAAAACTACAACAATGCAACTCGCTTAGGACTTGAACAGCAAGTACGCCAAAAACTAAGTGAGATTGACATTGACCTAAAAAATGTTGCTGCTTCTGGAGCAATGTGTCATGCTGATGTGCATTTTACCTTATCAGCACAAGACATTGCTTATGCCAACAAGACCTTTAGATTAACCAATCAATTCAGCTTTGATGAACAGGCTGTCGAAGTGGGGGCGATGCTTGTGGGTGATAATCGTGTGGTGGTTAAGAGATTTGCTTATACCATTGACAACAACAAAGCAATCATCGGTACAGATAATGCCATCATCAATTTACTGGCAGATACGCTGACCGCTTCAGCATACAGCATGGCAGGCGAATCACGCACCAATGCTCAAAACGCCCCAACAGTACGCTTAGAGCCAGTACAACCAATCGCTACGCCACGCATTAATCAATCTTATGATGAAGAAGTGCCACAGGTACAAATTCGCCAAGAGACTGCCGAAGCAAAAGCAGGGCAATCAAAAGCTCAATCACCTAAACCAAAAACACAGCCACAACCTGCCGAAAATGCTCCTACGCCTAAACCTGTTGTAGATGAGAATGTAGAGTTAACCATCGTTGAGAGTGATGATACTTACTGATGACTGGTGGTTATCTTGGCGTCTGCACCAAAAATCCCAAATTATGATTTGGGATTTTTTTTTGGGTGGGTGAGAGAGCGATTAAGCAAAAGAGCAAAAAAGACTTGGGCAAATTTAATCAGATGAGCTGAAAGTGAGAGAAGTTGCCTAAGTCCTAAGTTACAAAACGCAGTCAATGTGATACAATGGTGTATCATCTAAATAATCAATATTGGTTAATTCAGTAATGTTGGCACAACGAACCAAACATTGTGCCAAACCCATCTTGTGATGAATTTCTTTTGGAGAAAAAGATGCAATCTATTCATGTCTTAAAATTATCCGCTGTGACATTGACGGCGGCCGCCTTGGTTGCCTGCAATCAAGCTAAAGTTCAGGAGTCAAAAGCGACAGAGTCGGCAGAGACTGCAACCAAAGCACCCAAAACCATTGCCATCAGTGCCATTGTTGAGCATCCATCACTAGATGATATTCGTCATGGTGTCATTGCAGGGCTTGGGGATTTGGGCTACAAAGATGGTCAAAATTTAACGGTTAATTTCCAGTCAGCACAAGGAAACATGGCGACTGCAGGGCAAATCGCCAAGCAGTTTGTTGCAGATGGTCCTGATGCGATTGTTGCTATCTCAACCCCAACCGCCCAAAGTCTAGCTGCTGCCACACAGGCGATTCCGCTGATCTACACAGCGGTGTCTGACCCTGTCGCCGCCAAACTCATTGACCATAACAACATTGCCATACAAGCAAACATTACAGGTCTATCAAGCCAACTGCCACTTGAGCCACAGATTGAACTGTTTACCAAAGTCAAACCAGATGCTAAGCGTATCGGCTTTGTGTATAGTCCAGGTGAAGCCAATTCGGTATCGCTAAAAGAACGCCTACAGGCAATTTTGCCAAAATATGGCATGACTCTGGTGGATATTCCGGCCAATCGTTCAGCAGATGTGGCAAGTGCGACCCGTGCTCTAGATGGCCGTGCAGATTTGATCTACACTTCATTGGATAATAATGTTGCCGCTGCGATGGAAGCGATGGTGAATGTAGCCAATGAGCTTGATTTGCCCATCATTGCATCAGATGAATTTTCGGTGCGTCGTGGTGCAACTGCTGCTTTAGGGGTGAATGATTTTGATTTTGGTGTGGTAACAGCACAGATGGTTGCTCAAGTACTAGACGGTAAACAGCCTAGTGAAATCAAACCACAGGTCATGAATGCACTGACCTTGTATATTAGCCCAAAACACGCTAATGAGCAGGGTGTGGCTTTAAGTGATGAAGTTAAAAAAGGTGCTATTGATGTTGATGTCACACCGAAACAATAAAGCCTAATTGGTATCATCAATAAACACAACCCTAATCATTACTATGATTGGGGGGTGTGGGTTTTGGGTTGGTATCAAGCGTATTTTCTTAATCTTAATTTGGTGGTGATAAGCTGGTAAGTTAATTGCAAAGATACACTTGAGATGCAAGGTGGTATAACAACTTTTGGTTAATGTAGTCTAAAATTAAAAGTGATGATTACTCATGGGTGATGGTTTTTTTATGATGTTTTTGTTATCAATGATTGAAATCTGATGACAATTTGTTTATGATGAATTATTTTTTATTGATAATCTCCCCTAATGTATGGGATGACAACTTTGGAGATGAGTATGTTACATTCAAATCGCATCAATGGACTTGCTAAATTGATGGGCGTTACGCTGCTAGGAGCAACATTGTTTGGCTGCGGTGGTAATCAGACAGAAGTGTCCGCTGACACCCAGACAAGCACAAAAACCGTTGCCATTACTGCCATTGTGGAGCATCCGGCACTTGATGAAGTGCGTCAAGGTGCAATCGAGGAGCTTGGCAATGCAGGCTATAAAGAGGGCGAGAATTTAACGGTAAACTTCCAATCTGCACAAGGCAGTACTGCTACTGCAGGACAAATTGCTAAGCAGTTCGCTGCGGATAATCCTGATGCCATCATCGCCATCGCCACCCCATCAGCTCAGCCTATCGTCGCTACAACCAATACCATTCCTGTGGTATTTTCAGCGGTTACTGACCCTGTTGAGGCAAAACTGGTGGGTACTCTTGAGGGTTCTGGTACGAATGTAACAGGTGCATCTGATGTGTTGCCACTTGAGCCACAGCTTAAGTTGATTAAAGAGATTGTGCCAAATGCCAAGAATATTGGATTTGTATATAGCCCAGGTGAGGTAAATTCTGCTGTTACGCTAAAAAAACTCAAAGAGATTACCATGCCTATGGGTCTAAATATCATTGAAGCACCTGCCCAAAAAGCAAGCGATATTGCCATGGCTGCCCAAAGCCTAGTCGGTCGTGTGGAGGTTATTTATACCCCGACAGATAACAATGTATTAAGCTCTTATGAAGCACTTGCTAAAGTTGCTAAAGAGGCTAAGTTGCCATTGATTGGTTCAAATACTGATACAGTAGCACGAGGTGCAATCGCAGCACTTGGCGTGAACTATCATGAACTAGGTATCCAAACAGGCAAAATCACAGCACGCATTCTAAAAGGTGAGAAAGCGGGCGAGATAGCCATCTATCGTGCTAGCGAGCTTGATTTGCATGTTAGTCCAAAGCACGCAGTAGAGCAGGGTGTAACATTGCCACAGAGTATCTTAGATAAAGCCAAAAAGATTATTGAGTAGCAGTACTTAGCATCGCCTTCGCTGTTGGGCTAAGAGATACTTTGTGTTGGGTTGTTGTATGTGCTAGCCCATAAAAGCCGTGAGCTAGCACCAATTTAAATAAACAAGAGCAAAAATTATGTCGTTACTTGCCTTTTTTGGGGCGTTAGAACATGGGTTTATCTATGCGTTGATGGCACTGGGTGTGCTGATTTCTTTTCGCATTTTGGATTTTCCAGATTTGACGGCAGATGGTAGTTTTCCGCTCGGTGGGGCGGTTGCAGCGGTTGCCATTCTTGCAGGTTTTAATCCTTGGGTAGCTTGTATTTTTGGTATGTTTGCCGGCATGGTAGCAGGCGTGGTTACGGCATTTTTAAATGTTCGTTTGGGCATTTTACACCTACTGGCAGGCATCTTGGTTATGACTGCTTTGTGGTCAATCAATCTGCGTATCATGGGTGCGTCTAACTTAGCGATATTGGGGGAGACGACTGTATTTAGTGCTGTTAGCAGTGGAGAAAATAGCCCTTGGATGCGAGTGCTTGTTGCTTTGGCTGTGGTGGTGGTTGCTAAGTTATTTTTGGATTGGTTTTTTGGTACCCAAACAGGGCTTGCCATGCGTGCCACAGGTTCAAACTTAAAAATGGCACAGGCACAGGGCATCAACACCTCACTGATGATTGTGCTTGGCATGGCAATCAGCAATGGCTTGATTGCTTTGTCAGGGGCTTTATTTATCCAGACACAAGGTGCGGCGGATATCTCTATTGGCATTGGCACAATCATTATTGGTTTGGCCGCGGTGATTATTGGCGAGACGGTACTGACAGCCAAAAAAATGTTTTGGATTACGCTGTCGGTGGTGATTGGTGCGGTGTTCTATAAGCTATTCATTCAAATCGCCTTATCAAACCAAACCTTGCGTAGCATTGGCTTTGGTGCTCAAGATTTAAACTTGGTAACGGCACTATTGGTGGTGTCTGTGCTTATGTTGCCAAAATTTCGCAGTAAATTGATGGCAAAATTGAATAAAAAATCAGTGAATGGCTAACGGAGTGATGGGCTTATGATGATTGCAAAAGACCTGCGTTTGACATTCAACAAAGGTACACCGATTGAAAATCCTGCCTTACAAGGCGTCAGCCTGCATATTACAGCCGGTGAGTTTGTTACCGTAATTGGTACTAATGGTGCAGGTAAATCTACTTTTTTAAATACCATCAGTGGGGCGTTACAGCCTGACTCTGGTTCGGTGGTGATTCATGATAAAGATGTTACTAGATTGCCTACGCACAAACGCAGTCATTTAGTGGCACGAGTATTTCAAGATCCGATGGCGGGTACTTGTGAAGCCTTGACCATTGAAGAGAATATGGCATTGGCATTTAAGCGTGGTGGTATTAGGAGTTTGGCATCGGCATTAAACAACAAAAATCGTGAGATTTTCCGTGAAAAACTTTCTATCTTAAAACTTGGACTGGAGAACCGCTTGACCGACCGCATGGGGCTGTTATCAGGCGGTCAGCGTCAGGCAGTAAGCCTGCTTATGGCAAGCCTGCAACCATCTAAAATTCTCTTGCTTGATGAGCATACGGCTGCATTAGATCCCAAAACGGCTGCTTTTGTGCTTGAACTGACGGATAAAATTGTCCAAGAAAATGGTTTGACCACCATGATGGTAACGCACTCAATGCAGCAGGCACTCACTCACGGAACACGCACAGTGATGCTACACCAAGGTCGTGTGGTGCTTGATGTGTCAGGCGATGAACGGCACGGCATGACGGTACAGGATTTATTGAATATGTTTGAGCGTACTCGTGGTGAAAAGGTTGCTGATGATGCGTTGCTATTAGGCTAAGGAGATGGTCATGAACAAAAGATTGGCGAATATATTATCCTTATCCTTATTCTTTGTGGGTGTGATGGCGGTGGCGATTAGCATTACACAAAACAATGGCTATGCCTATCACGCATTTGCTCTGTGTGCGGTGCTTTCGGTGCTTGCGGATTTTATCAGTATCAAAACTGGCAATAAGATGGCAACCGCCACAAGGGGGCAAAAACGCTTTGTGTTGATTTTTCAGGCAGTGGTATGGGTGATTGGTTTGATACTGGTTTATTCTTTTAAATTATTTCACCCAAGCTAAATATCTAAAAAGTTAAGCATGGTCTGTTTAGGGATGATTGTGTTGGCATTTGATGAATGAAATGATATTTCAAGGTTGGTGTTGCTTGAAGGATTGCGATTTTAATTTGATATGCTTTGCCATGGTAAACAAAATAACCTATTGTTTTAACAGGTTATTTTGTTTTAAAACTGATATGATTAACGATTTGGTGCAAAAGCGGATAATTCTGGGTTGGTGTCGGTTTTGGCAACGGTGTTTGCATAATTGCATAGTGTAGCCAGTGCCACACCCATGATGACATCTAGGACATTTTGGTCGTTATAACCTGCTGATTTAAAAGTCTTTAGTTCTTCATCAGACACTTGACCACGCTTGTCAATAAGTTGCATGGTGAATTGGGCTAAGGCTTGATATTTTGCATTTTCATCAATACTGGTGCGAGTACGCAGTGCTGTTACGACTGCAGGTGACATTTTTAGGCGTGCTTCGGCGATTTTTGTGTGTCCTGCTACGCAAAAGTCGCAGTTATTATGCACAGCGGCGGTAATCTGCACTACCTCAATTTCCTCTGGTGTGAGCGAGTTTTTGCTATTCATCTTGCTCACTTCTTGATACATTTCCAGTGCTTGTGGTGAATTGGCAAGCACGCCGATAAGATTTGGAATAAAGCCATTGGTTTTTTGTACAGCTTCCATGCGTTCTTTAGCATTTTCTGGGGCGGTGTCTAGGGTGTGTAGAGTGAGACGAGTCATGTTTATTTTCCAATATAAAAAAGACAGACTTTCTTTATATATGGGAATGACCCAAAAAATTACAAGGGGTGTTAAAAAATTTATAAATTATATTAAAAATCAATTAGTTATAAAATTATTTATTCATTATCAGTCATTGTTTATTGAAAAAATCAAAATGCCTAGCATATATTTGACAACAAAGCAAGTCAATTTGACTGCACATCAAACCATTAGGAAACTCAATGAACTTTGATAAATATACCCATAAACTTAAACAGACCCTGCAATCCGCTCAGTCGCTTGCGGTGAGTCGCAGTCATACTGCCATCTTTGCCGTGCATGCTTTATCAGTGCTGACCCAAGATGATGCTTATCGTGCCATGCTGACTCAGGCAGGGGCGAATTTGACAGTATTACAAAGCGAGCTTGATAACAAGATTGATGCTTTAGCAACACTATCAAATCCTACAGGTCAGGCAAGCATCGCCCCTGACTTGGCACAGGTTTTGAATTTGACCGAAAAGTTTGCCAATGAGGCAGGCGATGAATTTGTGCCATGTGAGTGGCTGTTGTTTGCTCTTGCTCAAACTGCTGATACCAAGACCATCTTGGATAGGTCAGGTCTCAACACCCAAAAATTACAAACCATCATCAATCACATCAGAGGGGGAGATGCCGTGAAGACTGCCAATGCTGAAGAAACTAGAAACGCCCTAGAAAAATACACCATCAATCTAACCGAAAGAGCAAAAGAGGGCAAGCTTGACCCTGTCATCGGACGAGATGATGAGATTCGCCGTACGGTGCAAGTCTTATCCAGACGCACCAAGAATAACCCTGTGTTGATAGGTGAGGCTGGGGTGGGTAAAACTGCGATTGTTGAGGGACTTGCTCAGCGTATCATCAATGGCGAGGTGCCAGAGAGTCTAAAAAACAAAGAGGTGTTATCGCTTGACATGGGGTCGCTCATTGCTGGGGCGAAATATCATGGCGAGTTTGAGGAGCGTCTCAAGGCGGTATTAAACGAGCTTGCCAAACAAGATGGCAATATCATCTTGTTTATTGATGAGCTACATACCATGGTTGGGGCAGGTAAAACCAGCGGAGCGATGGACGCTGGCAATATGCTAAAGCCTGCCTTAGCTCGTGGCGAGCTTCGCTGTGTGGGAGCGACCACTCTTGATGAATATCGCCAATATATCGAAAAAGATCCAGCACTTGAGCGTCGTTTTCAAAAGGTGTTGGTTGATGAGCCAAGTGTGGAGGATACGGTTGCTATTTTGCGTGGTTTAAAAGAGCGTTATGAGCTACATCATGGGGTTAAAATCCTAGACAGTGCCATCATCGCCGCCGCTAAGATGTCGCACCGCTACATCACCGATCGTCAATTGCCCGACAAGGCGATTGATTTGATTGATGAGGCGGCTTCTCGTATCAAAATGGAGCTTGATAGTAAGCCTGAAAGTTTGGACAAACTTGATAGACGCATCATTCAGCTAAAAATGCAGTTGGAAACTGTCAAAAAAGAAGATGATGCAAGCAGTCAAGCACAGGTGAAGCAATTACAAGCCCAAATTGATGAACTAAGTAAAGAATATAACGACTTAGAAGAGATTTGGCAAGCAGAAAAAGCCCTAGTGGAAGGCACAAAACACGCTCAAATTGAGCTTGATAAAGCACGCATCGCCTTAGAAAAAGCTCAGCGAGAAGGCGATTTTGCTGAAGCAGGTCGCCTACAGTATGGCGTGATTCCAGAGCTACAAAAACGCCTGACTGATGAACAGCATGATGAAGCAGATGCACCCAAACTGCTTAGAAATAAGGTTACGGATAATGAAATCGCCGAAGTGGTCTCGTCAGCCACAGGAATTCCTGTTGCCAAGATGATGCAGGGCGAGCGTGAGAAGCTTTTATCCATGGAGATGGCACTTCATGAGCGGGTGATTGGTCAGGATGAAGCGGTCAAATCGGTCGCCAATGCTGTACGCCGTAGCCGTGCAGGGCTATCCGACCCCAATCGCCCAAGCGGTTCATTCTTATTTTTAGGACCGACAGGCGTGGGCAAAACTGAGCTGACTAAATCATTGGCTAATTTTTTGTTTGATGATGAAACTGCCATGGTGCGTATTGACATGAGCGAGTTTATGGAGAAGCACAGCGTCAGCCGTTTGGTGGGTGCTCCCCCAGGCTATGTTGGCTATGAAGAAGGTGGGGTACTGACTGAAGCTGTTCGCCGTAAGCCTTATAGTGTGGTGCTTTTTGATGAAGTAGAAAAAGCTCACCCAGATGTGTTTAATATCTTATTGCAGATCTTAGATGATGGGCGTTTGACCGACTCTCAAGGGCGTGTGGTGGACTTTAAAAACACTGTAATTATCATGACATCAAACCTTGGTAGCCAAAAAATCTTTGATATGGCAGGCGATGAATACGAAGCAATCAAATCTGCGGTCATGGATTCGGTGAATGCTCATTTCCGCCCTGAGTTTATCAATCGCATTGATGAGATTGTGGTCTTTCATCCACTGGGTCAATCGCACATGGCAGGTATTGCCACTATTCAGCTTGACCGCCTAAGAGCCAGACTCAAAGAGCGTGAGCTAGGACTTATGATCTCAGAAGAAGCGATGAATGAGCTGGTGTCGGTGGGCTATGACCCTGTGTTTGGGGCAAGACCGTTAAAAAGAGCTATTTTGCAAGAAATTGAGAATCCTCTTGCTCAAAAACTGCTAGGAGGAGAGTTTGTTTCTGGCGATACCATTGTAGTAGGCGTGAATAACAAACAGCTTGTTTTTGAAAAATTACGCCTTAACTGATGTTACCTTAAAAAACAGACCGCTTTTGGTCTGTTTTTTATCATGACTAAGGTAACTCTACCTCAAAGATTAAAGGGTAAAACTTACCTGTAACATAAAAACGATTGCCGTTGATATGGGCAATACCATTGAGAACATCTATTTTTTGGCGTTGTTCTTGGGTGAAATTGGCATTTTGTAATATGTCGGTCAAATCATAAAATTGGACGACATTTCCGTTTTTTGGGTTGATTTTTATGATGAGGTTGGTCTGCCAGATATTGGCGTAAATAAAGCCATTGGCAAATTCTAACTCATTGATAAACTTTAGGCTTCGCCCTTGATACCGTACAGGCAAGGTGCTGATAAGCTCAAAAGTTTTGGCGTGGCGAATTTGTAGGCTGTCTGTACCATCTGACATATAAAGACGATCGGTTATATCATCATAAGCTAGGCCCCAACCTTCGCCTGCATAGTGTGCATTACGCACAATCTTAAAGGTCTGTAAATTGCGTAAAAAGGCAACATTTTCTCGCCATGTTAATTGCCAAATCCCATAAGGCGTGATGGTTGCCCCTTCACCAAAAAATTCATGCCGTAGGGTGTCTTTTATTGTGTGATGCTGTGTATCTAGGTCAAAGATACCAATGGTTGATTTGCCATATAGACCTGTTGCCATGAGTAATTTTTTGCCATCTAGAACTTCAAGACCTTGCACAAAAGCCTTGTCATCACTTGGATGGGTGGCGATGAGTGTGGCGGTGTTTGCACTTGCGTTTTGATGAAGTGGTGCGAGTAAAGCAATCAGGGCGATTTTATAAAATATTGCAAAAAATCGGTGTGTCATAAAAGTTAAATGATAAAACAATATATTTACCCAAAATACCCTATAATCAGCCTAGCGTCAAGAGATTTTGGCACAAGAGACATGAAGTCTGTGTTAGGGCGTACCAGTTTAAGCGTTAATCTAAAAACATCGTTGTGATATCGTCGTCTCTTGTACGCATCTTATCAAGTACGCTTATCAAAAGAGCATAAAATAGCCAAGTTAGACAACTTGGCTATTTTGTTAGATGAAATAACTGCTTGTTGAGAGTCTTATTTGGCGGATTTTATGTTTAGCACAATCATACTTGCCACAATAGCAATGCCGATAATGTCTGTGATTGTTTCAGGAATAATCAAACAAAACGCACCTACCGCCAAGATGATGCGTTGCCAAATTGGCATGGGGGCCTTGAAATAGCCTTCAACTGCCGATGACAAAGCAAGTACGCCAATGATAGAAGTGATGGCAACACTGATGATGACATGCCAAGCAGGCATGGCGAACTCTTTGGCGGTAACAGCGATATCGGTGGTGTCTATCATCATCATGTTCGGATTGTACACAAACATGAATGGCACGATAAAGCCTGCTAATGCCAGTTTTAAAGACTGCCAGCCTGTTTTCATGGGGTCGCCACCAGAGATACCTGCACCAGCAAAGGCGGCCAGTGCGACAGGTGGCGTGATATTGGCAAAGATCCCAAAATAAAAAACAAACATATGTGCCACCAGTACAGGAACATCAAAGTTAGCAAGAGCAGGTGCTGCCATTGTGGCGGTGATGATATAGGCAGGAATTGAGGGTAGTCCCATGCCAAGCACCATAGAGGCAATCATGGTGAGCAATAAAGTCAAAAATAATGACCCTGCACCTAAGGTAACGATTGATGAAGTCATTACCGTGCCAAAACTGGTTAAATTTACCACACCGATGACGATGCCTACGACCACGCACGCTGCCATGACAGACAGTGATTGTTTGGCACCATCTATCAATGCCGCAACGATGTCTGATAGCCCCATGCGAGTTTCAGGACGCAGCCAGCTTACGATGACCGTAACACCAATTGTGTAGGCCGCTGCATAGCCAACAGGCATATTTTTTGCTAATAAATAAACCAAAAAAACAATGGGAAGTAGCATATGACCACGAGCTTTTAGCACGGCTTTGACTTGTGGCAGATTGTCTTTAGAGATGCCAGTTAGGTTGTTTTTACCGGCACGAAAATGCACCTGTGCAATCACGCCCAAATAGTATAGCAAGGCTGGCAGTGTGGCAGCCAAGGCAATCGTACTGTACTTCACCCCTGTGGTTTCTGCCATGATAAAGGCGGCTGCTCCCATGATGGGCGGTAAAATTTGTCCGCCAACTGAAGCACTGGCTTCAACTGCACCTGCAAAGTTTTTATCATAGCCAACTTTTTTCATAAGGGGGATGGTGAACGCACCTGTGCCGACAACATTTGCTACCGCAGCACCATTAATCGAGCCCATAAAACCACTTGAGATGACGGCAACTTTTGCAGGACCACCTTGTTTATGACCTGCTAATGCAAGTGCCAAGTCATTAAATAACTGACCCATGCCAGAGCGAGCCAAAAACGCACCGAATAAAATGAACAGAAAAATAAAGGTTACTGAAGCACCGATGGCAGTTGAATACAGACCTTCGGTTTTTAGGTATAACTGCCCAAAAATATCTCCCATATCATATGCTCGGGTCAGCAGGCGGTCAGGCATAAAATCTATATGACTGATGAATGGGTATGCTAAAAATATCAGTGCAAAAATTGGTAATATCCAACCTGTAATACGCCTTGCACCCTCTAGCACCACCAATACAGCAATGATTGAGAACATGACATCAAGCTGATTGGGTATGCCGCCACGCACACTGACAATGTCTTGGTATTGCCAAATCAAATAGCCTGCGGTTGACAAGGAAGCGATGAGCCAAATCCAGTCAAACGGAGCAACTTTATTGCGTGCAGATTTTTTGGTGGCAGGATAAATCAAAAAAATCAAGCCAATCCCAACTGCCACATGAACTGAGCGTTGTATCAGCTCAGGCAAAGGATTGAATGTGATATATAGATGGAAAATAGAATAAGCAATGGCAAGGGCGGCGATGATATAGCTGGTCGCCTTTCCCATGTTATTTCTGGTAACAGATTCACGGTCGTACTTTTCTAAAATCTCTTGTGCATCTGATGGGGGTGTGGATGAGTGTGAGTTCATGACAATGTCCAACAAAGATTAAAACATACAATTTAGGGCATCTACAATAGAGCGTATCATCAACTGAGCTGATGACGATTGGGTTGGTAATTGGTCTTGTGTAACAATGAATTTAGCTTGATGAAACTGTTTTAAGGACTGGTAATTAGCGATTGGCATGTTGGTATGGATTGATTTTGCCAAAAGGTTAATTTTTGTGGCAAAATCCGCACTTCGCTTGGCTGTTCAATCAGCTGATACACCGCCCAAGTTTGTGCGTCATCAATGCCATCACCCAAGATAATCTCGCCTTGCATATTGGCTGAGACTAGCCAGTTGAGTTCTTTTAAGGTTAGATGAACAGCTTGACCAACATAGCCATCTGGGGCATCAACAGTACTTCCTAGACTGGGTGTGCCTGCCCCAAAGGTCTGTAGGTAGGTCTTGTTTAGGGCGATGTTTGGATAATGCAGTTGATACACTTCCTGCCAGTACTGCCTTTCAACAGAATGTCGCCATTTTAGACTAAAAACATTGGGTAACCGACAAGAGATGTCTTTAACATGTAGCATGGCGACTGTGTTGATTGGCACGGTTGTCATCAATACAAACAGAACAACCATCACAACCATCATAATCATTATGACGGTTGTTTTGTTGGTGTGATTGAGCATTATTTTTTGTCAGCCTGCTCATCATAGTAGCGTTTTGCACCTGGGTGTAGTGGTGCAACTAAGCCTTTTTGAGCGTTTTCTACGCTGATGTCATTGGCGGCTTGGTGAGCGCTTTTTAGCGTTTCAATGTTATCAAACAGTGCTTTTGTCAGCTTATAAACATCATCATCACTCATGTCTGAACGAACCACTAAAGCATTTAAGATGGCAGCAGTTGGTATGGCAGTCTCGTTGCCATAGGTGTTAGCAGGGATATCCATTGGGATAAAGAAGGTTTTATCTTTGGCGATCTCTTGAAGTTTGTCAGCAGGTACACCGACAATTTGTAGATCAAAACCTTGCTGTAGTTCCATCAGTGATGAGTTTGGTAGACCGCTGGTTAGGAATGCTGCGTCTAGTTTGCCAGATTTTAGGCCATCGGCAGCTTCTGCATAGCCTAAATAGTCAACTTCGATGTCATCATAAGTGATGCCAAATCCTTTAAGTAGGGCACGAGTAGCTACTTCAACACCAGATCCTTGAGCACCAACGGCGATTCGCTTGCCTTTTAAATCCTCAATAGACTTAATGCCAGAAGCACCAGAAGCGACAATTTGTACATAATTTGGGTATAGGCTTGCGATTTGAGAAATGCCTTCAACATTGGTAACAAATTTGTTTTGACCATTGACTGCATCGCTTAAAGCATCACTCATGACGAATGCCATCTCAAGTTTCTTTTGAGACAACAGATTGATGTTCTCAACCGATGCTCCTGTGGTTTGAGTTTTGGCATTGACACCAAAAGTCTTGGCATAATACTCGGTCAATGCTGTACCAATGATGTTATAAGGACCTGATGCACCGCCTGTACCTACAGTTACAAATTTAGTTTCCAATTTATCGCTTTGTACAGCTGCTGTTTGGTCTGCTTGTGGTTCGGCTTTGTCATTACTGCAACCACCAATTAGCATGGCAGATAGTCCTAAAGAGACCGCTAGCGTTAAAGATTTGAGAGTTACTTTCATGTGCTTTCCTTGAGTTTTGGTTGTGATTGGTGGCACGCTTTGCCACCAAGATTTGTTGGATATAACCAACCGAAAGTATAACTAATTGATAAAATCTTTTCAATGGATTGAGAGAGTAATCCATCATCTAAGTATGGAGTAAGCTTCTTTGTTGATTTTGTTAATCAAAGAGATGGCTTGGTTTTCTTGCTCTTTGTAGGCAGCGACTTCATCGGTTAGGGCTTGGATTTGGTCGTACAATTCTAGGCAGGCAAGTACCAAAAGTTCTTCGTTATTTGGGTTTTTTCCTGTGATTTCTCGGCGAATGTTACGGATTTTTTCGTTGAGTTGTTCGGCGTTTTTTTCTAGAGATTTGATGGCATCAGTTGGGCAGATGATGCGATGCGGTGTACCTGCAATACTGATATGCACAGGCTTGTACTGGGTCGGTTCTTTTATGATAAGCTCAGCGTGATTTGGAGTGGTGGTTGTCATTATTGTTCCTTTATAAAATCTAAAATTGACAAAATGGGACTAGCTGTCGATTTTGGTTAGCCATTCTTGAATGATTTCGGCACGAGAGATGGCAAGGGCATTTTTGTCTTTTAATTCTTGATTATAGGCATTTAAAGATTGGTTTTGTTCAATCAGTATCTCAATCTGTGCTTGCAGAGCATTGCGAGATTGTTCTAGGGTATTAGCACGATCGATTTGTTGTTCAAGTTCTTGGTTGGTTTTATCTAAGCGTAATTGTAAATCGCTGATGAGAGCAGGTTTGGTGTCATTGGCAATTTTATGCTTTAGGTTGGCAAGTTCGGTGGCAGTAACCGTGTGTTGCTTTTTCATCTCTACGATGGTTTGCTCAAGGGCTTGTAATTGGGCTAGCATAAATTTTCCTTATGGTGAGAGTATGGCAAGCGCGATGTCTTGCTTGTTTATAAACTATATTATCGCCATCAGTTTGGGTGCTGTCAAACTATTTTGTATGAAAAAATGTTATAATGGCAACTTTAACCAATATCGCCCAACAATATCGCATGGACGATAAAGTGGGCGGTGTATTATTGGACGAATTTTTGTCAATAAACCACAATAAATAGCGAGTAACAGATGAGTGATTTTTTATCAGGTTTTGATGATTGGATGGAAGCGTTTGCCGATTGGACAGATGTCTCTATTAGTGAGTTGCATGGGATTATGACAGGTGTGATGACCGTGTGTCATGCTACCGATGAAGAAGGTTGGGCAAGATTGCTTGAAGAGCTAAGTTTTGCTCCGCCTAACGAAAAAGCACTGGCACTACTAACTGAGTATGCTGAAGATGTCAGCTTTGCCCTAAAAGATAAAGACGATGCTTATGGCTACGAACCGCTCGTGCCTGATGATGAGCATGATTTGGCCAAAAGAGTGTTAGCACTTAAAGACTGGGCAGGTGGTTATATCACAGGTATTGGTGTGGCGGGAGTGAGTCTATCGGCAGAAGAAAGAGAGATTATCAAAGATTTATCTCAAATCGCCGCTATCCGCTTAGATGATGAAGAGAGCTTTGAGGGTGGTGAGGAGATGTGGCTACATTTATTTGAGTTTGCTCGTATGGTGCCTGTCAGTCTTGCAGTAAGAAAGCGTGTTGATGTGATGAGTCTGCCTATCATTAAAGGGTTGGATATTTACGCTAAAACTGCCAAAGAGATTGCTGCTGATAAAGCAGATAAAAAAGAGCTACTCTTTGTTGACGCCATGTCGCAAAAACAATAGGGCGATTTAGACAGTCATAAGCCGACCAGATATAGCCAGATGGTTATCATAAGTTATGTTGAACAAATTATGCTAAAATAGCCAGTTTGCCGACAATATTACCATTTGCTTTCGCTATTTTTTGGCCGCTGCTTGGCTGATATCAATAATAAAATTTTACCCAAATCATCATGCAAATCATCTCATTAGACTTATCTTCTCCTGCTGTACTACCACCCATCGCCTTAACGATTGGTAATTATGATGGCGTGCATCTTGGGCATCGGTCTATGATAAGGCTTTTGTTACAGACGGCTCGCCAAAATAATCTGGCATCGGCCATCATGGTTTTTGAGCCACAACCAAGAGAGTTTTTTTGTGCCGATAATCCGCCGCCACGCTTATCAAGTTTGGCAGAAAAAGCACTGATGATGTCGCAACTTGGTGTTGATTATTTAATCGTGGCAAGATTTGATGACAAGTTTCGCTCGCTATCTGCTAGGTGTTTTGCCAATCTTTTGACAGCATTAAATGCACAGTGTTTGGTGCTTGGCGATGATTTTCGTTTTGGGCATGATAGAGCGGGTGATGCAGATTTTTTAAGGGGTTTGGGATTTGGTGTGAATAGCCTACCTACTGTGATGACAGGTGATAAGCGTATCAGTTCTACGGCAGTACGAATGGCACTTGCCAAGCAAGACTTGCCTTTTGCTAAAGAGCTACTTGGGCGAGATTATGCCATTACAGGGCGGGTTGTACATGGCGATAAAATAGGACGCACGCTAAATTTTGCGACCGCCAATATTGCCCTAAATCGTCCTAAGCCTGCATTGCTGGGTGTCTATGGGGCGGATGTATTTGTCATGAAAGGTGGCAAGAAGGCAGATTGGGGTGAGTTTGGTTTATCAGGTGGTGTGGCAGGCGTGCATGAGGGTAGCTTATTTGGTGCGGTGAATGTTGGTATGCGACCAACCATCAATGGCAAAGAATACCGTCTTGAGGTGCATTTGCCCAAGTTTGCTGGGGATTTGTATGGTCTGACCTTGCAAGTGGTCTTTTTGACTTATCTACATGGCGAAAAAAAATACGGCAGTCTAGAGCTATTAAAAGCGGGCATTGCTGATGATGTATCAGCACTTTTGGCGTGGCGTGATGCGGTGGCTTGAGGTTTTTTAATTGCTATTTTAGATGTCTTCATCAAAAATAAAAAACGCCTAATTATTAGATAATCAGGCGTTTTTTAAGATGATGTATGTAAGATAAAACCTTACTTTGACATGGCATCTTGATGTAGGCGAGTGTTTAACTCATCGATGGTCAGCGACCAGACAGCATCTAGCTTGTATTCTTCTTTTAAAAAATTGCGTTGGCGTTCGGTCCAAAAAGGTGCTTCAATTAACTGCACTTCTTGGGGTAGTTGATTGGTGCAGACAAATGCTTCAATGGCTTCATCTGAGCTATCAAGACCTAACTGCTTAAACAGTTCGTTGATGGTATAGTCAATATCACCTAGCATGACTTTCTCCTTAATCTGAGGTTATTTGGTTGTCCATTTAGCCTTAAATGGGTTAGCTAGACATAAGCACGACTTCGCCTATACTGATTGTTTGATTATAGCACGATTGTTTGATTGCATTGCATATAAATATTGCTTAAGTGTAGGCATTTCATTGCGGTTTGTTCGGTATCAATGCGTTAATTAGCCTAAAACTTCTACCAAATCGCCCTCAACCAAGTGCATACTGATGGCGTGCGTGATGTGAATATTGACAAATTTGCCGAGCAGTTCATCACCGGCTTTAAAGATGACTGAGCGAGTATTATCTGCTGTGCCATGCAAGTAGCCATCACGGCGGTTAGCACGCTCTTCGACCAGTACACGCACCGTCTTCCCAACCATTGCTGCCGTCTTGGCAAAAGTAGAATGTTTAATGACTTCTTGAAATTCAGCCAAGCGTGCTTTTTTGGTGTCAAGGCTGACATCATCAGGCAAATCCGATGCAGGTGTACCTGGACGCTTTGAATAAATAAAACTATAAGAATGGTCAAAATCTAGCTCTTTGGCAAGCTGCAAGGTGTCATTAAAATCCTCATCTGTCTCACCTGGAAAACCGATGATAAAATCGCTAGACAGATGCAAATCAGAGCGAATCTGTCTTAGTTTTGCGATTTGATTGACATAAACATCGATGGTGTGATTGCGTTTCATTGCTTTTAAGATATTATTTGAACCGCTTTGCACAGGCAAGTGCAGATGAGAGACTAGCTTTGGCAGTACTTTGTAAGCATCGATGATGTCATCGGTAAATTCAAGTGGGTGGCTTGTGGTGTAGCGAATGCGTTCGATACCGTCAATGTGCGACACATAGTGAAGTAGCTCGCTAAAACGGCAAATCGTGCCATCGTCCTTTTCGCCACGGTAGCCATTGACATTTTGTCCAAGCAGATTGATTTCACGCACACCTTGCTCGGCAAGGCTATCAATTTCGGCTAAGACATCGTCAAGCGGACGAGACAGCTCTTCGCCACGAGTATAAGGCACAACGCAAAATGAGCAGTATTTTGAACAGCCTTCCATGATGGAGACGAATGCCTTATAGCCATCAACTTTTGGCTCGGGCAAAAAGTCAAATTTTTCAATGCTTGGGAATGATACATCAACCACGCCAATGCGGTTTTTTGGGGTTTCTATGGACTGCTTGGTGGATTGTTCGTATAATTCTGGCAGGCGATGCAAGGTCTGCGGTCCAAAGACCATGTCCACATATGGGGCGCGTTTTTGGATATTATCGCCTTCTTGGCTTGCTACACAGCCACCCACGCCGATGACAAGATTGGGATTTTTTTCTTTTAATTTACGCCATCTGCCCAGCTCGGAGAATACTTTTTCTTGTGCCTTTTCACGAATTGAGCAGGTATTCATGATTAGCACATCGGCTTCGTTGATGTCTTTTGTGATTATCATGCCGTGTGATTGCCCTAACACATCGCCCATCTTCTCGGAGTCGTATTCATTCATCTGACAGCCTTGGGTTGCGATGAACACTTTTTTGGCGGTGCTTGGGGGGTGTGCGGTACTCATTGCCACAGGTGTGGTTTTTTGGGTGGTTGAGTGTGATGCTTTTGGATTGAAGGTAGCAACGGTCATGGTTTTCTCCAAGGGTTTGCTGGCAATGCGTCAGTGTTAAATTCATTATTATATCATGCTTTGGGTGGTGGTAGGGATTTTTTGTGAATGATGGTGCTAAATTGTGGCGATTTGATGCTTTGGTTGGTAAAATGGTCAAGTTGTCAAAGTGATGGCTAAAATTGGTCAAGATTTCATCATATTTTGGTTAAACTGAGTGAATTTTACAACTTTTATACATGGTTGTTAGGTGAGTTTGTTAGGCTATGCCAATTGCATCTGCTTGGATTTTTATTCATTGGGTTGCTGGATTTGGGTAGAATTAATGCCCAGTTTCTAAGATGTGTTTAATATTTAAAATTGTAATTTTTAAGGTCTTTAATAAAAAGGGTGCTTGCAATGACATTAACAAAAAAACATGAATCAATCGCCTTTATATCCGTGCTTTGCGGTCTGATGATGCAGGTGGCGTGTGCCCAAGATGATGTCAACGATGGCAGTATTTATCAGTTCATTGAGGCTGAACGCCAAAAATCAAACCCTGCCGCCTTATATCAATATGAGCAGAGTATGCAAGGTACGCTGTTTGCCGCTTATCCTGAATATTGGCGTTTGAATTACAATCTATCATCACAAGAACCGCAGACGGTGAATAACTTTGCCAATAAGTATCAAGGTCATGTCATGGCGGAAAAATTGGCAGCTGACTACGCTGAGACGAAAGCTCGTAAAGGCGATTATTCGGCTGTGCGTGAGGTGGCAGGATCTATTGAAAACGCTGATGCTTCTGAGGCGTGTGCGATTGCACTTGGTCATAATCAAGGCAGTGAGTCATATCGGGCGTTGGAGCAAAAACCCAATATCTGGCTCAATACTTATAACACCAGACATTCTTTGTGTGAAAAATTAGCCAATGAAATGGCACAAAACTCTCGTATCAATCGCACCGACCACCATGAGCGACTCATTCGCATGATGCGTATTGACCGCCGTCAGTTATCTAGTCGTCAAGCACCGCTAGATAAAGCCAGTGAGATTTTAAGCCTGTCTTTTCGTTTGGGATTGCCCATCTCTTTTGAGATTTTGCGAGGCATTGCTGATAACCCAAATGGCTTTTTTGGGCAATTTAGCACGCAAGAATACAGCGAGGTGAACCAGTATCTTTATGTTTATGCCATCAGTCAGCTTGCCCATCGTTCGTATAATGAAGCCATCTTGCAGTTAAATTATGACATCAGCCAAGATAATGCCAGAGCCAATAAACTGCTTTCTGACATGGCAAGGCGTTATGCTTATCGTAGCATTGCGGTCAAACGCATGAACATGAATACTGATGATGGCTTTAGTGTGGATGCGGTACATTGGTTTAGAGCCAGTATGGGAGAGCCTTTTAATCTAGAAGAAGCAGAAGACTATGCACAAGCGGCGATTTATTTTGGTCAGTGGCAAGATGTTATTTTGGCGATTGGTCAGATGAATGCTGTGCATCAGGGCGAACGAGTATGGCAATACTGGTTGGCTCGTGGATACGAACAAACAGGTAAGCAAGCAGAAGCACAACGCATCTATCAATCCTTATCTACAGGTGTTGATTATTATGGATTGCTTGCTAAAGACAGGCTTGGGCAAAGACTAAGTTTATCGGAGATAGGTGGCAATACTTTGCCGAACATCAGTCGCCAAGATGCTTGGCGTGTGATGAATAATCCGCATTTTGCTCGTGCCTTTATCATGATGGATAATAATGTCAATCCAGAACACATTGGTCGTGAGTGGAATTGGGCGGTCAAAAAAGCCAGAGATGCCAATGACAATACGCTAACCCTTGCTGCTGCTAAGCGTGCACACGATATGGGAGAGTATCACCGCAGTATTTATGCCATTGACAATATGCCAAACCTAAGAGCTGCAGCACTATCACACCCTGTGCCTTACCAAAATAGTGTGATGGCATATAGTCGTAATGTTGGTATTTTTCCTGAGTGGGCGTATGGCATCATGCGTCAAGAGAGTCGTTTTCAGCCAAGTGCACGCTCAGGCGTGGGGGCAGGGGGATTGATGCAAATCATGCCAGATACCGCCAAGATGATTGCTCGTAAGATTGGTGCTAGTGGTGATGCCAAAGACCCAGATACCAATATTCGTTACGGTACTTGGTATCTGTCGGATAAGATGCGCGATTTTAATGGGCAAATCGCCCCTGCTACCGCCGCCTATAATGCAGGCACAACACCTGCCAGAAAGTGGCTACCGGCACATGGTGCGATCGCTGCTGACCAATATGTTGAAGCAATTCCATACGCTGAGACTCGTGATTATGTCAAGCATGTGATGGAGAACGCCACGATTTATGGAGTGTTATTGGGTAATAATATGCCCATCTCTGAACGCATGGGGGTGGTGTCGCCACGCTATTGATATCGGTAGTTGATGACGGCATACTAATTTTGATAAAAATAGCCAAAATTTATTTAAAAAATAAAGCGGTTTTGGCTTTGCGATTTGCCATCAAAAGTGCTACACTAAGACAATTTTGTGATTTTTGAAATGGTTTTGAAGTTACAAAATTACCCAAAATTCACTTTTTCTATAAAAAGGATAATGTCATGAGCAAACAACCTGTCCGTGTTGCGGTAACTGGTGCCGCAGGTCAAATTGGTTACAGCCTACTATTTCGTATCGCATCAGGTGAGATGCTTGGTAAAGACCAGCCTGTGATTTTACAACTTCTAGAAATTCCTAATGAAAAAGCTCAGCAAGCCCTACAGGGCGTCATTATGGAGCTTGATGACTGTGCATTCCCACTACTGGCTGATGTGATTGGTACAGATGACCCAAATGTGGCGTTCAAAGATGCTGATTATGCACTATTGGTTGGTGCAAGACCCCGTGGTCCAGGCATGGAGCGTGCTGACCTACTTCAAGAAAACGCTAAGATTTTTACTGTACAAGGTAAAGCTCTAAATGATGTGGCTAGCCGTGATGTGAAAGTATTGGTTGTGGGTAACCCTGCTAACACCAATGCTTATATCGCCATGAAGTCAGCACCAGATCTACCTGCTAAGAACTTCACTGCCATGCTACGCTTAGATCACAACCGTGCTTTAACTCAAGTAGCGAAGAAGGTTGGCAAACAAGTCAAAGACATTAAAAAACTTACCGTTTGGGGTAACCACAGCCCAACCATGTATGCTGACTACCGCTATGCAACCATTGACGGTGAATCTGTAAAAGACATGATTAACGATCAAGAATGGAATGCTAATACTTTCTTGCCTACTGTTGGTAAGCGTGGTGCAGCAATTATTGAAGCTCGTGGTCTGTCATCAGCCGCTTCTGCTGCTAATGCTGCCATTGACCATATGCGTGATTGGGCACTTGGCACAAATGGTGAGTGGGTAACAATGGGTATCCCATCTGATGGTTCTTATGGTATCCCAGAAGTTGTCATGTTCGGTTTCCCTGTAACTACCGAGAATGGCGAATACACCATCGTTCAAGGTTTGGAAATTGATGAATTTAGCCAAGAGCGTATCAACATCACGCTAAATGAGCTAGAAGAAGAGCGTGCAGCCATTGATCATCTATTCGGTTAATTTTGCTCTGCAAACAAAAAACGCCCCTATAAATGGGGTGTTTTTTTGTATTATTAAATGCGACTTTTCATACAATTTTTACAGAGTATGCTGATTTTATAAAAACTTGGCACTTGCTGTATTGGACATAAAAAACCGCCCAAGGATTTTTTGGGCGGTTTTGGGGTTAGTTACCGGCGGTAAAACCACCATCAAGATTTAAATCAAAACCAGTAACAAAGGACGACTCGTCAGAAGCAAGATAAATGATTGCGTTGGCGACATCATCCAAGCTACCCAAACGCCCTAAAGGTACAAAACTCTCAAGCGATTTGATTTGCTCATCGCTATATACTGATTCTAGCATGGGTGTGCGAACATAAGAAGGGTTGACGATGTTTACACGGATATTATCCCCTTTTTTGGCAAAATCCATCGCTGCTGATTTACACAGCAGTCGTACAGCTCCTTTGGAGGTGCTATAAGGTGCAGCGCGGCTTAGTCCCAAAATACCTGACATAGAGGCGATGGTAACAATAGAGCCACCGCCATTTTGACGCATGGCAGGAGCAACTGCTTTGATGCCTAAAAATGGACCTTCGACATTTAAGGCGAAAGATTTTTTTAAATCTTCTAAACTACTGTCTTCAATTGGCTTAGAGATGACAATACCGGCACTATTGACCAGTACATCGAGCTTGCCAAAAGTGGTAATGGTCTGTTCCACCAGTGATGCCCATGAAGTTTCACTGGTTACATCAAGTGGTATGAACACTGCCTTACCATCATTTGCAAGAATCTCTTGTTCGGTTTGAAGTCCTGCCTCTTTGTTAATATCAGCGATGACGACAGATGCTCCTTGTTCGGCAAAAGCTTTGGCGGTATAAGCACCCAAGCCTGAGCCTGCACCTGTGATGATGGCAATTTTGTCTTGTAAACGCATGACTATCTCCTTGATTTTATGAAAAGGTGGTAAGATTGCCACCTTGGTATGATGCCGACTATTTTGGCGTTGCTTTTGGTTTGGTTATTAAGATTTTTTCATCAAATAATCAGCAATCGCTTGATAAGCAGGTAGCGACCAAGGGTCGTTATGAGCATTGCTTGCCACAGGGTTGGATGAAAAACGAACAATGACCATTTCGGCTTTTGGGTCAATGTAGATGGCTTGACCATGAATACCACGAGCCATATACGCACCATTGTCATTGTGTGTTACCCACCACATATTACGATAGCTCCAGCCTTTTAGGTTGGGGTAGCCACCTGTGGCAAATTTGGCACGATCGCCACCACGCATGGTGTCAGCCACAACTTCTTTTGCAATGATTTGTTTGCCGTTAAATTGTCCGCCATTTCGCATCATTTCGCCAAACTTTGCCATATCACGCAGATTCATACTCATGCCACCGCCTGCAAAAGGAATGCCAGCACCGTCAATCTGCATATAGCCATCGACATTCGCCCCCATTGGCTTAAAGAATCGTTCCGAGAATAGCACATCCACACTCTTGCCTGTGGCACGAGCGATGATCCAAGCCATGACATCAGTATTTACGGTTTTGTATTCAAATCCTGTGTCGTGTGGGCGTGTCTCTTTTTCCACTGTTGTTAAGAATTCATAGGTATTTTTTGGACCATCATAGTCTTTTTCTTGCAGACCAGGTGTGGTTGCTTTACCAAAAGCGACAATCTCTGCATCAGGGTCGGCATAGTCTTCACTATAATCTAGTGATGCGGTCATATCAAGCACTTGACGCACGGTAGCATCTCCCCATGCTGAGCTTGCAAGTTCTGGCACATAGTGGGTGACAGGCTTGGTGTCATCAATCACGCCTTCATGAATCAGCTGAGCGGCAAGCGTGCCTGTAAAACTTTTGGTAACTGACATGAGCAGGTGTGTGCCATCAATGGGGTCGTAGGCATTGTTAAAGGTCTTGTCATAGACGATACGACCTTTGTGTAATACTATCATTGAATCGCCATAGACTTTGCGAGCAAAAGCATCTTCTACGGTCAAAGGCTGGCGTTGGTCTTTGGGTAAAAACTGTGGGGTGAACATGATTTTGCCAATGTTGTCATCAATCGCAGTCGGAAATTGATATTGCCCTTCACGAGCAGCAGAGACAACCTTAGTGGGGGTGATACTGCGAACATTGCTAAATGCCCAACGGATTTGAGGAAATTGTTGTGCATTGGCAAGATTAACGGTTTTATCGGCAGGTGGTGGAAACCCTTGCATGATGCCAAGTGTGATGGGGTCAGATTGTGTGCCGTCTAATTGGGCTGATGTGTTTGAATTGGCCATAACTGAAGTCGCTGAAAATAAGATTGCGGTTACAATGGAAATTTTGGTTAATTTAAAGTGCTTCATGAATTTTATCCTAATTATTACGATGTGTATTTAAACTTAATCAATGTATTGACTACGAAGATTTAGTTGCATCAATAATGAAATTGTCAACATAGAATGTTTTTCATCTTTTAATAATATAGAATAAATATTGATGGATTACAAATATGAACCGTAGATTTTTGTTGGGAGTGAGTGAAAGGACTAACAGACTTGTTGCGCCCATTGCAACAATCATTCTGATGATTTGGTTTATGCTGTTTGATGGCGTGATAATAAAAAGCACCGAATATCTCGATGCTTTTTATTGTATTGATAAGGAGATTAAAATTCCCCAGTGATTGACCAGCCGTTGACCAATGGGTAGCGACGCTCTCGACCGAATGATTTTTGACTGATTTTGGTGCCGATTGCCCCTTGACGGCGTTTGTGTTCGGCATTATCCACCATGTGTAGCACTCTTTCTACTAAATTGGGTTCAAAGCCTGTCGCACAGATTGCCTTATAACCCAAATCTTCATCGATATACATACGCAAAATGGCGTCCAGAACTTCATAATCAGGCAGGCTATCTTGGTCGGTCTGACCTGGGCGTAACTCGGCAGATGGGGCACGAGTGATGACACGCTCAGGAATGACAGGATTGTCTTCTAGGCGGTTGCGGTAGTTGGCTAGACGGTATACATCGGTCTTATAGACATCTTTTAGCATATCAAAACCACCAACCATATCGCCATATAGCGTTGAATACCCAACAGCATTTTCAGATTTGTTACCAGTACTGATGACCATATGCCCAAATTTATTGGATAATGCCATCAAAATAGTACCACGAGCACGAGCCTGCAGATTCTCTTCAGTGCTATCAGGAGCACTGTTGGCAAGCAGTGGTGCAAGTGTGGCTCTAAGCCCTTCTACTGCATCATGAATTGGGCAAACGGTGTACGAAACATTTAAGCGAGCAGCTTGGGTAGCAGCATCTTCAAGGCTCATATTGGAGGTAAATTCATAAGGCATCATCACGGCATAGACTTTATCCGCACCCAAAGCATCAACCGCCATACACAAGGTTAATGCACTGTCAATACCGCCTGATAAACCGACAATCACGCCTTTAAAACCAGAGCGATTGACATAATCACGCAGACCAACAACCAAAGCCTGATACATTTCAGATTCTTCGGATAAAACAAGCGGAGCTTTTAATTGTTCATCAAAACGCTTGGTTTTTGGGTCAAACTGTGCCATGATGAGCTGATTTAAAAATCTTGAGCCTTCGTGAGCAACACTACCATCTGCCTGAACCAATAGCGAACCGCCATCAAAGACGATGTCGTCTTGAGCACCGACAGTGTTGGCATAGATGATGGGTAGTTCGTGCGTTTTGGCGTGGCATGCCAAAAGCTCTTTGCGTTTTTCTTGTTTGCCTACTTCAAAAGGTGAAGCGTTAATAACCACGACCAAAGCCGCCCCTTCTTCTTTCAAGGTGGCGATGGGTTTGTCGTGCCAAATATCTTCGCAAATCAACAGTCCAATGGTCGCTCCTTTATAATCAAACAAGACCTGATTATAGCCTTTATTAAAGTAGCGATGCTCATCAAAAATGCCGTAATTGGGCAGGCATTGCTTATGATAAAAGCCTTTTTGGCTACCACCTTGCAAAATCGCCGCTGAGTTAAAAGTACCGTGATGGTCGATGTGTGGATATCCTAAGATGATGACAATGCCGTCAATTTTGGCCAGTTCGTTCATGGCGAATTTAACTCGTTCAGACAGCGTGGGACGCAGTAGCAAATCTTCTGGCGGATAGCCAATCAAAGACAGCTCAGGAAAGATGACGATATCTGCCCCTTTGCTTTTAGCATCAAGGGCTAAAGCACTCATCTTTTTGACATTACCGGCAATATCACCTACCCAAAAGTTGGTTTGCATGATGGCAAAGGTAATATTGCCTAGCGGTGTGCCGGCACTTTGGATAGACATTTCGTGGTCTAAGGTTTTTGTTTTTGACATTGTTATAATCCTAATTTAACAAATTTTCAGTCCAATACGCCATGGCGTAATTTGAGTATGAATTGCAATCAGATGATATGGGTAAATGACACTCGCTGTGTCTGTCGCTACTAAAAAGTTTGACAGTGCCGACGCATCAGCCAAATATGATGCTAGATTCCTTGGCACACCTTAGTATAGCACAATAATTACGCTTTTGGCGTTTTTGGTCGGGTTTTATGGTATAGTAATATTTATTTAAAAATTTTAATCATTATTGGGACAGTGTATGTTTGCGTTTATTGTCAATGTCATCATTATTTTGATTGTGATGAAGATTTTTTTTAAGTTCATGTATCCTAAGCCACCTAAAGAGTTTTTTGCCAAAAAAGGTGATGATATTAGTATGCGTATCTGCAACCACTGCGGTCATTCGCTTGCGACCTATCGAGGTATCTTGGAGCAAAATGGTGGTCAAGATGATGGCGAGCGGTTCTTTTGTAATGATGAGCATCGAGAGGCATATCTAGAGCAATTAAGACGCCTGCCAAATCAGAATGGCTAGGATAAAGAGAATGCTTTATCTAAATCAGTATAGTCTTGATTATTGTGGGTAAGGGATTGACCATGTTTAGTGCATTTCGTCATGCTTTGACATCCATCAATATCTATCGCACCAGCAAACCTTTGATTGGCATAGAGATTGGTGCATCCACGGTGCGATTAGTGGTTCTGGAGCGACATCACAAAGGATTTCTTGTTAAAGCCTTTGGGGTGGAGTCTTTCATCAGAGATGGTGATGAGATGAATGTGGTGGCGGTTGGTTCGGCACTGTCTCGATTGTTGATGCGGTGTGGTGTGTCATCAGGACAGGTAGCGGTGGTGTCGCCTGCACCCATCATGACTCGCCTGCTTGTTTTGCCCATAGGATTAAGCGATGATGACATAGATTTGTATATTCGCCTAGAAGCTCGCCAGTATATTTCTCATCCACTTAATGAGGTTGGTTTTGACTTTTGGGTGGTGGGTGCTGACGAGACCGGATTGCATGTGCTATTGGTGGTTATGCGTGAGCAGATGATTGATGAATGTGTAGAAATTGCTCTTGGCTGTGGACTTGAATTAAATGTGCTTGATGTACAAGAGTACGCTTTGGCAAGAGGTCTTAGTCATACGGTACAGACCTTGATGGGTCATGTTTGTGTACTGCACATTGATGATGTTAAGACGCATTTGTATGCAGTGCAGATTGAGCCAGATGGTGTATTTGTAGGATTTAATCATCACAAAGAACACCTAAATGCCACCAATACGCTTGATGACATATATGGCAACAAAGATAAAACCAAGCTGAGTGCTAAGCCGAGCAAGGTAATAGGTCAAGAGAACGGCGATGATGAGAATGGTGATGTGGGCATGGATTTTGATACTTTTTTGCAGTTGCACCGCAAAGATTCGTTCATTCAAGATGATGTGAAGTTGCACCAGTTGCCATCTGATGACCATGCCAAGCAGATGGTAACTCAAACTTACGAAATTCGTTTTGATGGGGGTAGGGTGTCTGATCAAGCAGGGTGTCATGATGGACAGACGCCAGTTTGTGATTTGACAGATTGGACAACACAAATAGATACTCCGGCAAATCCATTATGCCAAGATAAAGCACAAAAGCTATTAAAGATACTCACCGCCCATGAGTCAAGTGTGCAAATGAATACAGATATGGTGATATTATCTGGACTGGCTGATGAGTCGTTGGTGCAAGAATTTGCTCGTATTAGCCATAAGTCTGTACAGCTTGCCAACCCATTTGTTCATATGGATGTTGCTTACCCTTTGGGTGATGACAGCTTATCGCTGTTGCCGTCCTTGGTGGTGGCGTGTGGTGTAGCGATGCGAGCAGATGAAGGAGTGGTGTGATGAATACCATACCAAAAATAAATCTGTTGCCATGGCGACAGCTACGCCAATTAAAACAAAACGAGCAATTTCGGCGATGGTTGCTTGCAGTATTGGCATTGTCATTGTTTGCTGTGTTTGGCACTTATGTTTATCATAAACAAAATTTGAACCATCAGCAGGCAATCAATGATGATATTTTGGCTCGCATGGGCATGCTTGATGCACAAATTGCCAGTATTGCAACCCTTGAAAGCGAGCAAGAGGCACTACTACAACAAGCAAAACTGGTGTATGATTTGGGTAAAAATCGTGTGGCGATGGTGAGATTATTTGAGCATTTATCGCTAAGTAGTCATGGATTGGTTTATTTTGATGGGGTAAGTCATGCAGGTGGCGTGCTTACCATCACAGGACACGCTAAAGATGCAGCAATGGTCAGTCAATTTACCCAAAGATTTCAGCAAACAGATAACCCTGTCATTAGTGATGTCTTGGTAACCAGTCTTTCTAAGCAATCGGATGGCTGGGTGGGATTTGTATTATCAGCAAAACTTGATTTGGCAGGGGCGTCATCAGAAGAATCGCTGGGGCAGATGGCATCAAGTGAGCTGATGGAGAGCTTACCATGAGTACGCATGACAACATAAAAGATAAGTTCACCCAGACTTGGCAACAACTTGGCGAACTTAACTGGGAGAATTTTGGTACAGCACCTAGATGGCTGCGACTACTTGTCTTGGTAATATTAGCAGTATTTGTGCTTGGATTTGGTTGGTTGCTACTGATTAAGCCCATCACACTAGAGTATCAGGCATTGATGATGGCAGAACAAACATTGGTTAATCAGTATGCTCAAAAATATGCCAAAGCTCAGCAACTAACCGTCATTCAAAGCCAGACGCACGCCATGAATGGTGAGCTATCGGTGCTGCTTGAGCAGATGCCTAGCCATTTTAATATGTCGGTTTTGACCGAACAACTACACACCATCGCCACACGAACCGGTGTGCAGATGAATGACATCAGGATACAAAGAGAAGATCCACAAGATCTGTTCGTAGAGCGTGGTTTTGTGATGGTGATGGTGGGGGATTATCATCAATTGGCAAAGATGTTTAGTGAATTGACCGCACTGCCCATCATCATTACAATACATGATTTTGACATGGGTAAAAGCGAGCAGGCAAAACCGACTAAGTTACAAATGACCGTCCACGCCAAGACTTATCGCACCAAAGATAACAATAAAAAAGATGTCCAATAATTCAATCATAGTACGCTTATCATACCCGCTATTCATCAGACATGCTTGCCTGTTGGTGTTGTCCGCCTTGGCGGTCAATGTGTTAGGTTGTCAAAAACCGACCGTTGATGAGGTTGATGTTAGGCTAGCAGATATTCATGCAACCACCACGCCCATTCCCATGCCCAAGCAAATCAATGGGGTGCGACAGTTGGCGTATTATGAAGCTAAGAGTAATCCTTTTGCCACCCCAAGAGCGGTGGTATTTTCCAAACAAGACTTAGGGCAGGGAAAATCAGATGGTATGCAGTCTCAAAATGGGCTAAATACATCAGCTGATGCTGATGCTAAAAAAGTCTCTGCCATGAATCAGACTGCTCATCTGATGACACCTAACGGACTCAGTCAATCGCCTACTGTTGGTAGGCAAGTTCACATCCAGACAAATAGAATACGCCAAGAGCTAGAGCGGTATCCAATGAGTACACTTCGCTATCAAGGTTTTATTGAACAAAACGGACAAAGAATAGCACTCATCACCAGTGCTGATGGATTGGTACACCGAGTACAGGTGGGGCAGTATGTGGGGCAAAATCATGGGCAGGTTCGTCAAGTTGGTAGGGATTTTGTTGTGATTGCCGAAGCGATGATGCAAGCAGATGGACGGTATTATGAGCAGACGCATCAGCTGCCTTTAACACATTAGACATCTTAAGATGGCAAAAGACAATAAGAAGTAAAGGATAACAAATCAAATGAAAAAGCTGTGGTTGCTATGTGTGCTGATGTTATGTGGTGAATCGCTTGCTAATACATCACAAGGCAGTGATAGGATTTCGGTGGCATTTCAGGATATGCCTGTGCGTGCAGTGCTTGATGTATTGGCACACGCAGGCGGGGCGAATATTGTCGCCAGTGATGGGGTGATCGGCAATATGACACTGCGTCTTAATAATGTGCCATGGACGCAAGCACTTGACATTGTTGTTGAGACCAAGCATCTCATCAAACAGGAAAAAGATGGTGTCATCATCATATCATCGCCCACCGAACTTGCTCAAGTTACCCAAAAAAATACCCTAGCCAAGCGACAAGCAGAGCAATATCTTCCTTTGGATACTCAGTACATTCGTGTCAATTATGCCGATGCCAAAAATTTGTTAGCACTAATCACCTACAAAAGCGATGGTGAGAATAAAGAGGGTATGTTGTCTGCCAGAGGTGTGGCAAATGTTGATACTCGCACCAACACGCTTGTCATCAAGGATATTAAGGATAATATTGAGCAAATCCAAGCTCTTGTTGAAAGGCTTGATGTGCCTGTCAAGCAGGTAATGATTGAGGCAAGAATTGTCAGTGCTAATGATGGATTTAGCCGAGAGCTTGGTGTGAATTTTGGGGTCTTGTCGCATGGTAATCATCTACAAATCGGCAGCTCTTACAATACTTTATAGGATTTAAGACGCACCGGTGGCAGTACCGCTATCCGACCTGATAACTTATCGGTCAATTTGGGTGCACCCAATCCTGTAGGGCGAATTGCTTTTGGATTGGTCAATCTACCTGATGCTTTGCTTGATTTAGAGCTGTCCGCCATGCAGGCAGATCAGCGAGGTGAGGTCATCTCCACACCAAAGGTTCTTACCGCAGATAAGCAGACAGCTCGTATCTCATCGGGCACGCAGATTGCCTATGAAGAAGAGACTTCAAGTGGTGCAACCAATGTGGTCTTTAAAGAAGCGGCTTTGGTCTTAGAGGCGACACCAACTATCACTCCAGATGGTAAAATTACGCTCAAATTGAATGTAAAAAATGGCACGCCTGTTAGCAATCTGGGGGCAATCGCCATTCAAGAAGATTCGCTTGAGACCAATGTCATCGTTGATGATGGGCAAACGGTGGTGCTAGGCGGTATTTATCGGCAAAATAATCAACATGGCGTAACCAAAGTACCATTTTTTGGCGACCTACCGATTGTGGGTAGGCTATTTCGCCAAGATAATCGCCGTGATAATAAAGAAGAATTGCTTATTTTTGTTACACCCAGACTCATACCATGATGATTGTGTGCAAGCAATGAGAACTTAACCAACTGGTCTAAGAGTCAATGTTATACAGTAGCACAACCACGAAAAAAGCACATAAAATACTAGCAAGATTTTACCAAAGGTTGTATGATAGGGCATTTTGATATCATTAATACAAGAGCTGTGAATGTTTGAAGGTGATAACGCCATCATTGAAGATGTCGTGGTTGAAAAGACGAGTGAAGGGCTTGCTAAGATGCTACCACCTATTTTTTTGGTCGGTCCGATGGGTGCAGGCAAAACCACCATTGGTAAGCTACTGGCAAAGCATTTGGGGCGTGATTTTGTAGATTGCGACCATTATATCGTGGCACAGACAGGAGCGGATATTCCGTGGATTTTCGCCAAAGAAGGCGAAGAGGGTTTTCGAGATAGAGAAACTCGTGCCTTGATGGAGCTGACTGACCTGCCAAATATTGTCATGGCGACAGGCGGTGGTGCAGTTGGTCGTGCCAAGAACCGAGAGCTACTAAAAACAGGTTTGGTGATTTATTTAGATGCCAATGTTGATACGCAACTGTTTCGCACCAAAAAAGACAAAAACCGCCCATTACTACAAACAGAAAATCCACGAGCGGTCTTAGATAAGCTCTATGAAAAACGCCATCCGCTCTATCAGGAGGTTGCTACCATCATCGTACCAACAGGGCGTGCTTATCCAAAGCAGATGGTGTCTGATATTTTAGATAGATTGGCAGACTATGCCAATGAGCAGCAAGATGGATAAATATTAAAATGACTATGCCGTTATGGCATATCATTAATATGGTCTAATACAATACAATTTTGGTGCAATGATGGCGGCAGGCAATCACCAAAATCCCAATCAGCAACAAACCCATAACCCAAACCAATCACGCAGGTTTATGATGACAAATCATGATTTAATTGTACATACACAAAGCCACGATTACCCCATCTTTATTACCGCAAGCCAAAAAGATACCAATGGCGATTTGGATTTGGCAACACCCATCATGCCATTTATTAAATCCAAGCAGGTGCTTGTTGTTACCAACGATGTGGTTGCACCGTTTTATTTGGATAAATTGGTAGAAATATTGAGTACAGCAAGTTATAAGGTGGCGACTTGCGTACTGCCAGATGGCGAACACCACAAAAACCAAGACAGCATTAATCATATCTACGATGTGTTGCTTGAGCATCACTTTGCTCGTGATTGTACGCTCATCGCATTGGGTGGTGGAGTGATTGGCGATATGGTTGGTTTTGCAGCGGCAAGTTTCATGCGTGGTGTGAATTTTATTCAAGTGCCAACCACGCTACTTGCTCAAGTTGATTCGTCAGTGGGTGGTAAGACAGGCATCAACCATGCTCGTGGTAAGAACATGATTGGGGCGTTTTGGCAGCCTGTGGCGGTGCTTGCAGACATGACTACTTTTGATACTTTGCCACCTAGAGAGTTTGCTGCAGGACTTGCTGAGGTGGTGAAATATGCTTTGATTTTAGATGCAGAGTTTTTGACTTGGCTTGAGACTCACAGTGATGCCATCAATGCTCGTGATGGAAATATACTCATGCAGATGGTGCATCGCTGTTGTCAGTTTAAGGCAGATGTTGTCGCTGCTGATGAAAGAGAATCAGGACTTCGTGCGTTGCTAAACTTTGGGCATACTTTTGGGCATGTGATAGAGACGCATCAAGGCTATGGTGTTTGGTTGCATGGTGAGGCGGTGTCGGCAGGCATGATGCAAGCACTTGCCATGTCGTGTGAAATGGGGCTTGTTGATCATGCGTCTATTAGCCGAGTAGCAAGATTGCTACATAAATTTCATCTGCCCATTAAGCCACCTGCGATAGAAGTAGCGACAGCTCTTGACTTGATGGGGCATGATAAAAAAGTGCAGGCGGGCAAAATGCGTTTGGTGTTGCTTGATGGCATAGGCAAGGGGTTTGTAACGGCGGATTTTAATGTGCAAAAATTGACCAAAGTTCTGACATCTATTGATGATTATTTATCAATCGGTTGAAATTTGCTACAATAATCAAAAAGCAATTTAAAAAGGTATGACTATGGCGACAACCGCCGCAATGAAAGAGAAGTATTTTCGTCGCCAAGCCTTATATTGGTTGGTTTTGGCAGGGACGATGTCGCTTGCTTGGTTCATCTTGTGGATTGCTAGCAGTGCACCGACTACCACCAGTACTGATGGTGGTGAGCAAGACAAGAGCCAAGCGGTAGAGATGCCTGCACATATTGAGACTTTGGGGGAATTAAACAAAGAAGTGCCACCCATTGACTTTTCAATTTTGGTGCGAGATTTGAGTGCTTATCCGACCGAATTTAAGGATAAGCATTATTTTAAAGGCAAAAAATACACCGTTCAGCTCATGGATGTCAGCCAAAATGAAATCATCACCAACTACCTAGACTTACGCCCAACTGATCGCAACCAGTTTGCTTATTTTCGCTATCTTGATGACAATCAAAATCCCAGATATATTCTAACTTATGGCAATTTTAATAGCGTTGAGCTTGCTAATGCCGCTGCTAAAACGGTAGATTTTGGACTGACAGGCAGTATCGCTTTGAGTGTTGTGCCAATGGCAGACTACCTAAAAATCATTGATGACTATGAGCGTGGCGAGACGGTGCGAGATTTATCCATCCGCCAAGTTAGACAGGTGAGATTGCAAGTAACTCGCAATGAAATTCCTGTGCAGGACACCACCAGCACCGATGAGGAGCTTAACGAGGGTGATGAGCAATCACAAGAACAGACCATGCAGATTCAGCAGGCAGGTCAAGACGCCCAAACTGTCTTTGGTGTGCTACAGCTTGATGGCAAAGTCTCTAAATCAAAGACAGATGAATTAAAAGAGGGCAGGGCGTCTAAAAATGAGCCAAAGGTAGAAGAGTCGGCTTTAGAATCTAAAAGTGAGCAAAAAAATGAACCTAAGTCTGTACCAACACCCAATGTTAATACATCGCAAGTGCCTGGTAGTGAGTAATTTTGAATAAGAATTACAAGGAAAATCATGAAAAATAGAGACGCCCAAACCGTCCTTGAGATGCTAAAAGCGGGCAATGAACGCTATGTGGCGAATCTTACCAGCACTGAGTTCTTACGCATTCCACCGCCTGAGCTTATTAAAGAACAGTGCCCAAATGCCATCATCTTGGGCTGTTCGGATGCTCGTGTGCCTGTGGAAATTATCTTTGATCAAGGGCTTGGCGACTTATTTGTGATTCGTGTGGCAGGTAATGTGGTTGCCCCAAGTCAGATTGGCTCGATTGAGTTTGCTGCCGATAAATTTGGCACAGAGCTTGTGGTAGTGCTTGGTCATAGCCACTGTGGTGCGGTAACCGCTTGTGTGGAGGCATTGACCAATCCAGAGAAGTTTTATTCGCCTAACTTACAGTCCATTGTAGATAGAATTCGCCCCAGTGTGTATAACTTGCACGAGATAGCCACAGCAGGCGATGGCGAGATTGATATAGATGAGTTTATTGACCGTGCCGTGCGTGCCAATGTGCGTATGTCGGTAAGTCAGCTCAAACACGGCTCTCGTATTTTAGAGGATATGGTAAATGCAGGTCGATTGACCATCATTGGTGCAGAGTATGATGTTGCCACAGGCCGTGTTAATTTTTTTAGTTAAATGGTAAAACTTTAATTGATTGTTAAATAAATTGATTGTTAAATGAAAAGTGAATGCAAGGAGATATGATGACAATTTCACAACCGACCCAATCTTTGAGTGCTACGGGTGTTAAAGATATTCCAGTGCAGTCTGAGGGTTTTGTTTATAACCACACCATGCTTCGCATTAAAGACCCTGTAAAATCACTGGAGTTTTATACAGGTGTGCTTGGCATGACGCTACTTCGCCATAGCCAGTTTCCTGATGCAAAGTTTGATTTGTATTTTTTGGCGAAATTAACCGAAGAAGAACGCAACAACCTGCCAAATGCAGAAAACCTAACCGCTTATGTTTCACGCCAACGCAGTATCTTGGAATTGACCCATAATTATGGCACAGAAGATGATGCCGAATTTAGCTATCATGATGGCAACAGCGACCCCCGTGGATTTGGACATATTTGTTTTAGTGTGCCAGATTTGACAGAAGCGGTAAAATGGTTTGATGACAATGAAGTGGTGTTTCAAAAACGCCCTGAAGATGGCAGCATGAAGGATATTGCATTCATTAAAGACCCTGATGGCTATTGGATTGAGATTATTGAGCTAAAGTACTAATAAAACGAATGCTTGTATTAAGCTAGCAAAGCCAAAATTAGGCTCTTAAATCTAAGATTAGGTTTTAAACTCTTTGGTTTGATTGCCTAACATACCAAAAAATATCCCCAATTGCGGGGATATTTTTTATTGAAATATTAGGTGGTTTTACCCAATTGACTTAATCAATCGTTGGTTTAAGAAAGCATTAACCTAAGAAAGCATTATACATCCAAACCATCTTTTCTTGTTCTTGGATGTAGCCAGATACCAAATCCACAGAACCTTGATCGTTGGCTTCTTCAGCTATGGCAGCAACCTTGCGTTGTTCTTCAATTAGGGCTTGCAAGCCTTTGACCACGCCCTCTACGCAACCACGACCATTAAAGACGCTCTTATCTTCTTGGATAGATGATAATTGAGTAAAATCGCTATAAGCGTGCAAAGGGGTGCCACTTAGCGTTAGGATACGCTCAGCAATCTCGTCAATTTGTAGTTGTAGCTCAGTATATAGCTCTTCAAATTTTGGATGCAAGGTAAAAAAGTGCTCGCCTTTGACATTCCAGTGATAACCACGCACATTGATATAAAATACATGATAGCTAGACAATAGGTTGTTCAATGCCTTGATGACAGGAGTTAGTTCTGCTTTTTCAAGACCAATTTGAGTGGTGCTCATGATTTTCCTCACTTTGCTAAAGAATTTGAATAAAATACCTGCTGTTTATAGATATATCCTAACAAAATAATCAGATAAAGGCAATTGAATTATCACAACGCAATATTTTATTTTATCAATTTGTCTGGCGAGAATGATTTATTTTTTTAAATAAAAGATGGTAATTAAAGATAATAAAAGTCAATAAAAAACACCAGAGATATCCAGTGTTTTTTATGAAGTTTAAAACTGTAAATTTAAAACCTATTAAGTACACAATGCCGGTTACAGCGGTTGGGTTAGTGATTCTAGCCCTTTTGGTTTGGTGTCGCTTAGGTGTTTGATGATGGTTTTGATGGGCAGACCTTGGGTTTCTAGGCGTTTTGGAATGATTTGACTGCCCTTTTGACCTTTCATTTCAAACATCATAAACACATAATCATCAGTCTCATCCCAACTACTAACTGCACTCCAAGGAATGACTGCTGATTGCATGGGGGCTGAACGCATCTGCATGCCACGCATTTGTGGGCTATTTATGACATCGCTGGGGGTAGGAATGCTCATGATTAAGCCGTGCGACTGCACGCCAAGCTGTACCATTTCCATCTCTTTGGGCATCTGTGTGGTACTGACTTGTTTGTCGTATTCTCTTTTCATGTACCATTTTAGTCCAGCCGTGCGAGCCACCAAATACAATGCAACAAGTACCAACATCAGCCAAAAAATAATGGTTGAATAACCACTGACAAAAACAAGTCCAGCAATCGCTGCCACCAACACAATCGCCATGACAATCCATTCTTTGGTGCGGACGGATTTTAGGGTGAAATTGCTTGCACCTTTTTCAAATAGGGCAAGCTGAGCACCACGAAATTCGGCATCAGTCATGTTAAGGGTGATGGGTTTTAGGGTGTAAGGATAAAGAGCCTTGCTCATGATGTATTCCTAGTGCAAAATAATAGATAAAAATATTTGCTTATATTACCGATTTTATCTCAAAAAATAAACCACAAAACCAAAAAAACATCAAGTTGATGGATTTTTTATAAAAAATAGTCAAAATGCTGTAAATTTGCTGAAATGTGTCGGCTTTTTTGATATGATAAAGAAGTTTTTACTTTAAATGTATTGGTTGAATAACTTTACCGAATTGCTCGTTGGGCAATTTTGAGAATTTTTTTAAGATTTTTAAGATAAGGCAATCTATGTTAGACCCAAAATTACTTCGTGGCGATTTAATCGTTTTAAAACAAAAGCTTGCAACTCGTGGTTATGATTTGGACATTGATTTTTGGACAGATGTAGAAATCAAGCGTAAAGAGCTACAAGTTCGTACCGAAGAGCTACAGGCTCAAAAGAACGCAGGGGCAAAAAAGATTGGCGAATTAAAACGCAGTGGTGAAAATACTGACGAACTGCTTGCTCAAATGGAGAAAGTCAGTGATGAGATGAAAACTGCCGAAAATCAGCTAAAAGAATTGCAGGCGACCATCACCAACGCAAGCCTTGCCATTCCTAACTTACCTGATGACAGCGTGCCTGTTGGGGTTGATGAAGCAGACAATGTAGAGACTCGCAGATGGGGTACACCTCGTGTGTTTGATTTTGATATCAAAGACCATACCGATATTGGTGAGAGTTTAGGACAGCTTGATTTTGCATTGGCAAGCAAGCTTACAGGAGCAAGGTTTAGCACGCTAAAAGGTGGGCTAGCAAGACTGAATCGTGCCTTGATACAGTTTATGTTAGATACTCACATTGCCAAAGGCTATACTGAAATGTATGTGCCTTATATGGTAAATGCCGAGAGTCTCAAAGGGACAGGACAGTTGCCTAAATTTGAAGAAGATTTATTCAAAGTCTCTGACAGCTACTATATGATACCCACCAGTGAAGTGCCACTTACCAACACCGTGCGAGATGTCATACTTGCTCCAACTGATTTGCCAATGAAACTCACCGCTCACACACCATGCTTTCGTAGTGAAGCAGGGTCGGCAGGGCGTGATACTCGTGGGCTAATCCGTCAGCACCAATTTGAAAAAGTGGAGATGGTGCAGATTGTGCGTGCCAATACTTCCATGCAGGCTTTAGAAGAAATGACGGCACAAGCTGAGAGTATCTTGCAAGCATTGGAGCTACCGTATCGTGTGATGACACTGTGCACAGGTGATATGAGTTTTGGGGCAATTAAGACTTATGATATTGAAGTCTGGTTGCCGTCTCAGGATACTTATCGTGAAATTAGTAGCTGTTCTAACTGTGGTGACTTTCAAGCTCGCCGTATGGGTGCAAGAATCAAAGATGGTAAGCAAACTGAGCTTGTACATACCCTAAACGGTTCAGGGCTTGCGGTGGGCAGAACCTTGCTTGCCATTTTAGAAAACCACCAAAACGCAGATGGCACAGTCAATATCCCCAAAGTGCTACAACCTTACATGGGTGGACTGCAAGTGCTTAAATAATGTTTTTAAAAAGCCGTTTAATCTTAGGATTGGGCGGTTTTTTTCATTGGTAAGTTTCGCTCAATGGGGTGGAATGTGATATAATAATTCAAATTTTACTTGTAAAACTTGGAAAAACGATATGCCAACCCCTTTAAACCAACGCCACAATGCCAACGCCATTCGTATTCTTGCTATGGACGCTGTCCAAAAAGCCAACTCAGGACACCCTGGTGCACCTATGGGCATGGCGGATATCGCTGATGTGGTATGGCGTGAATTCTTAAATCACAATCCTAAAAATGCCAAATGGCCAAACCGAGACCGTTTTGTTTTGTCAAATGGGCATGGCTCTATGTTGCTGTATGCTTTGTTGCATCTGACCGGCTATGATTTGACGATTGATGACATCAAAAATTTTCGCCAATTACACGCCAAAACTGCAGGGCATCCAGAGCATGGCTATGCTGATGGCATTGAGACAACCACAGGTCCTTTGGGGCAGGGCATTGCTAATGCAGTAGGTTTTGCGTTGGCAGAAAAAACTTTGGCAGGGCAGTTTAATAAGCCTGATAATGCCATCATTAACCACTACACCTATTGTTTTTTGGGAGATGGTTGCCTGATGGAAGGTGTGTCGCATGAAGCCTGTTCGCTTGCTGGCACACTAGGGCTTGGCAAGTTGATCGCCTATTATGACGATAACGGCATTTCTATTGATGGTGAAGTGGGAGGCTGGTTTTCAGACGATACTGCCAAACGATTTGAGAGCTATAATTGGCAGGTTCTGCGTGTAGATGGTCATGATTCAGATGCCATTCGTGAAGCGACCATTCAAGCCAAAGCCGAAACCAATAAGCCTACCTTAATTATTTGTAAAACCGTCATCGGTCTAGGCAGTCCGAATAAGCAAGGCAAAGAAGACAGTCATGGAGCACCGCTTGGGGTTGATGAGATTGTACTGACTCGAGCAGAGTTGGGTTGGGGTAATGCCAATGCTTTTGAGATTCCTAATGAGATTTATGAAGCGTGGAATGCCTGCGATAAAGGCGAGCGTTTGGAGAGTGATTGGAATGCTCAATTTGCTGATTATCAAGCCAAATATCCTACTCAAGCAAGCGAGTTGATGCGTAGATTATCAGGTGAGTTACCAAGCGACTTTGCTATCAAAGCTGATGAATTTATCAAAGCATGCCAAGCCAAAGGTGAGACAATCGCCACTCGTAAGGCAAGCCAAAATGCCATCGGTGCATTTGCTCCATTACTACCAGAAGTTTTGGGTGGTTCGGCTGACTTGACGGGGTCTAACTTGACCTTGTGGAGCGGTGCTAAAGGTGTGCAAGAGCATATAGACGGTAACTATGTACATTATGGCGTGCGTGAATTTGGCATGACGGCTATTGCCAATGGCGTGGCTTTGCATGGCGGTTTTATTCCTTATACCGCCACATTCCTTATGTTCATGGAATATGCTCGTAATGCGGTGCGTATGTCAGCACTGATGAAACAGCGTGTTATCAATGTCTATACCCACGACAGTATTGGTCTTGGCGAAGATGGTCCAACCCATCAGCCTGTGGAGCAGATTGCAAGTTTGCGTCAGACACCAAATCATTTTACTTGGAGACCTTGTGATGCGGTAGAAACTGCTGTGGCATGGAAAATTTCCCTGCAAACTGCCAATGCACCAACATCGCTCATCTTATCTCGTCAAAATCTAGCACACCAAGCTCGTACAGACGAACAACTCACCTTGATTGAAAAAGGAGCTTATGTACTAGTTAAAGAGAAGGGCGACCTACAAGCCATTATCATTGCCGCAGGCTCTGAGGTGGATTTAGCAGTGCAAGCTCATCAGATTCTTGGTGAAAAAGGCATCGGCGTGCGTGTGGTGTCCATGCCATGTGCTGAGATTTTTGTTAAACAAGATAAAGACTATATTGAAAGCGTACTACCATCAGCAGTCCGTAGCCGTGTGGCGGTGGAGGCAGGCATTACTGATTATTGGTATAAATTTGTTGGGCTTGATGGCAAGGTCATCGGCATGACAACCTTTGGTGAATCTGCTCCTGCCAAAGATCTATTTGAGTACTTTGGTATCACCACCGATAAATTAGTGGCGGCGGTAGAGAGTCTGATTTAATTGAGTGTTTGACTTAAATTGCACCAAATACGATGACATACTGTGAATGCAGTATGTCATTTTTAGTGTGACTAAATAAAACATGAAGATTGCTGTCAATTTGAATAAAAATTTTGCTAAAAATAGGTGCAAAACCATCCGTACCATCAAAAACTATGCTATGCTAGGGTGTTTGATTTTTTGTATTTCCAAATTATCGCACTTTTTATTTTTTTATCATTGCAAAACCACATGAAACAATCAACCGCATTAACAATCTTAAAAACAGGAAAAAATGTCTTTTTGACAGGGCAGGCAGGGGCTGGCAAGACCTATTTGCTTAATGAATATATCCGCTATTTGCGTGCACGCAACATTGAAGTGGCGGTAACAGCAAGCACAGGCATTGCCGCTACGCACATGAACGGCATGACCATACATTCGTGGTCGGGCATGGGCATTAAAGATAGCTTTGATGCGACTGACTTTACTCGCTTAAAGTCTCGCCAATCGGTTTGTGAGCGTATTGTGTCATCAAAGGTGCTGATTGTTGATGAAATTTCCATGCTTCATGCCAATCAGGTGGATTTGCTCAATGAGATTTTAAAAGTCATTCGTAAGAATGATTTGCCCTTTGGGGGAATGCAAGTGATTTTTTCGGGAGATTTTTTTCAGCTTCCCCCTGTTGGCAAAAAAGGCGAAAGTAATAAAGAAAAATTTGCTTTTATGGCCAAATCATGGGTGGCAGCAGAGCTTTTGGTGTGCTATCTAACCGAGCAACATCGTCAAGACGCCCAAGATGAATCAGCAAGATTTGGTATGTCACTGAACGACATTCTCAATCAGATTCGAGCTCAACAAGTCAGCAGTGATGCTATTAATATTTTGAAATCAGCACAGCATCACAGCATAGACATCAACCGCATTCGTCTATACACACACAACATCAATGTGGATCACATCAATGAAACCGAGCTTGCCAAACTAGATGGCAAATCCCATTGGTATGAAGGGAATACTTTTGGCGATAAAATACTGGTGGATAATCTAAAGCGAAGTGTAAGAGTCTCTGAAAACCTGCATCTAAAAATCGGTGCTAAGGTAATGTTTGTCAAAAACAACCCAAATAATGCCGTATTTAACGGCACAATGGGTGAGATTATGGATTTTGTATCGCCGAATGACTCGGTGTCTTTATCAAATGCTCAGCAGTTATATCCGCTAGTGCGTCTTAACAGTGGCAGAGAGGTGTTGGCTGAGCCTGAAGAATGGATAGTTGAGGATAAAGATGGGTTGGTCATCGCAAGCTACACCCAGATACCATTATGCCTTGCTTGGGCGATTACGATACATAAGTCGCAAGGCATGACTTTAGAGGCGGCGGAGATTGATTTATCTCGCACCTTTGAAGCAGGTCAAGGTTATGTGGCCTTGTCTCGACTGCGTTCTTTAGATGGGCTAAAACTGCTAGGCTTTAATCAAAAAAGCCTGCTGTTGGACGAATGGGTATTTCGAGTAGATAAGCGTTTTTGGGAAATTGCTGCCGAGCAAGAGGCGGAATTTTTGATGTTGGATAACAACACACTGGATAAACTGCACCTTGATTTTGTCATTGCTTGTCAAGGCATCACTTCAAAAGAGACGGTTTATCAGAATGAAATGCGTCTGCTTGAACAAAAAAAACAAGATGAAGGAAGAGAATATAGACGAGATAATGACCCTGCGTTTATAAAGATTGATGATAAAAATCTGGTACGAAAATCACAATTAAGTCAAACCTTGCAAGAGACTAAAGCACTGCTGGATAAGGGTCTTGGTATTGATGAAATTGCTCACAAAAGAAGTCTTGCCATCTCAACCATCATCAGGCATATTGACGAGCTGTATCGAAAAAATAGTGAGTTTGATTATGCCCACATTCGCCCAAGCAATCAAATCATCGCTGATGTACAAGTCGCTTATGATGCGATTGAATCTCAAGGTGGCTTTGATGAGGGGGTTTTGTTAAGCCCTATTGTGGAAGAATGTGGTGGTCGCTATGGTTATAATGAAGTGCGACTTGCTTTGATTTTTATTGATAAATCTGGTACTAAGGAGCTTGGCGATGCCTGAATCTGTGATAAAGTCGCCAAAACTTCGCTTGGCGATTAACGGCTTTGGTCGGATTGGTAGAAATGTCTTGCGAGCTTTTTTAAGACAAAGCGAGCGGTTTTCTCAGATTGAAATCGTGGCGATCAATGATATTGCTGATGGTGAGACGCTACTACATCTACTAAAGTTTGATTCGACACATGGTAGACTCTTGGCAATGGGTGTACAGGCGGACTTGACCGAGCAAGGTGGGCAATCCTTTTTTGGACTGCGTCATCAGGATAAGCATTGGCAAATTTTATTATTAAATGAAAGTAATCCCAACCATCTGCCGTGGGGCAGTCTAGGGGTTGATGTGGTGCTTGAATGTACAGGCTGTTTTCGTTCTTATGATGAAGCCAGTAGGCATCGTAAGGCAGGTGCTCATCAAGTCATCGTTGGGGCCGCACCCTTTGATAGGGTGGATGCTAGCATTGTGATGGGCGTGAATGAATCACTGCTTGGTCGTCATCTGCCCATCATCTCTGGTGTATCTTGTACCACACAGGCACTTGTACCGCTATTGTCAGTATTTGATGAGCAATTTGGTATTGATGCGGTGATGATGACCGAGATTCATGCAGTCACCGCCGACCAAAATGTGCTTGACCAAGCCCATAGGGATCTTAGGCGAGCACGCACCGCCAGTAACAATATCATTCCAACCACTTCAAGTAGTATCAATGCCACCGAACGAGTGTTGCCATTTTTAAAGGGGCGGATTAACGGACATTCCATCCGAGTACCAACCATCAATGTGGCTGCCATTGATGTGAATATCACTGTTGGGCAGGCTGTCAATGTGGAAACGGTGGCGGAGTTTTTAAGGCAGACCAGTCAAGACAGGCTTTTGGGTATCATGGGCTATACTGACGAGCCGTTGGTATCAAGTGATTTTATTGGCGATAATCATTCACTGGTCATTGATGGCGGTCAGCTCATGCAGGCAGGTAGGCAAATCAAGATTTTTGCATGGTATGATAATGAATGGGGCTATGCCAATAGATTGCTTGAGATATGTGCGATATTGGCAAAACACGAATGCTTAGATTGACAAGTTGGGCAGTTTGATACTGATTGTGCTAGATTAAAATATAAAAAACAGACCGTTTAAGGTCTGTTTTTTATTGGGTTGATGACAACTTATCAATCAGTCTGTCAAAATTTCATTAAAATTTCATCAAGGCTTAGCATGATTTTTTCGCCATCGGTGCGTTTGACATACTCGTACTTACCTTCTGCCAAATTACGCTCAGAGACAACAATGCGATGTGGCACGCCAATAAGCTCTAAATCGGCAAACTTCACACCAGGGCGTTCATTACGGTCATCAAGCAGTACATTAACCCCTTTTTCTTTGAGTGTTTGATATAGTTCATCTGCTTTGGCTTCTGCTAAGCCATCTTTTGAACGCATTGGCACGATAGCAACACTAAACGGTGCGATGCTATCGGCTGGGTCAGGGGTGTCTGCCCAAATAATGCCATTGTCATCGTGATTTTGTTCAATGGCAGCAGCGATGATGCGACTAACACCAATACCATAGCACCCCATCATCAGAGTTACAGGCTTACCTTCTTTGCCCAACACCTTGCAACCTAGTGCATCAGAGTACTTATCGCCTAGCTGAAAAATATGACCCACTTCAATACCACGCTTGATTGAGATGACGCCTTTGCCATCTGGGCTGATATCGCCATTAACGACATTGCGAATATCCACAACTTCAGTGATGGTGGCATCACGCTCCCAGTTCATGCCTGCGGTATGCTTATGTTCAATATTTGCACCACAAACAAAGTCAGATAATGCAGCAGCACTTCTGTCAACGAATACAGGAATATCAAATTCTGCCAAATCAGCACTGATATAACCTTTAATCAGACCTGCTTCTTTAATCTCTTCTTCGGTTGCCATGGCGAACGGAGTGGCGACTTGGGATATTTTTTCGGCTTTGATTTCATTTAGGGTGTGGTCGCCTCGCAAGATGAGAGCAACCAGCTTTGGCATATCAGGTTTATCTTCTGAATATGAGCCTTTTACGATGAGTGTCTTCACCGTGCGATCTAAAGCGATACCAAGATGCTCGGCGACCTCTTCGCAAGTTGGTATATTTGGTGTATCAACATCACGGCGTTCTTCGCTTGGGGTAGCTCGCTCGTTGGTGCAAATTGCTTCGGCAAGCTCAATATTAGCTGCAAAATCTGACTCGCTAGAAAAAGCGATGTCATCTTCTCCGCTTTCAGCCAAAACATGAAATTCATGACTGGCAAAACCACCAATAGAGCCAGTATCAGCCTGTACTGCACGAAAGTCTAGCCCTAGACGAGTAAAGATACGACCATAAGCCTCGTACATGTCTTGATAGGTCTGTGCTAAGCTGTCTTTGTCAATATGGAAAGAATAAGCATCCTTCATGGTAAATTCACGAGCACGCATCACACCAAAGCGTGGGCGAATCTCATCTCGGAATTTGGTTTGGATTTGGTAGTAGCTAACGGGCAGTTGTTTGTAGCTTTTTAGTTCATTTCTGGCGATGTCGGTGATGACCTCTTCGTGGGTCGGGCCTAATACAAAATCACGACCATGACGGTCTTTAAAGCGAAGCAGTTCTGCCCCATAATCTTCCCAGCGACCAGACTCTTGCCACAGTTCGGCAGGTTGGGTAACTGGCATGAGCAATTCTTGGGCGTTGATGCGTTCCATTTCTTCACGGACGATTTTTTCGACACGCTTTAACACTCTTAGTCCTGTAGGCATCCAAACATACAGACCTGAGGCAAGTTTGCGAATCAGCCCTGCTCTTAGCATAAGCTGGCTTGAGATGATGTCAGCATCGCTTGGCGTTTCTTTTAAAGTGGCGAAAGTAAATTGACTGGCTTTCATGGCTACCCTTAACAAAATGGCAAAATATGAATGATATTTTTATCTTAAAATGTGCTATCTTAAGGCAATCTTAGCCTTTTATGCAACTTAATTTTTAAAAAATTTTTAAAAAAATGGCTGTTTGTCTGATTTTATGATAAATTTTCTATGATTGATGTAACAAAGAGAAAAACGATGAAAAAAACCAAACTGCCTTTATTTTATTGGGTGCTTTTGTTGGTGATTGGTGTTGTGGTTGGGTTATTTGCCAAAATGTATGATGAGTCTGCCAGTCAGGTGAACACCATCAGTAGAGATGGTATCATTACCGACATTCAAAAGCTGTCTCGATTGCAGTCGGTGGCATTTAGTATTGATACGGACGGTCATTACGGCAAATAAGGCAGGGACTTGGCAACGACTGTGGCAAGATGAGCAAAAAGGGCTATTTGTAGCACGAGGTAGGGTGTTATCTGGTGTGGACTTATCCAATATTACCCCTGAGATGGTGCAGGTGAGTGAGCGTGATGGGGCTGATGGCAAACAGATGCACATTATGATTAGTGTACCACCTTCTGAAATTTTTGCGGTGTATTTGGATGATTTGGAGGTGTATGACTGGCAAACAGGGCTGTTTGGTGCGGTGAGTAATGACTCACAAGTCCTAGCCCAAGCGTGGATATCTGCCAAAAATGAAGTGTTAAACAAGGCTTGTCAAGGTGATGTCTTGACATTGGCAGTAACGAACGCTGCCGAGCAAATCAAAGGCTTGTTTATGATGACAGGGGCGAGTGTTGAGGTTGTCAGCCAAGGCACGGGTGCTTGCCAAATGCCCTAGTAAAACAAGTATAATTTAAGCAACAATTAAAATAACAACACGGAAAAACAAGCCATGCAAATAAAATTCTGCGGACTTACCCAATCTTGTAGCCTAAAAACTGCCGTATCACTTGATGTCAATGCGATTGGACTGGTGTTTTATCCACCCAGTCCTCGCTATGTGGACATTGCCACTGCCCAAGTTTTAGCCCAAGTCGTACCGGCCTTCACCACTCTTGTTGCTTTGGTGGTGAATATGGGGGAGAGTGAACTTGTCAATCTGGCAAAATCTGTGCCATTTGATATTGTGCAATTTCATGGTGATGAAACTGCTAGTGAATGCCAACAACTTGCTAGTCTAATCAATAAACGCTGGATAAAAGCCATTCGTGTGGGTAGTCATGACACCCAAGATGCCATTTTGGGTCAAATTCAGGAGCTGACACAATGTGGGGCGAGCGGTGTGATTTTGGATACATTTAGCCAATCGGCATTTGGTGGAACAGGTCAAGCATTTGATTGGCAAAAAATCCCAGACGACTCACCCTTACCCATTTATTTGGCAGGGGGATTGACCCCTGATAACATTGGCGATGTCATCAATAATAAATCTTTGATGGCAAAAATTGCAGGCGTGGATGTCAGCGGGGGTATTGAAAAAGAAAAAGGAGTGAAGTGTGGAGAGAAAATGACAGCATTTATGAAGGGCGTCAAGAGTGGTTATAAATAAGTAAGAATGTTGTAAGATTTATCTTGACACATAACTTATAATTACATATTATCTAATTTTTCCGTTTTTAATAAAAAATTTATGGGTTTGTAAAAAAATACATAATGGTAAGATATTGGCTGTGTATTTGATGGCTAAAGATGGATAAATCTCGCTTTTGATGATGGAGAATTTAAAAAATCAGTCTCAACCAGTCAAAATGGACTCAATTGTATCTTAAGCCAAAGCAAATCATAACATTTGACAACCAAAGAGTACTACATACCAAAAATGGATTTACTCCTAAATTTATAATGGTCTTGACAGATGGCTCATAAGAGTATTCGGACTATATCATAAGCCGGATCGCTGTTATCTTTTCTCATAAGACTGTCATCATCAATTGTCCGCACCATTATTTGTATAAGGAATTATTATGTTTGTAGATGGTAGTATTATTGCACAATATTTTTATACTGGCTTGGGTTTGTTGGTCGTTGCCTCTTTTGTGGCAGGCTATATTGAACTGTCGCATCCATTAAAAATTTTATTAAGGCAAAATCTATTATTTGGAAGATTGTGCCAATCGGTATTGTGTCAGCATTGATAGGGGCATTCATAGGTGCAAAAGCCATATTGATGTTTCCAAGCCATATCATTGAGTACATTATTTTTGCCTTTTTACCAATTGGATTGTTATCGACTGTATTTAAAGGTAAGATTGTCAAAATGTCATAAGGCTGGCATTTTAGATATCAAGCCTGTCAGTTTCAAAAAGTAAATCAATATTTAAACCATTAGGAAAAGTCATGAATATTTTAATTACAGGCGTAACATCAGGTTTTGGTTTGGCGATTGCCAAGCGTTTAATCAGTGAAAACCATACTGTGATTGGGACAGGCAGACGAGCTGATAAATTGGGCAATATCAAGGCAAAGCTTGGCGATAACTTTATGCCTTTATGTTTTGATGTTAGTAATTTAGATGACACTAAGTCTGCTTTGGATAGTCTAGATAAAGCGATTTTAGCCAATATTGATGTATTGATCAATAATGCAGGTTTGGCACTGGGATTGGAGACGGCAGATAAAGCCAGTATTACGGACTGGCAGACGATGATTGATACCAATATTTTAGGGCTTGTGAATATGACTAATAGCATTTTGCCTTATATGGTCGCCAAAAATAGCGGACTGGTTATCAATATTGGTTCAACCGCTGGTACTTATCCGTATCTTGGGGCGAATGTCTATGGGGCAAGCAAGGCATTTGTGAAGCAGTTTAGTTTAAACTTGCGAGCAGATTTGATTGGCAAAAACATCCGTGTTACCAACATAGAGCCAGGTCTTTGTGGCGATACAGAATTTAGCAATGTGCGATTTAAAGGCGATGATGAAAAAGTCAAAAAAACTTATGAAAAAGTGGATTATATCCGCCCTGATGACATCGCCGATATGGTAAACTATGTCATCAATCTACCGTCTCATATCAATATCAATCGCCTTGAGGTCATGCCTGTGGCACAGACTTTTGCAGGTCTTACGGTGATGAAAGATTTATAGAGCATAAAAAGGTAAAAAGATATCCATCTGTCAGTTGGTAATGCACCAAAAAGTTTGGTAGGCTTAGGCCATACTGGGTGTCTCATCACATTCAACATCTGGTATGATAAATATGACAAAAATTAGTTGCGACAGCGAAATCATGGCATTTTTGATTGATGCCATTTGGTAAAAAATAAAGGAAAACTACATGGTAGACTATACTCAATATCCTAATTCATCAGGTCATTTTGACATTTATGGTGGTCGTTTTGTTTCTGAAACTTTGATGACGGCTTTAGAAGAATTAGAACGCATTTATTTAAGCGTTAAAAACAACCCAGAGTTTTGGGCAGAGTTTCATGATGATTTGGTGAATTATGTTGGCAGACCGACGCCTTTATATTTTGCCAAACGCTTAACTGATGAAACAGGTGGGGCAAAAATTTATCTAAAACGAGAAGATTTGAACCATACAGGAGCACATAAGGTCAACAACACCATTGGGCAGGCACTACTTGCCAAACTGGTCGGTAAAAAACGCATCATTGCAGAAACCGGAGCAGGTCAGCATGGCGTAGCAACAGCCACGATAGCGGCACGGCTAGGTCTTGAGTGTGTGGTCTATATGGGGGCGGATGATGTAGAACGCCAAAAAATGAATGTATATAGAATGCGTCTTTTGGGGGCAACAGTCGTGCCTGTAACCTCTGGCTCTCGCACACTAAAAGATGCCATGAATGAAGCAATGCGAGATTGGGTAACCAATGTGGATAGTACTTACTATGTGATTGGTACAGTAGCAGGTCCTCACCCTTATCCTATGTTGGTGCGAGATTTTCATGCAATCATTGGGCGTGAAGCCAAAATGCAACATCTTGAAAAAGAGGGTAAAAATCCCGATGCGTTAGTTGCTTGTGTGGGCGGTGGCTCTAATGCAATGGGATTGTTTTATGAATTCTTGAACGATGATGTGGCGATTTATGGTGTAGAAGCAGGCGGACACGGCGTAGATACAGGTAAGCATTCAGCTCCACTAAATGCAGGTCGTATCGGTGTTCTGCATGGCAATCGCACTTATTTGATGGCGGACGATGAGGGGCAAATCATAGAAACGCACAGCATATCAGCAGGTCTTGATTATCCAGGAGTGGGTCCTGAGCATAGCTTTTTAAAGGATAAAGGGCGTGTTGATTATGCAGTGATTGATGATGATGAAGCTTTAGAGGCTTTTAGGATTTTGACAAAAACCGAAGGTATCATCCCTGCCTTAGAAAGTTCGCACGCTGTCGCCTATGGATTAAAACTTGCCAAAACGATGAGAACAGATCAGTCTATTATCATTAATTTATCAGGGCGTGGCGATAAAGATTTGCATACGGTGATGAAAGTTGAGGGGATTGAGCTTTAGGTATACATGAATCCAGACCTATGGTTGCTAAGAGCCATCAGATTGGCAAATCAAATGCTGTGATGGACAGTTGTTATGTCATTCATGGCGATGACAAAAACCAATTGGTAGTACCTTTATCAAAAAAATCATCGACTTGTTGCTATGTCAGCTATAAAGAGAATTTAAAATGACCCGAATTACCCAAACTTTCAATACCCTAAAATCCCAAAACAAAAAAGCCCTGATTCCCTATATCATGGCAGGCGACCCCAATCCTACTGTTACCGTGGATTTGATGCACAAGCTTGTTGCTCACGGAGCTGATATTATTGAGATTGGCTTGCCGTTTTCTGACCCCATGGCGGACGGTTCTGTCATTAGCTTGGCAGGCGAGCGAGCATTGGCAAATGGCACGAGTACTCGCCAAGCAGTACAGATGGTGGGTGAATTTCGCAAAACCAACACAACCACGCCTGTACTACTGATGGGTTACCTAAATCCTGTAGAAATTATTGGTTATGACGACTTTTTGGGATTATGCGAACAAAACGGTGTGGATGGGTTGCTTTTGGTGGATTTACCACCCAACGAAACCGATGAGACTTTGTCGCAAAAATTGATGAACAAAGCGATAAATCAAATATTTTTGCTTGCCCCCACCACCCAAAGCGACAGACGAAAGGCGGTGTTAAAGCGTGGCACTGGCTTTATTTATTATGTATCAGTCAAGGGCGTAACAGGCTCAAAAGCCTTGGATACAAGCGATGTAGCAAGCCAAGTGCAAGCGATTAAAGCTGATACCGACTTGCCTGTTTGTGTGGGCTTTGGTATTCGTGATGGCGAGAGTGCCAAAGCGGTTGCTCAGTTTGCTGATGGCGTGATTGTGGGTAGTGAATTGGTCAAAAACTTTGCTGATGTAGGACAAGATGCCACCAAAATCAAGCAGGCGACTCAGACCATTTTGGCAAAAATGGATGAATTAAGGCAAGCAATTGACCAATGATTCTTGATTGGCGGTCATATCTGTTGATGATGGATTGGCATGAAAGGGTAGGTATGGCGTTGGTGTAATGTACACATTATAATGATTTAATGTTTTGCGATTAAAAAAACACAAAACAATTATTATCTTCCACCTTTTCACCCAAAATTAAATCCTCATCGCCATTGACCGCCAAAATATAGTAAGGCTTGTTGTCAACCTTAATCATATCATAACCAAAGAAGAATGCTGAGCGTAAATAACCTACGGCAAATGCCAAACGAATCAGATAAAGAAAAATAAATCCCATGAATAGCTGATAATATTGCTCATTACTGGTGAGATGTTTGATACTGATGGAAAGCCGAACGGACTGACCTGCTTGACTAAAAACCAAATTGATATCAAAATTATGTGGGATTTTTATGCGTTTTGATGTATTTTCGTTAGTAAATATTGCTATATCATGTCTAAAATAGCATTTAAAAATACAAATTTAAGTGGTGGCGTAAAAGTAGGCTGATTGAAATGTTAATCTTTAAAATCATCTAGTTGCTATGACTGCCTAGATGATTTTTATTATTGGTTTCTGTTATTATTAGCTTCTGCCTGTGGTGAGTTTTTGTTTACCTTCTCCCTTTAGGCTTTGCACGATTAGCATTGGATCAAGGTTGGGGCCAGGTTCTTTTCCTGCTACTATTCGACCAAGTTGTGCCATGTACCATGACAGCTCTAGTACTGAGCCGACATTTTTATCAATCTCTTTAATACCTGTACGCACAGGGTTAATGTTGATGGTTTGATAAGTTCCTGCTTGCATTTGTTTTGGCATATCAGGCATCATGATTAAGGGGCGTCCAATACCCACCAAATCAAGCTCACCGCTTGCTAGTGCCTCATCCATTGCCTACTGACTTCTAAATCCACCTGTGATGATGAGCGGTACTAGGCTTATCTCTCTGACTTTTTGGGCATAATCCATAAAAAATGCCTCTCGTTTTTTGTTGCTGTCTTTAGCACCCATCATGGCAGGGCTTTCATAATTACCACCTGAAATCTCAATAAAATCAATCTCAAGTTCGCTTAGGTGTTTAACGACAGCGATGCTGTCATTTTCATCAAATCCACCCTTTTGAAAATCCGCTGAATTTAATTTCACACCTACCAAAAAATCAGCCCCTACTGCTTGACGAATGGCGGTATAAATCTTAATCAGTAGTCGCATACGATTTTCTAAGCTACCGCCATACTCATCCTCTCGTCTGTTATGATGTGGAGATAAAAACTGGCTGATAAGATAGCCGTGAGCGGCATGAATTTGCACCCCTTTAAAACCTGCTTTTTTGGCAATTTTGGCGGTGGTGGCAAACTGATTAAGATTGTTTCAATCTCATCAAGCGTTAAGGCTCTAGGAGAATTCATCCTGTCTGCCATGCCTTCTAAGGCAACAGCACTTGGGGCGACAGGTTTTGGATTGACATCTTTAGAGACTTGCTTGCCCGCGTGATTAATCTGCATCAGACATAAGGTATTATCAGCATTACCTGCGTCCGCCCATTGCTGTAGTAGAGCTAAATCAGACTCATCAGACACCACCACATCGCCTGCCGACCCTTTGCCTTGATATAGTTATCCGCCAAAGTCTCAAAGCGTTTTTTGGCGTTATTTAACGCTTCGTCATTAATGTCATAGCTGACACTTGAACGCCGTGATAAGCAGCTTGAAAGGCGATTTGAGAGCCCAATACGCCGGCACCGATAACGCTTAGATGTTGAATGGTCATGATTTTACTCCTAGTAATTGATAAAATTGTCTAACCAAAACTATTTAACTAAAATTGCCTAACTAAATCAAAAAAATTGCTGTATCGCCATTTTGAGTTTAGTGTTCGCTTATTGGTCTTTATCTTATGATATAATGATTGCACCTGTCATGGGTTTTTTGCGTTGTTTGTATCACAGATGTGTTTCAACAGTAATTGGTGATTAACATAACCAAGCACTTGTCCGCCATGTATCAAATTTCACCAATATTATTACAAAAAATATCAAAATAGCGATACAAATTGGTATTCTTATGCTATGATACAACAGTTCACTCAAATTAGGAGTTTTAATGAGTCAGACTGCATCAAATACTCAAACAGACGCTCCAGCAACTTTCAAAAGCTGGTTGGATCGACCTGTGCCATCTATTAAGCAAGACCGCATCGTCCAACTGTCTGCAGTGGATACTGAACCATCTACCGAATGCCCTAGTTGCCATACACTAACGACCAACACCTCGTTGATTTTTAATCAATATGTCTGTCCTGATTGCGACCATCATTTAACGATGTCTGCTCGCCAGCGTTTAAACTGGTTTTTTGAAGTGGTTGAGGGTGAGCTTGGACAGGAATTTCAAGCAGGCAACCCCTTGCATTTTGTGGATTCTAAGCCTTATCCGAAGCGTATGACAGAAGCCCAAGCAGCTACTGGCGAATCTGAAGCACTTGTTGTTATGCAGGGAAAAATTAAGAATCTTGAGTTGATTGCTTGTGCTTTTGATTTTAAATTCATGGGCGGTTCAATGGGTTCTGTGGTGGGTGATCGCTTTGTCCAAGCTGCCGAAAAAGCCCTTGTTGAGAGTAAACCTTTGGTCTGTTTTGCAGCCTCCGGCGGAGCAAGAATGCAAGAGGGCTTGTTATCGCTTATGCAAATGGCCAGAACCTCTGCTGCCATCGAGCGTCTGCGTTTGGCAGGCGTGCCGTATATTGTGGTGTTAACCAACCCCGTCTATGGCGGTGTTACTGCAAGCCTTGCCATGCTTGGCGATGTGCATATCGCCGAACCAAAAGCGATGATTGGCTTTGCAGGCAAGCGAGTCATTGAGCAGACTGTGCGTGAGGTGCTTGATGAGCCATTTCAGCGTGCAGAATTTTTACTTGAAAAAGGCACGGTGGATATGGTGGTTCATCGTCATCAGCTTGTTGAGACGGTGCATCGCCTGCTAACCAAGCTGTGCAAATTGCCAAATGCCTGATACTTTAAAAACCAAATTAAGTATATTGATTTGGTTTTTAAAGTTTTGTCAAACCGTTTTTGTAAAACTATTTTGATGGAACTCTTTGCGATAGGTTTGTTGATTTATTTGTTATGATGATGGGTAAATCTCATCGCTAAATCATCAGAGAATAACGCCTGATTGAGAATGGCATAAAGATTGCATGGCGGTCAATAATACACAAAATTGCCAAAATAGCATCATTTTAATGAATAAGCCGTTGATGGGTATAGTAAGTTGTCTTATGATACTAGCTTAGCTTATGTTGGCTCTTTTATGAAAAGTGGTAAAAGCGGTAAAGAAAGGATTGTTTGCCACCACTGGCAAAGATGTGGGTAAGTAATTGCCAATACTTTGGTCTTGCCCAAGCTATTTTTTGCTGTGCTTTATTTGCTGTTGTGGTATAATAATCCAATCAAAAACGCTTGCAATGCAGGCGTTTTCTTTATGAATAACTCAAAATGACAAACCATCAAAACACAAGATGAACACAAGCAACCAAAACTCACCAAAACTCACCGAACAAGACAGTCTGTCTGCATGGCTTGACTACATTGCAGGCATTCATATTTCTGCTATTGACATGGGACTTGAGCGGGTATTGCCTGTTGCCAAGCGATTGGGTATATTCAAAGATGATTCACCCCATCGCCCCCATGTCTTTACTGTGGCAGGGACGAATGGCAAAGGATCAACCACAGCAACCATTGCACAGATTTGCCAAAGTGCAGGTTATAAGACGGCGTTGTATCAGTCGCCACATTTGGTGAGCTTCACTGAGCGTATCAAGGTAGATGGTGTGGATATTGATGAGCCATCGCTTGTGCGTGCTTTGGCAAATGTTGAGCGAGTGCGTCTAGAGTGTGGTTTATCACTGTCCTTTTTTGAGATGACGACTTTAGCGGCATTTTTAATCTTTAAAGAAAAAAAAGCAGATGTGTGGGTGCTTGAAATTGGCTTGGGTGGCAGGCTTGATGTGGTGAATATTATTGACCCAGATGTGGCGGTAATCACTAACATTGACATTGATCATGTAGATTGGTTAGGTCATGATATTGACCAGATTGGCTTTGAAAAGGCGGGCATCATTCGTCCTAATATCCCTGTGATTTTGGGGGCAAAAAAGTTGCCATCAAGCGTACTTAAAGTCGCTAAAGACAATGAAGCAAAAGTCTATCAGCTGGGCGTTGATTATGATTTTTCTGAACAAGATGAGAGCTGGCAGTATTCATCAAGTGGTATTACGCTTGATTTACCCAAACCAAACTTGTCTTTATTAAATGCGGTGAATGCTGTGAGTGCGGTACTGGCATCATCACTTGATATCCACCCCAAGATGATTGCAAAGGCATTGAGTAAGGCAAGTTTGGCAGGGCGGTTTGATGTCAGACAACTAAATGCCAGACGATGGCTGTTTGATGTGGCTCATAATGCACACGGCATGGCTTTTTTTCTAGAGCAATTTGTACCGTATTGGCAAAACCATATTTGCTCGCACCCTAATGCTAAATTGCACTTTGTTTTTTCTATGCTTGGGGATAAGGATACAGGGGCGGTGCTTGATTTGGTGCAAAAGCGTTTGGATGATGGAGATTTTACTGTTGCGACATGGCAGGTGGCTGCCATCAATCATATTCGTGCCATGCCTTTAGTGGACATTGTCAAGCTGATGCAGCATCATCTAAAATCTGCACAGATTATTACGCATAACCATCTAGAAACGGCGACTCAGACGGCGATACAGGCGAGTGATGAATCGGATTTGTTGGTGGTGTTTGGTTCGTTTTATACGGTGAGCGAGGTGCTAATGGCGATATTGGGTAAATCTTATTGAGAAGATGAGTGGCTTTTATGATGTATTAAAATCACGAAAAAAACACTGGTTTTGATGCACATTGATTGACAATACGAAATAAACATTGTATTTTTATGCGTTAATTTAACAAGTTGTGAGATAATTTGATTAAGCTGGCTTAATATCATCATGGCAAATAGGTGGTTTATGATTTCAAAACAAATTCTTTTAGGTTTGGTGTTATTGGTGGGTGGTGCGGTTGCTATGTTTGCAGTGATGCAAAATGAAGAGGCGAACCACACCATTTCTCAAAACACCACCGACATCAGACAAGAGAGCGTGGCAGGATCTACGGTGGCACCTTTGACCGCTGATCTGGCAACCGAAGAAAAATTACTCGCTCAAAAACAAAAAGAGCGAGAGATGCGTAATCAGCAGATGGCAAAAGAGGCTGATGAACTTCTTAGTGAGCAAGAGCAGGCTCGCATATTGGCACTAGAAAAGGCAAAGCAGGAGTTCGCCCCAGTTAGTGCGGACAAACCAATCAGTGTTGATAAGGCATCGCAAAGTGAGCTTATCGCTGTGCCTGCACGAACACAACCTGAGACGCTGAACAAGACCGTAAATGCTAAGCTTGAGTCAACCCAAAACTCCCAAACCATCAACAACAAAACAAGTCAGCACAAGGTGATGGTGGGCGATAACCTAACGCTTTTATCTCGTCAATATGGTGTGCCGGTAGCAACCATCGCAGCGGCGAATAATATGGCTCCAGGAGATGCTTTGGTTTTGGGTCGTATCATCAAGATACCGGCTGCCACGCTAGGTGCTACCGGTCAAGCCCAGCAAGCAGAGACTGCCAAGTCTGCCAAAGCAGATAATAAAGATCCGGCGAGTGACAAAAACTCAACAGGAGCAACTTATAGCGTGCAAGTTTCTATCTCTCCAAACAAGGCTAAAATTGATGAGATTGTTACAAAGTACCGTAACGCAGGCTATCAGGTCAGCACTAGCCAAACCAATCGTGGCATTCGTGTGTTGGTCGGCTCAGCAAATTCCTATGATGAGGCAAACGCTCTAAAACAAAAAATATCTCAGGATTCCCGAGTAGATTCAAACGGTGCTTGGGTTAAAAAAATGGAAAGATAATATTGGTCATGCTGTTTTGGATGTATCAATCATCTAAAGAGATGTTTGCTTGACTTGAAAAAATGACAAAAGCACGGTACAATCCATGCTTTTCGTTTTTCTGTCAAATAAGTATTTGATTATATTAAATTTTATGAATTTATGTTGGTGTTTTGATGAGTGAGTTTTGGTTGGTTGGTGCTGTGGCGGTATTTGTTTTTATTATTTTTTGGTTTAAAAGACCCAAAAAAGAAAAAGCGATTAAGGGTGATGAACTTGCCATTTGGCCGTTTGAACCGATGCTTATCATGACAGATAGCGAAGTTCAGTTTTTTAAAAAGTTGCAACTTGCTTTGCCTGAATATTTGATTTTTAGTCAAGTGCAGTTGTCTCGTATCATTGAGCCTAGTGAAGAAGCAGGGAGCGACCGTCAATTTTGGTTTAATAGAGTGTGTCGTCAGAGTGTGGATTTTGTTTTAATAGATAAAGACATGCAGACTGTGTTGGCAGCGATTGAGCTTGATGACTGGACGCATGAGAGTCAAGCACGCCAAAAACAAGACGCCAAAAAAGACAAGGCTCTGTCCAGTGCAGGCATTCCTGTTATTCGTTTTCATGCTGAAAAAATGCCGAGTATTGAGATGGTTCGTGCTGATGTGATGGAGGTCTTGCGACTGTTTGGTTGATCTATACCGTTGCTTGAACAACAGCCCTAAATACACATTGGATTTAGGGCTGTTGTTTTGGATGATGGTGGGTTATTTGGTCTTAATTATTTTTGTTTGTAGGTCTTATGGCACGAGCCACAGCTTTCTAAAACTTTACCAAGAGCGGGTTCAACATCAATGATTGATTGGGCATTTTGGGCGATATTGACTAATTCATCAGCAGCGGCGTTAAACTCATCGGCTTTTTCTTTAAAACCTTGAGCATCTGACCATACGGTGTTTTGTGAGCTACCTTTATTTTCTGGATTAGCAAAGTGCGTCCATACTTCTTTGGAGCTGGCGCTGATGAGATCAGCTTGTTCTTTAAAGGTTTTGGCATCAAAGATATCTGGTTTGTCCATCATGCCTTTCATGATATCGCTTGAGATACGCCAATCTTGCATGATGTCTTGACGAGCTTGCACATCGGTAGGGGTTGTGGTTGAGCTACAGGCACTAAGGGCAACTGTGGCAGCTGCGATGATGGTGGCTGTCTTGATAAGTGTTTTCATAATCTGACTTCCCTAGTAATAAAGTGGGTGGCTAGACAGCATGAGTAGCTGTCAGATGATTGCAAGAAATATAACACATAAACCACCAATACTCAATGCTTGGCTATGTTCAATATATCATCTAGATTGCTTGCAATTTGATTGTTAAATCACCAATCCGATGAGACTTATTAAGAGTATGAGTGAGTCATCAGAAGTTTGGGCTGGTACTCATTGGGTTTGGTTTATTGAGAAGATAGATTTAGCCAGTCTTTGGGTTTTAGATAAAAATCGGTGAGTTCAAATTCTTTTGTGCCCGCCTTAGGTTCATAACGATACGACCAACTTGCCAAAGGTGGCATACTCACCAAGATGGATTCGGTGCGACCGTTGGACTGCAAGCCAAAAATCGTGCCACGATCATAGACTAGATTGTATTCAACATAGCGACCACGACGGTATAGCTGAAAATCTCGCTCGTTTCGGGTGTAAGGCTTGTGCTTATTGTTATCAAAAATGGGTAAAATGCCATCTAAATAACCTTGACCAACTGCCTGCATAAAAGCAAAGCAGGTATCAAAGTCCCAACCTGTGGTTGTGGTATTGACATCATCATAAAACAGACCTCCCACGCCACGGCACTCTCCACGGTGCTTTAGATAAAAATACTCATCGCACCATGCTTTGTATTTGGTGTAGATATCCTTACCAAAGGGCTGACATAAATGATGAGCGACCCTATGCCAATGCACCACATCATCAATATTCGGATAAAAAGGCGTTAAGTCAAAACCACCACCAAACCACCAAATTGGTTCGCTGCCATCTGTGGGTTGTGCCACAAATAGGCGGACATTGGCGTGACTGGTGGGAATGTGTGGATTTTTTGGGTGAATGACGAGCGATACCCCCATCGCTTGTGCCTTTGCCCCCGCTAGAGCCGGGTAACGCTGTGATGCTGATGGCGGTAAGTGATTGATGTGAATATGGCTAAACATCACGCCGCCTTTTTCTATCACCTGACCATCAGACAGTACGCAAGAGCGACCACCGCCACCTTCAGGACGCTCCCAATCATCAATAATAAATTTAGCTGTACTACCACCATCAATGCCACCTGATTGCTCTTGAGCTTCTAGAGCTTGACAGATGCGAGCTTGTAGGTTGGTCAAAAATTGACAAACTTGATTAAGTTTGGTCTCAAAATCAATGGTGGTGCTAAGTTGTGTCATAAATTGGCCTATGAATTTAAAGATGGCTATGTTGTAATAAGTGCTAAAACAGTTGGGCTAACTACCAGTTGTCATGGCTGTTCATGATGAATCAGGTGTCCCATCTTAGTATCTTTGACATTAAGATAATCTTGATTGTGCGGATTAACGCCGACAATGAGTGGAATGCGTGCTACAACCTCAATACCTAATTGTTTTAATTCTTTGATTTTATTGGGGTTATTGGTCATCAAGGTTATTTTAGTTGCACCGACATGCTCCAACATATCTTTGCACATCTCATAGCTACGAGCATCTGCTGGCAATCCTAAAAGCAGATTGGCCTCTAGGGTGTCATGCCCTTGGTCTTGTAGGGCGTATGCACGGATTTTATTGGTCAGACCAATTCCTCGTCCTTCTTGACGCAGGTATAAAATTGCACCGCAGCCATGTGCTTGCACCGCTTGCATGGCAGCGTTTAGCTGTGGACCACAGTCGCATTTTAGTGAGCTAAAAGCATCACCTGTTAGGCATTCAGAATGAATACGCACCACAGGAATGGTGGCAGGATTATTGCAGGGTAAACCATAGCTTAACAAGATGTGTTCTTGCCCAAGTTCATTTTCAAAAACATGAATATCAAACTCTCCATGGGTGGTAGGCAGTTTGGCTTTGGTGATGAATTGATACAAAATAAACCCCAAAAATGGCAATATGCCAATAATGATTTTATGTGGCGTAATTATGTGAAAATCTGATGAAAAACAGCCCATCTATCTAAAAATAATGGTATTTTTCTAGCAAAAATAAAGCCCATCTTGTAAAATAGTCGCAAGATGTTGCCAAAAATGCTATTATGCCATACTCTTTTAACGATTGAAAAGATAATTACAGCAGTTCTGCTAAATTATGATTAAAACAACCTAAATAATAGAAATTTATTCACTTGACAAATTGGAATGTAGCCAATCATGCCAAAACCAATGGATAGCCAGATGTTTAACCCAAAAGTATTTAATGCAATTCCAACCACTCGCCCAACCACGCCTTTGTTGGATCAGGTTGAATCGCCTGCGGATTTAAAGGCGTTTGGCATTGATGAACTGTGTGTATTATCCGATGAACTTCGTGAGTATATTTTATACTCGGTGGGGGTGTCAGGAGGGCATTTTGGGGCAAATTTAGGCGTGGTGGAGCTAACGGTTGCTTTGCATGCAATCTATGATACCCCTTATGATAAACTGGTTTGGGATGTAGGTCATCAGGCATATGCCCACAAGGTGCTGACAGGCAGGCGAGATGGGCTGACCTCCATTCGCAGTCGTGGTGGATTGACAGCTTTTCCTGAACGCACAGAGAGTGAATACGATACCTTTGGTGTAGGGCATAGCTCTACCTCTATCTCGGCAGGGCTTGGCATGAGTCTTGCCAGTCGCATATTGGGTGAAAACCGAAAAGTAGTAGCGGTCATCGGAGATGGGGCGATGACAGGGGGTATGGCATTTGAGGCGATGAATGATGCGGTGCAACAAAATGCTGACTTGACTGTGGTACTCAATGATAACGATATGTCTATCTCGCAGGCGATTGGGGGATTTAGTCGTCATTTGGCACGCCTTTGGCAAAGAGGGCTTGCCTTTGATATTGATAAGCATGGCAATATTTTGATGACTAAGCGTGAAATCAGTGCTGACGATCGCCGTGTTCGTCATTATCTACACATGGCAACAGATGCCAAAGAAACACTTGAGAAAATCCCTGCTAAATTAGGTGGTAGTATTGGCAAGAGCATTGGGAATCTTTTGGGTAAAAATGCTCCGCCCATGCCTTTATCAGATAAAATTGCCGAAAAAGTCAACGACCACCTATTTCCTGATAATCTGTTTAAGGCGATTGGATTTACTTATCTTGGACCTTTTGATGGGCATGATTTACCAAAGCTTTTGCAAGTTTTTGAGCGTGCCAAGAAATTGGGCGGTGCGGTACTGATTCATGTGCATACCGTCAAAGGCAAGGGTTTTTTGCCAGCTGAAAACGATCCTGTTACTTATCATGCCATTAGTAAACTACCAAAAACCGACCAAAAATCAGAGCAGACAACTGCCAAACCTATTGCTAAAAAATATTCCGATGTTTTTGGTGAATGGCTCATGGATACCGCCTGCGATGACAAGATGGTTGCCATCACGCCTGCAATGTGTGAAGGCTCTGGCATGGTGGCGTTTGCTCATGCCCATCCTGCTAAGTTCTTTGATGTGGCAATCGCCGAGCAACACGCCGTAACTTTAGCTGGCGGTATGGCAACAAGTGGATTAAAACCTGTGGTGGCGATTTATTCTACTTTTTTACAGCGTGGCTATGACCAATTTATCCATGATGTTGCCTTGCAAGACTTAGATGTAACCTTTGCCATAGACCGAGCAGGGCTGGTGGGCGAGGATGGTGCCACGCACGCAGGCGTGTTTGATTTGGCATACCTTAGATGTGTGCCGAATGTTGTTATTGCCACTCCTAGTGATGAGCATGAGTGCTATCATTTACTCAACGCTTGCTATCAGCATGGCGGAACGGCTGCTATTCGTTATCCACGAGGGGTGGGAGTGGGGCGTGAAATTGATAAGCAAAGCAATGAACAGTTTGCCATTGGTAAGGCTAAAATCGCTTGGCAATCGGATAATTTTAATAATAAAGCGGATAAAAGATTTGCTGTACTGGTCTTTGGCACTCGTTTATATGATGCACTGTCAGCCAGTCAAAATTTCCATCACGGCACAGTAGCCCCCATCACGGTGGTGGATATGCGGTGGGTCAAACCACTAGATACGAAGCTGATTGGTGAGCTGATAGAGCAGGGCGTAACTCATATCATCACAGCAGAAGAGCATCAAATCATGGGTGGGGCAGGCTCAGCGGTGGGCGAGTACCTAGCAAGCATTGGATTTGTGGGTAAGCTTACCCAAATTGGCATTGATGATAGATTTGTCGCACATGGTTCGCACGGTGAGCAACTTGCCGAATGTGGACTTGATAAACAAGGGATTTTGGCACACTTAACCGCACTAAATGACTGTGACAAAATAGAGCAATAAAAATCTTACGGCATGGCGAATAATTAGTTCTGATTGTCATATGTTGCATGTGCATTTATTTAAACTTAAGCCATCTAAAAACCATCAAAAATTATGGTAATTTAAACTTAATTTTTGTATAATGGCAGATTATTTTTGTATGATGAATACAAAAGCATTCTTTAACTTATTCAATAAAACTCATCAAAATTTACAAGGTGTATTATGGAACCTATGGTGGTGATTGCCTCCCAAGTGGCAAAAAAAGTCGGTCATGAGATTTTGCGTGCACATGAAAATCGCCATCGTATCGATTTGGCGGTAGAATCTAAGGGCTTGGACGGATTGGTAACAAAAATTGACCGTTATGCCGAAGAGTTAACCATCTCTTTATTAAAAGAAAGTTATCCAAATCATTCGTTTTTGGGTGAAGAATTTGGTCTACAAGAAGGTAAGGGTAATGATGCTGATTGGTGTTGGATTATTGACCCACTAGACGGTACGCACAATTTTGTGCATGGCTTGCCGCATTTTTGTGTATCCATTGCTGTCCAAAAAAACGGCATCACTGAGCATGGTATTGTTTATGACCCTGTGCGTGATGAATTATTCACCGCCTCTCGTGGTCGTGGGGCACGCCTAAACCAACGCCGAATTATGGTTTCAGACAGAAAGACGATTGCAGGCGGGTTGTTTACCACAGGGCACCCTTATGAGCGTATGGTTGGCGAGAGACGAACCAGCTTCGCTCGTCAGCATTTTGCTAGTCTGCAGGCTGTGTGTGAAAACGGCGGTCAGGTTCGCCGTTTGGGTTCGGCAGCACTGGATTTGTGCTATGTGGCAGCAGGTCGTTTTGATGGTTATTTTGAAATGTCATTAAAACCTTGGGATGTTGCAGCAGGTGAATTGATTGTAACAGAAGCTCGTGGCGTGGTGGTGGATCATCACGGAGCAAGTCAATCAATGAAGACAGGTTCGGTATTTGCGTGTAATGTTAAGCTATTAAAACCGCTGATGCAACTTGTCATCCCAACTTGGGAAAATGCCTTGATTCACTGATAACTTATGAGACAAAAAGCCGTCCTTTGGGACGGCTTTTTTATTTATGCTAAGATGACAGCTTTTAAGGTGGTCAATACAAAATGCCCATTTGCCTTTAAAAAGTATCAATTTTTATGTATTAAAAAACTGTTGGTATTGCTAATCAAGAATCAATATGCTTGGTTTTTGATTTGTGTGGTGTGTATGGCGTTGATACTGCTTGCTTACTTGATGTGCTGTTCATATATTGACAGATGTGATTCTATCAAGTGGGGTAGCTGTTCAATATCGGGCAAGGCGGTGCGACAAGCGGTAATGCCAAAATCTAGTGTATCTTGATGATTGGTTAGCGTAATGTTTAGTGCTTGTCCATCAAAAAGTACTGAAGCAGGAAAAATACTTGTCAGGCGTGCCCCATGAAGATATAGTGGCTGGGTGTCGCTTGGTACATTGGAGATGATTAGATTAAATGCTTGTTTGGTAGGGTGAAATCTGGTGGCAAGGTTGATGCCTGCCCAGCCATAAGTCAGAGCACTGTAATTGATGATTTGTGCTGGATTCATGCGAAGAAAGCGTTTTTTGCTTTGATTGATGCTTTGACTGATGGTGTGTAAGCGAATAATGGGGTCTGGCTCATGGGTGGCAAGATTGGTCAATAAAAATGACAACTGATTGCCCAAACTGCTGTCATCTTGACGCAAACCAATGGGCACAAATGCAAGCAAAGGCTTGTTCGGTAGGGCGTTTTTTTGATTTAGATAATCTCTTAATGCTCCAGCACACACTGCCAAAATAACATCGTTGGTCGTTACCGAATGGTGCTGAGCCACTGCCAAGAATCGATGTTTGTTCAGTGAATGAATGATTAGGGTGCGTTCGTTACTGATGCGTTGGTTGAGCATTGAGGGCGGTGCATCAAAAGTGCTGATGGTATGTGAGCAATGACGATGTTTAAAGTTGCGTACGATCTCACGCATAACAGGTTTGATGGTGCCAATCTGCTCTTTGATGATGGATGTGATGGACTTGCGGATGGGAAGTGCGGTGCGATATTTGGTGGTTGATGACCAAAATGGCTGTTGAAATGGTTCATCTGGCGAGCTACTAAAAGAGCGTTCTAGTAGTCGCATGGCAGCAACACCATCTGCCATGGCGTGGTGAGCCTTAAGATAGATGGCAAAACGCTTAGGGCTGTTAGCAGACTTTGCTGACAACCCTTCAATAAAATGCAGCTGCCATAGTGGGCGGTTGCGGTCTAAGATGATGCTGTGCTGATGTGAAATGTAGGTCATTAGCTCATCATCGCTTCCTGTGTCAAGCCTGATGTGTCTAAAATGATGGCTGATATCAAATGTTTTAACGGTATTCCAAAAAAGATAGTTTTTTAGGACTTGGTTAAATGGGAAGCTGGGTGCGGATTGATTATTTTTGATTTTTGTGATCAAATCATTAATGAAGTTATCATCAGCAGATTGTGGTATGTCAAATAAGCACAACCCTGAAACATGCATAGGCTGTTTTGCTGATTCTAACAACAAAAATAATAAATCAATAAGGGATAAAGGACGCACGCAGATTTCCTAGTTGACGCAGTCTAATATAACGGTAAAGGTAAGTTACCAATCAAGTTTGAATCTTGATTGGCGGTTGGTTGCAAAATGGCTAAAACTTTCATCATTGAAAGAAGTAGCCTGTCTGAGGCGAACTGGCGACAGCCATTTTGCGAGTAGGCATACGACCTGCCAAGAAAGCCTGACGACCTGCATGAATGGCATTTTTCATGGCGTGTGCCATCATCACAGGGTTTTGGGCGTGTGCGATGGCTGAGTTCATCAGCACACCATCGCAGCCAAGTTCCATGGCGATGGCGGCATCAGATGCTGTGCCTACGCCTGCATCGACCAAAATAGGCACATTGGCATTTTCAATGATGAGGCTTAGCGTGTGGCGATTAAGCAGTCCTAGCCCTGAACCAATTAAGCTACCAAGTGGCATCACTGCAACACAGCCTATGTTTTCAAGTTCTTTGGCGATGATGGGGTCGTCTGAAGTATAGACCATGACATCAAAACCATCATCAATCAGCACACGAGCCGCCTTTAAAGTTTCGGTAACATTGGGGTATAAGGTTTTTTCATCGCCTAGAACTTCAAGTTTGACCAGATTATGCCCATCAAGCAACTCACGAGCAAGTTGGCAGGTGCGAATGGCACTATCAGCCTCAAAACAGCCTGCAGTATTTGGCAAAATGGTGTAGTCTTTTGGCGAGATGACATCTAGTAGGTTTGGCTCTCCTTTATTTTGACCAATATTGGTGCGACGAATGGCAACTGTAACAATCTGACTGCCACTGGCTTTGATGGCGTTGCTTGTCTCGGTCAAATCTTTGTATTTGCCCGTGCCAACAAGTAGGCGTGATGAAAAAGTGCGAGAACCAATATGGAAGGTGTCATTAGCCAAGGGGTTTTGGGTTATTTCGCTCATAAAAAACTCTAAGTGATTCTAAAAATTTGCATTAGTATAGCAAATTTCTTGATGATTTTTTTGTAAAAATGCTAAATTTTATGGCTGTTTTTACCAAGAAATCCGAATCACTCAAACAGGTTGGATGTGTGTGGTGGTAGATGCAATGTGTGTTTAAGGTGTTGTGGTGAGTATAAAAATATAAAAAACCTGCCGACTATATAGTGGGCAGGTTTTAAGATATGGGGTGAATGATGGGACTTGAACCCACGACAACCGGAATCACAATCCGGGGCTCTACCAACTGAGCTACATCCACCATATTAACTGACTGGCAGCAGGCAAATGGCGCGCCTAGCAGGATTCGAACCTGCGACCACCTGCTTAGAAGGCAGATGCTCTATCCAACTGAGCTACAGGCGCTCTAGTGGCTTAATGTTAGTTATGATAAATCGACATTTACTAACAAAAAAAGCCGTTAAGGCTTTAAATATGGTCGGAGTGGAGGGATTCGAACCCCCGACCCTCTGGTCCCAAACCAGATGCGCTACCAAGCTGCGCTACACTCCGTTTTTAACTTAGCAGATTATCTTTCGATGTCTGCCGTCGTTGTGGTGCGTATGATACAGCTAAGTGCCATAGGTGTCAATTAAAATTTTAAAAAAAGTGATAAAAAATTTATAACATTATGATTTATAACAACTTTTTTATGGATAAAAATTCATTGATTATTCACTGGTCTCGGTGATGATGGTCATGCCGTGTGCGATTGCACCACGAGTACCGCCAATAAGGTGAATGATGTTGCGTGTTGGGTAAAGTTCATTGAGATATGCACAAGCACGAGCTGCTTTTGTGCCACCGCCACATAGCACATAAATATCTGCCGTCGTGTCAGTTGGCAGGTATTCTGTCAATGCGTCTATCGGTGCGTTTTTGGCGTGCTCGATATGACCAAGATGATAGCTTTGGGCGTCTCGGACATCTAAGATGATTTTATCTACGCTGGGGTTAAATTGCTCAATGGGTAGTTCTTTGATCATGATTTTCTCCGATTTTAGTGGTTTAAGTGATTAAAAATATTAAAATTTTAGATGCCAACAATCAATAAACTTGCCAAACATTCTGATAAGATGCACAATATATCAAATAGATGGGTGTGCAATGCTCACCAAGTTGCTTACTCTACCATAACCATAAAGCTACGACAAGATAACCAGAATGAATATGACAACAACAAAAATACGCTGTAACTGGTGTGGACAAGACTCTCTATATCAAGCCTATCATGATAACGAATGGGGTGTGGTGTGTCATGATGATGAGCGACTTTTTGCCATGTTGTGCTTGGAGGGTATGCAAGCGGGGCTTAGTTGGATTACGATCCTAAAGAAGCGGGAGAATTATTATCAGGCTTTTGATGGTTTTGATGCGTCTAAGATTGCTCAATATGATGATGAAAAAATCAATGAGTTGATGAGTAATGCAGGCATTATTCGCCATCGTCTAAAAATAAAAGCCATCATTGCCAATGCCAAAGCCTACTTAAAAATCAAAGAGAATCAGTCATTTAATGATTATGTGTGGGGTATCGTGGTATGCCATCAAGATAGAACACCTTTGATTAATCATCCAAAAACAGCAGAAGAGATTCCTACAAAGACGGCCGCCAGTATCGCCTTATCAAAACAGCTCAAAAAAGATGGTTTTAAGTTTGTTGGTCCTACTATTTGTTATGCCTATATGCAGGCGTGTGGTATGGTCAATGACCATGTGGCTGATTGTGATTTTAAATGATTGAGTTGGTCATCATAATGTACAAAGTTGCAAGTCTAAAAATGGATTTTAATCAAGGGTGTGATTATAATAAGGAGAAAAAATTTTATTCGCCCCTATATTTTTTTGGCAAATTTTAGTAAAATTCGGTTTTACCAGTAAGTGATGAATTCTTATGACTAAATTTATTTTTGTAACAGGCGGTGTGGTTTCATCTTTGGGTAAGGGCATTGCGGCTGCATCATTGGCATCTGTGCTTGAGGCTCGTGGTCTTAAAGTTACCATGACAAAGATGGATCCTTATATTAATGTTGACCCTGGAACGATGAGTCCATTTGAACATGGTGAGGTATTCGTTACCGAAGATGGGGCGGAGACCGACCTTGATTTGGGTTATTATGAGCGTTTTTTGAGACGCTCAAAGATGAGTAAGGCGAATAATTTTACCTCTGGTCGCATTTATCAGACTGTGCTTGCCAAAGAACGCCGTGGCGATTATTTAGGTAAGACCGTACAGGTTGTACCACATATCACCGATGAGATCCAAAGTCGCATTTTGGCATCTGGGGAAGGTTATGATGTGGCGATGATTGAGATTGGCGGTACAGTAGGCGATATTGAAAGCCTACCTTTTATGGAGGCGGTGCGTCAGCTTATGGTGAAACTTGGGCGTGAAAATACCATGCTCATGCACCTAACCTTACTCCCTTATATCTCATCAGCCAGTGAATTAAAAACTAAGCCAACTCAGCACTCAGTTAAAGAGTTGCTATCCATTGGCATTCAGCCTGATATCTTGGTGTGTCGCACAGAACACGATGTGGATGCAGATACTCGTCGTAAGATAGCAATGTTTACCAATGTGTCAGAGCGTGCCGTTGCTGTATGTAAAGATGCTCGTAGCATCTATGAGATTCCACGCACTTTTTATGAGCAAGATTTGGATGATTTGGTATGTGAGCGATTTGGCTTTGAGTTACCAGAGGCGGACTTGTCTGATTGGGATAAAGTGATTGATGGTCTGTTTGATGCCGATGGCGAGATTGTCGTGGCGATGGTGGGTAAATATGTTGAGCTACCTGATGCTTATAAGTCGGTCAATGAGGCTTTATTGCACGCAGGTATTCACAATAAAACCAAAGTGAAAATTCACTACATTGATGCCGAAAAACTAGAGACCGAAGCCAATCTAATGGGTGAGCTAAAAGCGTGCGATGCTGTGCTTGTGCCTGGTGGTTTTGGTGAGCGTGGCACTAAGGGTAAGATGATGGCGATTCAATATGCTCGTGAGAACAACAAGCCTTATTTGGGCATTTGCTTGGGTATGCAGCTTGCGGTTATTGAGTTTGCTCGTAATGTTTTGGGCTTGCAGGCGAACTCTACTGAGTTTGACCGTAAGGCTACAGACCCCATCATTGGCTTGATTACCGAGTGGCTTGATGAAAAAGGCGAATTGCAAATCCGTTCTGATGATAGTGATTTGGGTGGTACCATGCGTCTAGGTGCTCAAGAAGCACAGTTGGTATCAGAATCAAAACTTGCCAAGATTTATGGTGCCGTGAACATTACTGAGCGTCATCGCCATCGCTATGAAATGAATAACCGCTACATTGAGCCATTAGAGCAAGCGGGAATGAAAATTTCAGGTTATTCTGCCAAACAGCACTTGGTTGAAGCGGTTGAGATTGACAATCATCCTTGGTTTGTGGCGGTGCAATATCACCCAGAGTTCACAAGTTCGCCTCGTGGCGGTCATCCGTTATTTAATGGCTTTATTAAAGCAGCCATGGATGTCAAGGGCTAATCAAATCAAGCATGTCAATGAATGATTGGTATGCTTTTTAATCAGTGATTAACTAGCTTTAATGAGTTAATTAGGGTGGCTTAATAACAAGCCGGTCATTAAAATTAAGCAAGAAAAGGATAAATAGTCATGACACAGTCATTATCCACACCGCAATCACACATCAATGTTGCAGGCATCGAGATTGGCAACGATAAGCCTTTTGTACTATTTGGTGGCATGAATGTGCTAGAAAGTCGAGAGCTTGCCTTTGAGATTGCAGAGACTTATATTGATATTTGTCATCGTTTGGGTATTGGCTATGTATTCAAGGCAAGCTTTGATAAGGCGAACCGCTCGAGCCTGTATTCATTTCGTGGTCCTAGCCTTGAGACAGGTTTAACTTGGCTTAATGACATTAAAGAAAAATATGGCGTTCCCATCATCACTGATGTACACGAGCCTTATCAAGCTGCCCCTGTAGCGAAAGTGGCAGACATTATTCAGTTGCCTGCATTTTTGAGTCGTCAGACTGATTTGGTGAGTGCAATGGCAAAGACAGGGGCGGTCATTAACATTAAAAAAGCCCAATTTTTAGCACCACATGAAATGTCTCATATTATCAATAAATGCCTAGAGGCGGGCAATGATAAGATTATTTTATGCGAGCGTGGCACTTCATTTGGTTATAACAACTTGGTTGTTGATATGCTTGGCTTTGATATCATGAAGGGTATGAATGTGCCGGTATTTTTTGATGTTACTCATTCCCTACAAGAGCCTGGCAAGCGAGCTGATAGTGCAGGCGGTAGACGCCATCAAATCACAACGCTGGCTCGTGCGGGCATGGCGACAGGACTGGCAGGACTATTTTTGGAAGCACACCCAGACCCTGATAATGCCAAATGCGATGGCCCTTGTGCTTTGCATCTAAATCAGCTGGAGTCTTTTTTGTCTCAGATTAAGCAGTTGGATGAGTTGGTTAAAGGCTTTGAGGCGTTAAATACATATTAACCATGGTTGGCATAGGTAACATGGGTGAATATTTATGTTATACTATGACTTATTTTGTTTGACCTATCATTAAATTTTCCTAACCAAACTAAGGAACATATCATGTACGCTGAGAACTATGACAATCAGTTAGAAATTAAAGACATTGTTGCTCGTGAAATTTTGGATTCTCGAGGCAATCCTACCATCGAAGCTGATGTGGTATTAGCAAATGGTGTGGTAGGTCGTGCATCTGCCCCAAGCGGTGCATCAACAGGCTCAAGAGAAGCACTAGAGTTAAGAGATGGTGATAAAGCTCGCTATCTAGGCAAGGGTGTTAAAAAGGCCATCACCAATGTCAATAGTCAGATCAGAAGTTCACTGCTAGATAAGCTAATCACCAATCAAGCAGAGATTGATAAGATTCTCATCGAGCTTGATGGTACAGAAAATAAAGGTAATCTTGGTGCGAACGCAACTTTAGCCGTGTCTTTGGCAGCAGCTCGTGCAGCAGCAACTGCTCAAAACCTGCCTTTATTTCAATATATCGCCAACCTGCGTGGACAGACTGCACTAACAATGCCTGTGCCGATGATGAATATCCTAAATGGTGGTGCTCATGCGGATAATACTGTTGATATTCAAGAGTTTATGATTGAGCCTGTGAATTTTACCAGCTTCTCTGAAGGCTTGCGTGCAGGAGCAGAGATTTTTCATGCCTTAAAATCAGTCTTAAAATCTCAAGGTTTGAACACGGCAGTAGGTGATGAGGGTGGTTTTGCACCAAACTTGCGTTCAAATGAAGAAGCCATCACCGTTATTCTAAAAGCAATTGAACAAGCAGGCTACACCGCAGGCAAAGATATTTATCTTGCATTAGACTGTGCATCAAGTGAATTTTACAAAAACGGTCAGTATGTGCTAGAGGGTGAGGGTAATAAAGCATTTACTAGCAATCAGTTTGCTGATTATTTGGCGGGCTTGGTGCGTCAATATCCGATCATCTCTATTGAAGATGGCTTGGATGAATCCGATTGGGAAGGTTGGGCATATCTGACCAGTATTTTGGGCGATAAGATTCAGTTGGTTGGTGATGACTTGTTTGTAACCAATCCAAAAATTCTAAAAGAGGGTATTGATAAGAATATCGCTAATGCCATTTTGATTAAGTATAACCAAATCGGAACGCTGTCTGAGACGCTAGATGCCATTTATCTTGCCAAAGAACATGGTTATGCCGCTGTCATTAGCCACCGTTCTGGTGAGACTGAAGACGCTACCATTGCTGATTTGGCTGTTGGTACGGCAGCAGGTCAAATCAAGACAGGTTCGCTATGCCGTTCTGACCGTGTGGCTAAGTACAACCAACTGCTTCGCATTGAGCAGATGGTAACGGCAAGCTATCGTGGTCGTGAAGAATTCATCGGACTTCGTGGTTAATTGAGTACTGTTGTGGGAAGTACGACAAAAAGACCTATGCTCACCGTAACAACCAAGCGACTTGGCACGGTGGGCTATTTATGCCTGATTGTCTTTGCTGTGGTTGTACTGGTTCTCTTGCAGTATCAGTATTGGCATGGCGAGAGTGGTCATGCTAACTTAAATCTACTCAATGAACAAATCGCCAAACAGCTAAGTATTAACAGCGAGCAAGCCCAAAAGAACAGCCTACTGCGTGCTGATGTGCGTGATTTAAAAACTCAAACATCCGCCATAGAAGAGCATGCAAGAATTGATTTGGGGCTAATTAAGTCTGGCGAGACTTTTTTTCAGCTGTCTAATTCACCCATTACTTATAGTCGGCAGATGATTACAAGTGATGAAGTGGATGCGGTTGAGCCTGTAGATGGCTTGGTAGAAATGGATTTGGATCATTAGCATGGATAATATAAGATTGGCAAGTTGCCAGTCTTATTTTTTTTCGCTGTTGTTTTTTTGTATTCTAGAAGATGTATGGGTGGCGGTGTGTGGTATGTTCTTATCAATGATGAACCATGTGATTTAAGGTTGGTGGTTTTATATGCTGGATGATTTAAAAAATACCAATAACAGCACTGACGCAGTTCATGCTTTAATGGTGGCGGCAGGTAGGGGTTCTAGGTTTGGTTCAGATTTGCCCAAGCAATACCTTTTATTAACAGATAAGACAGTGCTTGAAGAGAGCTTGGCTTGCCTAGATGGTGATGGCATTGATGATTTGACTTTGGTCATTGCTAAAGATGATACATATTTTGATAAGCTGAATCTGACTCGTCAGCGACCGCTATTTGTTGGTTTTGGTGGTCTTGAGCGCTGGCAGTCGGTGCACTCAGGCGTATCGTTGATCCGTGCTCGTGATGGGCGTGATGATGACTGGGTGGTGATTCATGATGCAGCACGCCCTTGTTTACCAAAGGCGGATTTAACAGCGTTACTGACCGCCTTAGAAGTGTGCAATGCGGATGCGGCAATACTGGCGACACCTGTGGTAGATACGCTAAAGCAAGTATCTTGTGAAGGTTTGATTGAAAAAACAGTGGATAGAAGCACGCTTTGGCAGGCACAAACTCCGCAGGCGTTTCGCCTAAAAACACTCGAGATGGTGCTAGATAAAGTAGCGGAGTTGGGGCTTGATATCACTGATGAAGCCAGTGCCTTTGAAATGCTAGGGTATAGGGTGCAAATAGTGCAGGGTTCAAGGCTTAATATGAAGCTTACTTATCCTGATGATTTGCCATTACTGCGGTTGATACACAAACAATTAACCGATGAATAGATGAGTTGTCCTAAGTTGCAAGGTATATATGCCAAGTTTTTTAAGTGCGTTGATAATTGCCATCATGCTTGGGGTACTTGCTGTCATGCCAACTGTGGCGGTTGGCGATGATTTATCAACATGGCTACTATCTCCTTATGCTAATGGCATACTGTCGGCACTGCTGATGTGTACGGTGATTGGTTTTGGTTGGTTGCTAAGACACGCTCAATCAATGAAGGGTGTGTTATTTGCATTGTTGTTTGTTGTGTTGACAAGTTTGTTTGTTTTTCGTGCGATGATGGCACACCATGAATTTGAGCAATCAACCATATCACATAATCACACCGTTACTGCTACGGTGCATATAGATGACATCAGTGATACTGTATATGATGATTTAATGGGTGGTAACTATCGCCAAAAGGCGGTCATCACTGATATCAAACCTGTTTTTCAACTCAATCGCCATGCAGATGATGCACTGATGGCAACCAACCCTTTTCATGTGCAAGCTGATGACCAACTGTATGCTACGCCAAACAGCATATCGCCAGATGATTTTGGCTTGCCTGCTCAGATGACGGTGCTTTTGACGGCAAGGGTAAATCCTTCTGGGCATTTAATAAATCTTAATCAATTAGCACCGAATATAAAAGCACGCATGACGCTTGTGCTAGAACCCATTGCCACTCAAAAAAATGCTAGCGGTTTTGATGGCAATATCTGGCTACGCACCAGACATATTCATGCGATGGCACAAGTTATCGCCATTGACGGGGTGGAAGTCATACAACCAAACTCACTAATGAGCCATCTTGAATCACTACGCCAACAGCTACGAGTGCATTTTTATCAAGATTGGCAGTCTTTAAGTTTGGCTAAGCAACAAGCAAAAGCTGTGACATTAAGCCTATTAACAGGCGATAGAGCACTCATTAGCACACAGACAAAATCTTTATATCAACTGGCCGGCATTTCACATTTGCTAGCAATTTCTGGTACGCATGTGGTATTTTTGGCATTGATACTGGCGTCATTGGTAACATGGTTGGTGGATAAGATTGCCCCTAGTATTTATATGCGTACGCCAAGATGGCAGATTCGGCTGACTGTTATGTTGATTGCTAGCATGGGTTATGCCTTGTTCACGGGATTTGATGTGCCTGCCATGCGTACGGTGTATATGCTAGCGGCATTAGCATTAACTCGCTATTTTGTGCTACCGTTGTCGGATTTGAGCTTGCTTTGTATTGTGGGGCTAATCATGGCATGGCTTGATCCTTATGTTTTATGGCAGGCGGGATTTTGGTTGTCATTTGTGGCGGTCTTGTTGCTCATGCGTTATGAGAATGTCTGGAGTGATGGCACGGTGCAGGGTTGTGGTTATTTTGCCAAAATTCGTGCTATTTTGTTGTTACAATGCTGGCTATTTGTGGCGATGCTACCATTGTCAATTTTATTTTTTGGCAAAGTATCTCTTTGGAGTGTGCCAGTTAATTTGGTCGTGGTTGGGCTTTTTGGTGTTGTTATCGTTCCGATTAATTTGGTTGCAGGGGCAATATTTACATTTTCATCAAGCATTGCTGATGTACTATGGAGACTGTCTTCTACAATTTTGTTGTGGCTACATGAGGCGTTAGAACTCTTGCTCGTGGGTGATTCTTGGCTGTATGCACCATTTGGGGCGGCGGGGTTTGTATTATGTGTGCTTGTATTTATTCCACTGATGACAAGAGTGCTACCAAGATCATTATTATTACTACCTGCATCGGCACTATGTTTTATGGTCATCAATCATGTGCTGGGCGTACCATTGAATAAAGATGGTCGTGCCGCGGCAATCTTGGTGAATGCAGGGCATGATTATTTGGGAGCGGTGCTGATTAAGCATGAATCTGGGGCATGGCTATTGCTATCGGACTATGGGGTAAAATCACTTGGAGAGAGACAGGCAGATGTTTTAATTGGCGAGCTTCGGCGGAACAGCATCAATATGCTAACAGGTGTCATCACTCAGACTCCAAGTACAAAGTTGCCATTATTAGTCGCACGACTACAACAGAGCATTCCGATTGGACAATATTGGCAGGCAGGGCGTTCTAATGAGACGCTCAGTCAGCTGACTGCTATGCCTTGTCAAGTAGGGCAAGCCTATCAATCTCAGGCGTTATCTGTGCGTGCCATCACAGGCTGGCAGTATATCAATGATGAGTCGGTGTGGGGCTGTACCATTGAGATGGTATCAGATGTACCCATTTCACTGCCAAATAATGAGCAAGACGAGTCAACTCATGTCTCTCGGCTTGTCATCAATGGCTCTACGCACAAAAATACTTGGGTGCTGTGGCGTGGGCTTTGTGAAAATGATGCAACACTTGCTTCGCCTAAAGCTGGGGCGTGGCTGTCTCATCCAATGGCGGTAGCGGACATACAGGCCATTGATATGCTATTTGATGATTAGGTGGGTATGTAGAATGAACGAATGTTGCTTGTTTAAAATCTACTAGATACTAGGATATTTAAGGCTTTTGAGTTACAATGGGTGTTTTATTATCACAACATTTATATCACAAAACAATGGCGGTTATCGCCTATCAATATATATTTATAGGAAAAAAACATCATGGTTTGGCCACCTAATCCTCATCAGTCGCCCTCATCTTCAGCAAATACCCCTAAGTCATCGCCCACATCACCTGAATGGCAACTCATCGAAAAAACCATGATGGCGGGCATTGAAGAGCAAAAGAGAGCTCGTCGTTGGAGCATATTTTTTAAATTATTAACTTTTGCTTATGTGGTGTTTTTTGTGTTATTTTTGGGTAGGGGCTGTACAACAACTAACACTAAAGCAGGTGTGCCAATGGGTATTGGTGAGCCACATTTAGCGGTGGTTGATGTACAAGGGGCGATCATGCCAAATAGTGAAACCAGTGCACATCATATCAATGCTGCCTTGCAAGAAGCATTTGAGAATACCAATGCCAAAGCGGTGGCACTGGCTATTAATTCGCCTGGTGGTTCGCCTGTGCAGTCTGATGAAGTATGGCAGATGGCAATGGAGCTAAAAGCAGAGTATCCTGATAAAAAACTTTACGCCATCATTGGTGATACAGGTGCATCAGGAGCGTATTATATCGCATCGGCGGCCGATGAGATTTGGGTAAATCCATCTAGTTTGGTTGGCTCTATCGGTGTGATCATGTCTGGGTATAATATCGAGCGACTGTTGGATAAGGCGGGCATTGCTGATCGTACTTTAACCGCAGGCGAATACAAGGATATCTTATCCATGTCAAGACCGATGAATGAGATTGAGCGTACCCATGTGCAGAGTCTGCTAAATGATACGCATCAAAATTTCATTGAAGCGGTTAAAAAGGGTCGTGGAGATCGCCTAAAAAACCCTGAGCAAAATCAGATATTTACAGGGCTATTTTGGACGGGTAAGCAGTCTGTTGAGCTGGGTTTGGCAGATAAGATTGGTGGTATGTCGCAACTAGAAAAACAGCTAAAACTGGAATCGGTGAATTATAGCTATATTGACCCTGTTAAGCAGTTTTTTGACCGTTTTGGGGTGCAGATGGGTAAAGGTCTGGGGCAGGGAATTAAGATTGGTATTTTGGGACAAGATACACAGTTGCAATAACAAGCACCGCCATCAATAAAAAACGCACTTATTAAAGTGCGTTTTTTATTGATTTATGGCCTAAGTGATGGATTGGTCTAAGTCGCAGTTTTTATTGACATCAGCCAGTGCTTCATCGATGATTTTTTGGCTGACGCCTTTTTTGCGTAACTTTTCAATAAATAGCACATCATCCGCTAAGTTGTAATTACAGTTATCACGGTCTAGCCCTTGACGAATGTATAGACGAATTAAGCCTTGAATGCGATTAAAACCATGTGTACCAGCCGTCTCTTCTAGATGACTGATGATTTCTTCAGACAGTCGCAAATGCACGGGACGCATGACGACTTCTGGGTGATTGGAAAATTTGTTTTTAATCTTTGGGGAAATCATAGGGTCTTCTTGATTTTGTTTTGATGGAATAAATTGCTACATTCTATCATAAAATGATGACAAAAACACCTTAATTTTCCTTATACAAGAAAACTTGTGCCAATATTTTAAACTAACTTTATAATGCGTATACAGATGATTTTATGAGTTGGATTGTTATTTTAGGTGCTTGACTATTACTGTTATACAAAATAAAAATCCCGCCAGTATGACGGAACTTTTATTTTGTTATTGATTGATGATAAATAATCAATCAGTGGCGGAAATGACGCATGCCAGTAAATACCATGGCGATGCCGTGTTCGTTAGCGGCGGCGATGGTTTCATCATCACGCATTGAGCCACCTGGCTGAATGATGCACTTGATGCCAGCAGCAGTGGCATTATCAATGCCATCTCGGAAGGGGAAGAAAGCATCTGATGCCATGACCGCACCTTCAACAGCAAGCCCTGCGTGTTCAGCCTTGATGGCAGCGATGCGAGCAGAATTGACACGACTCATTTGACCTGCACCAATACCGACAGTTTGACGGTTCTTGGCATAAACGATGGCGTTGGATTTAACATATTTTGCCACTTTCCAAGCAAAGATAAGGTCGTCAAGCTCGGCTTCTGTTGGTGCTCGCTCGGTAACAACACGCAAATCATTCTTAGTAATCATGCCCAAATCTTGGTCTTGAATCAACAGACCGCCATTGACACGCTTGTAGTCAAGCTGTGCAGTACGCTCAGTAGGTTCTGGCAATTCACCACAAACCAACACACGCACATTTTTCTTGGTGCCTGTGATGTCAAGTACGCCATCAGCGATGGCAGGGGCAATAATAACCTCAACAAATTGACGCTCAACAATGGTGCGAGCGGTATCAACATCTAGTTCACGGTTAAAGGCGATGATACCACCAAAGGCAGATTCTGGATCGGTCTCATAGGCAAGGTTGTATGCTGTTAAGATGCCATCGGTTGATACTGCTACGCCACAAGGATTGGCGTGCTTAACAATGACGCAAGCAGGCTTGACGAATGATTTGACGCATTCAAGAGCTGCATCGGTATCAGCGATGTTGTTATAAGATAGCTCTTTGCCTTGTAGTTGTTTGGCGGTAGCGACCGATGCTTCTTTGGCGTTTGCTTCAACATAGAAGGCGGCTTTTTGATGTGGATTTTCGCCATAGCGTAGATCTTGGGCTTTGTTTAATTGCGTGTTAAAGGTGCGAGCAAAATCAGCCGTTGGTGTGGCGTCCTCACTTGGGTGGGTGGCGGTGCTGTTTAATCTTGCCCCAAAAAATGAAGCAATCATGCCATCATAATTTGCGGTATGTTCAAAGGCTTTTACCGCCAAATCAAAACGAGTGGCGTAGCTGATATTGCCCGTGTTGTTAATTTCATTTAAGATGCGAGCATAGTCGGCAGGATTGGTGATGATGCCGACATGAGCGTGGTTTTTGGCAGCAGAACGCACCATTGCAGGGCCGCCGATATCAATGTTTTCAATGGCGTCAGACATTTTGACATCAGGCTTGGCAACCGTAGCGGCAAATGGGTAGAGATTGACAGCGACAATATCTATGCGGTCAATGCCATGAGCGGTCATGACTTCATCATCAATACCACGACGACCCAATATCCCCCCATGAATCTTTGGGTGTAAGGTTTTGACACGACCATCCATCATCTCACTAAATCCTGTGTGCGATGAGACTTCAATGGCATTGATGCCTGATTCGGTTAATAGTTTAAATGTACCCCCAGTAGACAAAATGCCAAAGCCTGCATCAATCAGTCCTTTGGCAAAGTCGATAATTCCTGATTTATCTGACACTGACAGCAGTGCAAAACGTTTAAAACTCATAACTCACCTTATAAAAATGGTTGAACATCCAGTTAAACACCCAGTTGAATATCTGGCTTAATATGCCAATTACTGCTTAAGCATATACGAGATTTAATAATAGCATTTTGACGGGGTTTTATAAAGGGGTGATGAGTGCTTATATGCAATTTTCTGTGTTTTATGCCATGTTTTTATTGTGTGCTAGTTGGGCTTGTTTGTCTGTTAATAAAAAAAGTCCAGTCAATGATGGCTGGACTTTTTGCTTGCGACTGTTCTTGGCTAACTTAGCCTACCCAGATAAATTTGATGATAAATAGCAAGGAAACCACAGCAACAGGTGCATTGATTTCTTTATAACGATTTGTGGCGATTTTCATGACACAGTAGCTAATAAATCCAAAAGCAATCCCTTCGGTGATGGAGTAGGTAAATGGCATCATCGCTGCCGTAATAAAGGCAGGCGTGGCTTCGGTCAAGTCTTCCCAACGCACTTTAATAAGACTGCTTGCCATTAAGATGCCAACGAAGACCAGTGAGCCTGCGGTGGCATAGGCAGGAACGATGCTTGCCAAAGGCGAGAAGAAAATGGTGAGTAAAAACAAAACACCTACCACGACAGCTGTCAGCCCTGTACGACCACCCACTGATACACCAGCACCACTTTCAATATAAGTACTGATGGCAGATGTACCCATATATGAACCAACTACGGCACTGGTGCTGTCCACCAATAAAGCCTGTTTCATTTTGGGGAATTTGCCGTCCTTATCGGCAAAACCCGCCTTGTCAGTAACAGCAATCAGCGTACCTGATGAATCAAATAAGTTGACGAGCATAAACGAGAAGATAATCCCGAGTAATGCCACATCTAACGCCCCTACGATATCCACTTGTCCGACCACAGGGGTTAGGGCAGGTGGTAGGGATAGAATCTGCCCTGTAAACTGAACATGATCATCAAAGATGAGTGCAAGGGCGGTAACAATCACAATGGAGACAAGTACGCCAGAATGACGACCTTTGGCAGCCATTGCCACGATGATAAAAAAGCCAAGTACGCCCATTAGGAGTGTTGGTGAATGTAGATTACCCACAGTAACAAGTGTTGCTTCATTTGGTACGACCAACCCCATGTTTTTAAAGCCGATGAGTGCAATGAATAGCCCGATGCCTGCACTGATACCAACACGCAGACCCAAAGGAATGCTTGCCATCAGCCAATAACGCACCCCAAAAATGGTGAGTAAGAATAATCCTACCGACCCCCAAAAGATTGCTCCCATGCCTGTTTGCCATGAGTAGCCAAGTTTTGAGACGACAACAAAAGCAAAAAAGGCATTTAACCCCATAGCAGGGGCAAGAGCAATGGGTAGGTTGCTAAATAGACCGATACCAATCGTACCAAAGGCAGCGATTAAGCAGGTGGTAACAAAGACGACCTGTGTATCCATGCCTGTCACGCCCAAGATGGACGGATTGACAAAGACAATGTACACCATGGTAAAAAATGTAGTGATGCCTGCGATGAGCTCGGTCTTGGCGGTGGTGTTTTTTTCGGTAAGATGAAAGAAGTTATCTAAAAAAGTTTTCATTGGTAGTCCAGCAGATAAGACGAATTAAAAGAACCAATGAAAAACAAAATGTTTTGTTTTTCTGATGAATTGTAACAGATTGGCAAGATAAAGACAAATTAAAAATACAATAAGTTGAGCAGGTGGTCATTAGGTGTACTTTTGCTTATCTTAAGCCTGTATTAGAGAAAAAAATTGGCTTTCAATGCCCAGATTAAAAGCCAATATGATGATGCGTAAGGTGGTGTTGTTTTTTAATGCCAGATAATCGGTGCCAATGATGATCGTCTGCATGTTTATAATTAAAGGCATCATCAAGCGTAAAATATGGTGTATAAGCATCAATGACTGATTGGGTCTGATTGGAGATTAGACCTGCCAACACAATGCTACCGCCATTTTTTAGGAGTGAGTTAAAATATGGTGCAAACTCAATGAGGGGCTTGGCTAGGATATTGGCAGTAATGGTATCTGCTTGTAGCTGATGGCTTTTTTGATAGTCGCTAAATTCGGTTGGCAAAAAGACGGTGAGTCTATCAGCCACGCCATTTAGTTTAGCGTTTTGAGTGGTGGCTAAGATTGCTTGTGGGTCAATGTCCACCGCAAATACTGCTTTTGCCCCAAGCAGTAGTGCCGCTACACCTAGCACACCTGAGCCACAACCGTAGTCAATGACGATTTTGTCGGTTAAATCCTGTGCTGACAACCAATCTAAGCATAGGCGAGTGGTGGCATGATAACCTGTCCCAAAGGCAAGACCAGGGTCTAAGATGAGATTGATGGCGGTTGGGTCAGGAGCGTCTAGCCATTCAGGAACAATCCATAGGTTGCCTGCACATTTAACAGGTTGATAATGAACCATCCATTCACGAGACCAATCTTTATCATCAAGACGAGTTGTCCAAAAACGAGTTGCACCTACTTCGGCAGCGATGCGACTTGCCATGCCTTCAAAGTCTGTGCCAGCAAAACGGTCGTCAGAGTTGGTGTCAAAAATCGCCGTCATGACCACATCTCCCCATAATGGCTCTTCACCAGGTAATGGTTCAAATAAAGGCTCATCTCCTGCATCTTCTAGGATGATAGAAACCGCCCCTTCTTCATAAAATAAAGCTTCGGCAAGCTCAACTTTATCTTGTGAACATTGTAGGTGTAGTTGTTGCCATGACATAATTTTCGCCTTAAATTGATGAGTGAGAGCTAAGTTTGTGATAGATTTTGGTTATTATAGCAGATATGGCAGGCTTTGTCGCTTGCGGTATTGCCATTTGTATCACGATGTTGTTTGGCATTGAGTCATCATGATGGATATATCACAAGGTGGTTGGCTTAGTATGCCATACTCTCGTTCTCTATTAAGTCTATTTGTTCATTTGGTGCGTGCCGATGTTCTTGGGGTGCGACACTCTCTTCGCCATAGCCATCGTGATACTCTTGATGAATCATGTCTGTATCTATCCAGCCATTTTCAACATATGCCACATCATTACCAAATCCATCAATGACGCAATTGGCGTATTGAGCAGGTGCGTACTGGCGGATGATGGGTAGTCGTACGGCGTGCTGACAGTATTCTTGGGACAAAAGACCTGTGCCATTATCCAACCATTGCCATTCGATACCGCTAGGCTGGTCAAGTTGGACGGGTGTATGGTTGAGCGACTGCATGAAGCGTCGCCAAATGGGTAGGGCGTGAGAGCTACCTGTCAATCCCAAGGGTTTGTTGTTATCAAGTCCAACCCAGACTACCGAGACATAATTACCACTATATCCTGCAAACCACGCATCACGACCGTCATTGGTTGTTCCTGTTTTGCCTGCCAGATTTAAAGAGCTGTTAAAATTACCCGCCTTTGCCGTGCCTTGAGTGAATACCTGTTGCATGGCATAGTTGGTTAGATAAGTGGCTTCAGGCGATAGGCGAATTTGGGTGCGTTGATCGCTGTTTTGGAGTATGACGCCTTTATCATCAATGACTTTATTGATGGTGTGTAATGGTGTACTAACACCACCTGTAGCGAAAATCTGATACACACCCAGTATGTCCATGGCGGTCAAATCTACCGCTCCAAGTAGTATTGATGGGTAGGGTGGTAAACTTTGGTTGATGCCTAGTGCTTGTAATTGTTTTTGAAAATTATGCAATCCAAATTCCATGCCAAGATTGACCGCTGCTTGATTGTACGAGTGGGCAAGGGCTTTGGTTAGTGGCGTTGCTCCGTGTGAGACGCCGCCATAGTTTCTTGGTGTCCAAGACTGCCCATCAATGTTGTAGTTAGTAGGGCTATCATCGACACTGCTGGCTAAGTTGTAGCGTCCCGATTGCAGAGCGGTTAGGTAGATGACAGGTTTTAATAATGAGCCGACTTGTCGCTTAGCGTCAATGGCACGGTTAAAACCTGTAAAATCACCACGCCCACCTACCAGCGCAACCACCTCACCTGTGTTAGGATTGGCACTGACCAAGGCGGCTTGTAAGGGGTTTTTTGTGCCATTGATGACGGCGTTATTGGCATGATTTTGGGCGATGGGGTCAAGCGTTGAGATGATGCGAAGCCCTCTGTTTTGTAGGTCCTCTTCTTTATAATATGCTTTTAACTCTCGAGAAATGGCATCAAAAAAATCAGGAAAACGACTTTTGGCGATAATCGGAGTTTTTACCACATCTAAGGGTTTTTGGATGGCATTATCATACTCACTTTGGCTGATTTTTCCTATGGTGAGCATATTATGCAAGACGGTGTTTCGTCTGTCGGTGGCACGCTTTGGGTGTTTTTTTGGGTTGTAATAACTAGAGCCTTTGGCAATGCCAACCAATAAAGCGTATTGGTCTAAACGCAACTCAGAAAGAGGCTTGTTAAAATAAAACTGTGAGGCAATCCCAAAACCGTTTACTGAGCGATTGCCATTTTGTCCTAAGTTAATCTCATTAAGATAGGCAAGTAAAATCTCATTTTTGTCATAATGCAGTTCAAGCAATAGTGCCATAATGGCTTCATTGGCTTTTCGCTTTAAACTGCGTTCTGAATTTAGATAAAAATTCTTGACAAGTTGCTGTGTGATGGTTGAGCCACCTTGTCTTTGACCACCTGTCAGATTGGATAAAATTGCACGAGCTGTACCACGCAAGGATATCCCATGATGCTCATAAAAGTTACGATCTTCGGTAGCGATGAGTGCATCAATTAAGTGCTTGGGCAAGCTGTCTTTATCAAGTAAGATACGGTCTTCATTGTTTTGGGGGTAAATACCGCCCACATTGACAGGCTCTAGGCGTAGCATGCCTTTGGTGGTGGGGTGACTGGTCTGAAGACTGGTAATTTTCCCATTAGAAAAGCTGATTTTGATGGTCTGCTTAGGTTCTATATCGCCATCGCCATAATCAAAACCACGAGTGTAAATCGTGTAGGTTGCCCCTTGCTGTTGATAACCACCTTGTTTGGTGCTGTTTTTGGTATAGTTGAGTAGTTTTAACCAGCTGTCAAGGTCGGTCTGACTAAGTGGTGCATTGGGTGAGAGTTCAAGTGGGCGAGAATAAACCGTTGCAGGAATATCCCAGCGACGATTTTCAAATTTATTGATGATGACACTGTTTAAATAAAATACATAAAGCCCAAGTAAAATCATGGCGGCGAGTACGACCACTAGCACGATAAAGCCTAAAACCGAGCCTTGCTGTTGTTTTGGAGTGTGGTTGTCCAAATGGCTGTGTGGAAGATGGGGGGGCTTAGTGAGCATAAACAGACCTTTATAATCAATGAGATAAACATACTAGCGATTTGTTGATATTTTATCAAGTACTAATTGATTGTTGATTAAAATGATTGATGGCGTGCATGATGGTTTTTGCCTAACTCTTCTAAACATCGCACCGGTGTATGTACAAAATTCACCAGCTTTGTCTCATCAAGAATGTGCAATAACTGTGTTATAATGATACAAGGCTTTAAATAGATTTTGTTTGCCTTAAGGGTGATTTTTATTGCTCTTGAATGTCTTTTAGGCTGATTTTTCAGATTGTTTTGGAGTGATTATGACCATCGATAATAAGATTGATGATGAAATTTCTCAGTCTTTACTCCTGCCTCCTACAGATGCGTGCTTTCATTGTGGTGAAGTGTTACCAAAAGAGCCTTTTTATACCACGATTTTCAATAAAGCTCGTCCGATGTGTTGTTTGGGCTGTCAGCTTGCCTCGCAAAGCATTGTGGATTTACAGCTTGATCAGTACTATCTAGACCGCCGTGAGATTAGCCCAACTGCTAGCCTGCCTGATGTGATGAATTTTGATGCGTATAATCATGATGATATTAAGGCACAATTTGTCTATCAAGAAGATGGTGGTAATACCGCAGAATTATCGGTGGCGAACTTACGCTGTTCGGCGTGCACTTGGCTTATCGAGACTCGTTTAAGAGCGATAGATGGCGTGCGAATGTGTCAGGTCAATCTGACTCAGCAGCGTATGCGAGTCAGTTGGGACGAGCATCGGTGTAGTATTGGTGAGATATTAAGGGCGGTACACTCGGTAGGCTATGATGCTAAGCCGTATCGACAAGATACGCATGAAGCCATGTTAAAACGCCAAAACAAGCAAATGCTGATTCGTCTGGCAATCTCGGCACTTGGGGCAATGCAGGCAATGATGTTTTCCATTGGCATGTATTTTGGGGCATATACAGGCATCTTGTTGGAGCATCGAGATTTCCTGCGGTATGTGGCGTTATTTGTTACCATACCTGTGTTATTCTATTCAGGCGTGCCGTTTTTTGCATCGGCATATAATGCCATCAAGGCTCGCCAAGTAAACATGGATGTGCCTGTTTGTATTGCACTCATCACCACTTTTGCTGCCAGTGTCTATGCAACCTTAACAGGAACAGGCGAAGCATATTTTGACTCGGTATCGATGTTTATTTTCTTTTTGTTGGCTGGTCGTTATATTGAACATAACGCTCGCCTAAAAGCATCAAACATGGCATCTGATTTGGTGGTAATCAATCCCATTTTGGTGCAAAAAATTACTAATGACAACGATCTTGTCGCTAAGTTAACTAAAGATGACACGCTAAGCCGAGATGATAAAAAATCCATCATTGATACATGGTGGCGACAACATCAGGCAAATCAAGAGCTAGTGATAAGCGAAGTCCAAGATAGACTGCTTGCTCAGTCGGTGGAGATTGGCGATGTCATCTGTATTGATGCAGGGTCGCAGATTGTTACCGATGGTATTTTGTTGTCAGAGACGGCGACGGTATCACAGAGTTTGCTAACAGGTGAGAGTGATTTGATTGTCAAGGAGCGTGGCGATGTGGTTGTGGGGGGTGCTCAAAATGATAGTCAGCCTTTTATCATGCTTGTTACGGCTAAGGTTGATGACAGCCAAATCTCTTTGATTGACAGACTGATGAATCGAGCCATGAGCGAAAAACCAAAAATCGCTCAAGATGCGGATAAGATGGCAAGATGGTTTGTGGCACGAGTGTTGGTGTTGTCATGTCTTGTGTTTGCGGTGTGGTGGTTTATTGATAAGCATGAGGCGTTATGGGCGACAGTGGCGGTGTTGGTGGCAACCTGCCCCTGTGCCTTAAGTCTTGCCACACCGATAGCCTTGACGGTATCAACCAATCGTTTGGCATCGCTTGGTTTTTTGGCGACTCGTGGGCATACCATTCAGACCTTATCGGAAGTAAGCCATGCTTGTTTTGATAAGACAGGCACGCTAACGCTTGGGCAGGCGAACCTTTTGGAGACGGTTAGCGTCATTGATAAGACGGACGCTCTAAAAATCGCCGCCGCTCTTGAGATTGGCTCAAAACACCCTGTGGCGTGGGCTATACTAACAGCAGCTCACGGACTGCATTTGCCAAGTGTCAAAGATGGCATCCACCACACGGCAGGTGGTGTGGAGGGGTGGATTGATGGTGTGTGTTACCGCATTGGTCATCAACAGTTTGTGCAACCACAAGGCACACTGCCTACCATGTTGATAGAAAATCTTGGAAAATATCAGGCGAATATGTCGGTGTTGTTATCCTGTATGATTCAGGGTGAGTGGCAAACGGTGGCAAGATTTTATTTTAATGACACCATCAGACAAGATGCTCATGCAATGATTGATGAGCTAAAACGCCAAAATATCACACCCATCATGCTCACAGGCGACCCCAATCCAAGTGCTGTGGAGGTGGCAAAATCGTTGGGAATTGAGCAGGCGTATTTTGGATTGACACCGCAAGATAAAGTCAGTCACATCAAGCAGTTGCAAGCGTCAGGATATACGGTACTCATGGTGGGTGATGGCATTAATGATGCACCCGTTCTGGCGGCAGCAAATGTCTCAACGGCGATGGCAGGTGCGACGGATTTGGCACAGGTGTCATCAGACAGTGTGCTAATGGGTGGCAAAATGATGGCGATTACTCAGGCACTTAGTCTTTCTGCAAAGACACAAAAGATTATCCGCCAAAATTTGCGTTGGGCATTGGCTTATAACGCCATTGTACTGATTCCTGCGGCATTGGGCTATATACCGCCTTGGCTAGCGGCGATTGGTATGTCGATATCTAGTTTGTTTGTGGTGGCAAATGCCATGCGATTAAAGCGATAAATGGCACAATAAAAATCGCACTCTTGGGGTGCGATTTTTATTGCTTTGTGCTAGGCATCTAGCTTATCTGATGAGCTAAGCGATTAGTCGTCTTGTAGGTAGCCAATCAAACGCAAAAACTCAATGTACATCCAAACCAGCGTTGATAAAATGCCAATGCTATACACCCACTCAAATTCACGAGATACGCCATGTTGTACGCCTTGTTCAATATTATCAAAATCTAGCAGTAGGCTAAATGATGCAATCAAAGTAACAAAAACGCTAAAACCGATTGCCACCAAACCACCATCAAATAGGAGTGGCAGGCTTGAACCAAATAATTTAAAACCAAGTTGTACCAGATATAAAATACCGATGGCGATGATGGCTGATGTCAAAATTGAGCGAAATTTTTCAGTAACTTTTACGATGCCTGTGGTGTATAAGGTTAGCATGACAGCGGCGGTAATAAATGTTGCTGATAGGGCTGATAGTGGCACGCTTGGATATCTTGTGTACATGATGGTGCTAAATGCACCAAGTAGCACGCCTTCACACAAGGCATACGGTACAGCCAGACTTTTGGCAAGATGTGGCTTAAAAGCACTAACCAATCCCAATCCCATGCCGGCGAATAGACCGACCAGTGCCAATGGGTATAGCATATTCATGGAAATACCACCCATTAAGGCATAAAAGAACACAGAAAAACCTGCTACAGCCGCCAATGCTAGCAAAAACGCACTTTTTTTGACCACACCGCCAATTGTCATGGCGACACCGCCAACAGCAAGCTCGGTGCGACTTACGATAGGATTTGCCATATTTTTTCCTTAAAATACAAAAATATAGATAAAAAGAATGTCTTGTGATTATAAAGCAGATTTTATAAAAATCAAGAGATTATCTGTGGTGTTTTATACGATTTGTCTGAAACTTTGATTGTACTACTTCTAGCTTTTTTGGTATCATATGCTTTATTTAACCTTAGAATTGTATGTCCAATTTTGCCAACAATCACCCAAAGCGTCCGCCATTTCGCCACATTGCCCTATTGGGTCGTGCTGGCAAAAGCAGTGTGGTTGAAACCTTAAATGAACTCATCAATTTGCTTGATGAGCGTGATTTATCAATTGTGATTGACACAGAAACTGCTGCCATTGAAGGCTTACAGATAGATTTTGATAAAGTGGATGGTCATCAGTTAAAGATTGTGCCTCGTCAGAAGATTGGCGAGCATTGCGATTTTGCCATCGTAGTGGGTGGTGATGGTTCAATGCTTCAAGTAGCAAGCGTGATGGCAGGGACCGATGTTCCTGTGCTTGGCATCAATCGTGGTCGGTTGGGTTTTTTGGCGGATGTGAATCCTGATGAGCTGACCGAGCGAGTAACACAGGTTTTAGATGGGGAGTACTGGTTGGTTGAGCGGTTTTTATTGACCTTTAAAATCGTTCAAAATGACGAACATGGCAAGCCAACCGATGTTGTTATTCATGAAGATGTGGCGTTGAATGATGTGGTGCTACACGCAGGCAAATCAGTGCATACCATTGATTTTCAACTAAAAATTAACGACTATAATGTCTATCGCCAGCACGCAGATGGGCTGATTGTATCCACTCCTACAGGCTCGACAGCCTATTCGCTTTCGGCAGGTGGACCCATTATTCATCCGACCATTGATGCGATTTGTCTTGTTCCTATGCATCCGCACACACTATCAAGCAGACCGCTTGTGGTGGCAGGTAGCAGTCAGATTGCCATTAATATCCATAAGGATAATCGCACACAACCGATGGTTGGAGCAGATGGCAAGGCATCAGCACCACTTGATAATGATCAAACACTACTCATTACCAAGCATGATAAGACATTGTTGTTGCTACATCCACCAAGCTACAACTTTTATGAAGCGTGTCGCACCAAGCTTAATTGGAATCTATATAGCGAAGAATTTTCACTAAAAACTTAAATCGTAGGACCATCATGAATAAACAAGATATCTTAAATAGCCTAAACCCTGAGATTGTCGCTAAATTTCGCACTGCCATTGAGATTGGCAAATGGGAAAATGGCGTGCGATTAACCGATGAACAGCGACAGACTTGTATGCAGGCGGTCATGGTTTGGGAGCATGAATATCTACCAACCGAAGAACGCACAGGTTATATTGAAAAACCAAAGGACGATAAAGGCAATACCATCGGCGAAGAATGCGATGTTGAGCATGAGCATCATTATCCTAATGCCGAACGACCTGTTGTGTTTAAGAATTAAAGATGGCAAAAGGCATCAAAAAGGGCGATATTCTCGCCCTTTAGCTTTGTTATTGGATACTTGTGATTATTAACCAACCTATTTATTGTTTGCGATATGTCTGTTATACCAACACCCGCCAAATCACAAAAATAATCGCCAGTAGATGAAATAGAATACCCACCCACCAAATTGGCACGGTCAGCCCAATGGCAATTAAGCCAAAAAATCCACCGAGGGCAATCCAATCATAGCGTTTTTGATTAAGAAAATCTGCTCTTAGGGCTTGAATTTCTCTAAGCTCTTTATCCTGCCTTGCTCCTAATGTTGCCAGAGATTGAATGCCTTGACCAAGTAGCTTGGGTAGCTCGGTGGTGGATAGTAGTAGTTCTGGTGCTTTAGCTTTTAGTTCGTTGAGATTTTTGACGGGGTCAAGCTGATCTTTGACCCATGCGGTAAGTATCGGCTTGGCGAGCGACCAAATATCAAGCTCTGGATACAACTCACGCCCCAATCCTTCAACATGAACAAGAGTCTTGAGCAGTAGCATTAGCTGTGGTGGTATGCTCATCTGATGACGGCGAGCAATATTTAAAATCTCAAATAAAATGCCTGCAAAGTCAAGTTCGCTCATTGGTTTGGAGACCATGGGGCTGACTGTGCGTGCCATGTCTTTAATTAAAGCGTGTTTATCAGCAGACGGCGGTATCCATCCTGCTTGTGCGATGATGTCCACAAGTATGGTGTAGTTGCCATTCATGACTGACAGCAGGAGGCGTGCCACAACCAGCTGGTCATCAGGGGCAAGCTGTCCCATGATGGCACAGTCTAGTCCCAAATAGCGAGGGTGGGCGACTGCACCGCCATCAGGCAATGTCTCTACAAAGATATTGCCAGGGTGCATATCAGCATGAAAGAAATTATCACGAAATACTTGAGTAAAAAATATCGTCAGACCATTTTTGGCAAGCTCGGCTCTGTCATAGTCCAAAGAATCAAAGGTTTGGGTTTGTGAAATGGGTACGCCAAAGATACGCTCACAGACCATGACTGATTTATTGGCGGTATATACTTCTGGCACATAGATAAGTTTTGACCCCAAAAAATTATCACGCATCTTAGTGGCGTTGGTAGCTTCTAGGGTTAGGTCTAATTCATTGAGCATGATTTGCCGATAATCCTCGACAATACTAACGATATGGACAGCTCGAGCTGACTCTAATCGAGCGGATAGCCAAGCAGCAAGCTCTCTTAAAAGCTCAAAGTCTTTGATGATGACCGCCTTGATATTAGGTCGTACGACTTTGACAACCACCTCACGACCATCCGGCAGGGCAGCGGTGTGTACTTGAGCGATACTGGCAGCAGCTAATGGCTTATCATCAAAGCGAGCAAATAGCTCATGGATGGGTTTGCCCAAGCCGACTTTGGGGTCTTCAATGCTGTCTTTTAAGGTGCTGATGTCAAAAGGGGTAACTTTGTCTTGTAATAAAGACAGTTGGGAGATGATGTTTGGTGGCAGTAGGTCTGAGCGAGTGGATAAAAGCTGACCTAGCTTTAAAAATAGGGTCCCCATTTCTTCAAGAGCCAGCTTTACCCCTAGGGGGTTGTGCGATTTACCGATACTGGCTGGATGTATCCGAATGAGTCGTGCAAGCGGAGCAAGTTCTGGCACTTCGTCAAAGTGTGTGTCTAGGCGGTATTTGGCAGCGATTCGGTATAGGGCTAACAGGCGATTCTTATGGGGAATGAGCATGGCTTTAGTTTGATGGTTGGTTTTGTAGGTCATTTAAGCGTGCTTGTTCACGCTCGATGTCGCTTTGTAGGCGAAGCAATTCTTGCTTTTTTTGATGGATAAGTGCATCAAGGTTGTCTGTATTTGCTTTATTGGGGGTTAGTCCATCGATTATTAAAGATTTGATGGATGATAAAATGGGCATAACAATCGGCGAGCATTCTTGGATAGCTAGGTGAGCGTAGCTGGTGGCGTTTTTACCAATGAGATGCTCAAGCTTATCTAGCACATCAGGACTAAAAGATGATATCAGCTCTTTGATTTGCAGTAGTACCTGATGGTCGCCCTTAATGGGTAAATTACCTGATGGGTTTTGCATTAGGGTTGGTAGCTCACCCACATCAGTTACTCGCAAGGTGCAATCAGGGTGGATAATAATGCCTTGTGGCTCAAAGATACTTTGACTAACAGGTTCAAAACGCAAATGATCATCACAAAACAACACATCAACGCTAAGCTCTGGCTTGTCTATGACAATACGCAGAGTCTTGCCTGATAGCATTTGTAGATGCTTGATGGCAAGGGGGTCGGTGTGAATTGCTGTATTGATGAGTTTTTCTGCCAATCCTAATGCAAGCGTTGCAATCATCATCAAGACGCCTTATCTAGCCTTAAAGCCACGATGCACCGCCACGATACCACCTGTGAGATTGTGATAATCACAATTTACAAAGCCTGCTTGTTCCATCATTGCTTTTAGCGTATTTTGGTCTGGGTGCATACGAATTGACTCTGCCAAATATTGATAACTGTCGCTATCACCTGCAACAATCTTTCCCATGAGGGGCAGGGCGGTAAAAGAGTATAAATCATAAGCTTTTGATAAAGGCTCAAAGACAGGCTTACTAAATTCAAGCACCAGTAGCCGTCCGCCTGGTTTTAGGACACGATACATGGCTTCTAAGGCTTTTTGTTTGTCGGTAACATTACGCAAACCAAAACTGATGGTAACCAAATCAAAAGAATTATCTTCAAATGGCTCAAGCGTCTCGGCATTAGCCAACACAAAATCAACATTATTACAGCCGGCGTTAATTAGGCGAGTGCGACCCACTTCAAGCATCGCTTCGTTGATGTCAGAGAGTACCACACGACCCGAGCGACCCACTTCACGACTAAATACCTTTGCCAAATCTCCTGTACCACCTGCGATATCTAGCACGCTTTGACCTGAACGCACGCCTGTTAGGCTGATGGCATAGCGTTTCCATAGACGATGAATACCAAAACTCATCAGGTCATTCATGATGTCGTATTTACTGGCAACAGAAGTAAAAACTTCGGCAACCTTGCGTTGTTTGTCTTTGGCGTTAACTGTCTGATAACCAAAATGTGTCGTCTCACCGATGTGTTCTGAATAGGTGGCAGAAGATTGGTCTGTATTGGCAGTCTGCATGGCAGATTGACCTTGCGGTGTGCCTGTGGGGAGAATGTTTGGGTTGGTAAAGGTGTTATTGTCTTGGCTCATGACTTTTATCCAAATGTTGATTTTTGTGTGTGATTGAATATCTGTGATGCTAAATTTACATTTTTAATCATGCTTAATGATACTATAATTCTGTTTATTTTGATACAAAAATCCGTATATTACTCATAATCATTCATAAACACGCCCTTGATGATAAATGCGTTCAATGGTGGCAAGCTCAGTATGTTCAAATGGTTTGGTAAAATCTTCAATCTTGTTAATGGTGTTGATGGCGTGCAATCCATCATGAATAAAGTCGTACAAAGGCTGATAGCCATGATGATAAGCGGTGGATTTGGCAAGAGTAAAAGCCTTTTTAAGTAAAAAGGAATTAAATTGTAAATAAGATTGTTCGCACACTTCTTTGATGTTTTTGATTTGAATGATTCGCTCTTGTTGATTATCAACACCGTGATAGGCTTTTACCATCAACTCATTGTGTACGCCTTGGGTCAAAAAAGAGTGGTAAAGTGCGTCATTTTGGTGGATAAACTGGGCAATTTTTAGGTCAAGTTGTATGGCAAGTACGGCAGCCTTGACACCCAAGATACCTGTAGCAAGTGTCTTTTGGGGGATGAGTTTTTCTAGGCGACCTGAGCCATTTAAGGCGTTGTTTCCTGCGGTGAGTAGCTGTTTGGCAATCGCATCAAACTCTTTATTGCCGTAGATTTGACCGATTAGATAATGTGCAAGCGGTGCGGTTTTTGGGTTGTTAAATAGGCTTTGGCTGGTGTTGTGGATACGCTGTTTTTGCCACTGCTGTACCCCAAAAAATACTTTATTAAGTTCGCTGTTGCTATGGTGGGGTAGGGTTTGGTAGTGAGTTAGAGTATCAACCAATAATTGAATCTGCGACATAAACAAATCTCTGTGCAAGTGGTGCAAAGGTAAAAAGTGGATATGATGATGGATTATGTGGCGATTGTGATTAAAAATTTCAATCTTACTGGGTAATTCATGTCATCATTTTCATTGGTTCTATCTTTTAGGTTGCCTGCTTGGTATATCGGCATCAAAATTTAAGCGTGTTGTATTGAAATGTCTGTGAGTGATAAATTTAGTGATAAAATACTGCCAATATGTTAAAATTATCATAAAGCTGTCATAAAACAACTATACTTGTCAAGTTGTCATCATGATGGTTATTTTTTAGGTTTATTTATCTTACTTGGTTGATGGGTCTTTTTTGGAGTGTGTCGCCGAATAGGCATATAAAAAGATCAGTATTTTGGGGGATTTATGGTTAATTCAGCAAAACAAACTACACCGATGGCAGCGAACATCTTTTTTGCGTTGTTGCTTGTGGGCATGTGTATCTATTTTACCATGTGGGGGCTGTCTTATACGGCTCATCAGCAGGTATTGCTATTCATGCTTGCCAGTTTCTTTGGCATATTTATGGCATTTAACATTGGCGGTAATGATGTTGCCAACTCATTTGGCACTTCTGTGGGGGCGGGTACACTATCTGTTTCTCAGGCACTTGCGGTGGCGGCGATTTTTGAGGTATCAGGTGCGGTTTTGGCAGGTGCAGCGGTTACCGACACCATTCGTAGTGGCATTGTTGATATTGCCCAACTAGGTGTTTCGCCCAACCAGTTTATCTATTTGATGTTATCAGCGTTGGCAGCAGCAGCGTTTTGGCTGTTGTTTGCGACCAAAAAAGGCCTGCCGGTATCTACCACACACGCCATCATTGGCGGTATTATTGGTTCATCCATCGTGCTTGGCATCAGTGTTGGCGGTAGTGAGCTTGCATTTTCTACTGTAAAATGGTCAAAAATCAGCGAAATCGCTGTTTCTTGGGTAATCTCTCCCTTGCTTGGCGGTCTATTGTCTTATATTTTGTACAGTCTGATTAAGCGTAATATCTTGGCTTATAATGATAAAGTGGAAATCCATGTCAAGACGCTAAAGACTAAAAAAAAGATCATCAAGCGTGAACAAAAAGAATATTTTGAAAGACTTGGTGAGAGTGAAAAGCTACCTTACACCACAGCACTACTTCGTGATCAAGAGACTTTTAATGGGGGTGATTGTGTCCGTGAAGAGATAGAAACTGAATATTACCGTTCATTGTATGACATTGAGAATGAGCGTGGCAATCTAGACACCCTAAAAGCTCTAAAAACATGGGTGCCACTTATTGCAGCCTTAGGTGCAATCATTATGACTGCGATGGTTGTTTTTAAAGGTCTAAAGAACACTGGTCTTAGTTTAACAACACTACACGCAAGCCTAGTGATGGGCATGATTGGTGCTATGGCTTGGCTGACAGCGTTCATCTATACCAAAACAATCCGTGGTAAGCACAAAGAAGACTTGGGTAAGGCGACTTTTATCATGTTTAGCTGGATGCAGGTATTTACAGCGTGTGCTTTTGCATTCTCGCATGGCTCAAATGATATTGCCAATGCGGTCGGTCCTTTTGTGGCGATTTTAGATGTGATTAAAGAAAACGCCATTGCTGCTAAGGCTACTGTGCCTGCACCTGTGATGTTAACTTTTGGTGTGTCTTTGGTGGTGGGTTTGTGGTTCATCGGTAAGGAGGTTATCCAGACCGTTGGCACAAATCTTACAGAAATGCACCCAGCATCAGGTTTTGTTGCTGAGCTTGCTGCTGCAGCAGTTGTGATGGGTGCATCTAGCTTGGGCATTCCTGTTTCTAGTACTCATATTTTGGTTGGTGCGGTTTTGGGTATTGGTATTGTCAATAAAAACACCAACTGGAAGCTGATGAGACCTATTGGTTTGGCGTGGGTGATTACCTTGCCAGCTGCCGCTGCCATGAGTGCAATTATATTTGTGATATTAAGTAATGCACTATGAGCTAGTAAACAAATGATGTCAATAAAAATAGCCCCAATGGGGCTATTTTTATTGCTTGTTGAATGGCTTGTGTTACGCACCACTTGCCTAATCTAGAAAATTTTCCTAAAGAAAATGCAAGTACTACTCTCAAGTTGTGATAAATTTGTTATACTTAGCCCATAAAAATCCATTGATTAGATGGCGTTTGGTCATCAGATATCATTCACTAGGAGTATGAAATGACTACCCATATTGAACCAACATTAGAACAAAGACGAGTGATCTATCAGGCACGGCGTGGATTAAAAGAGCTTGATTATTATATTGACCCTTATGTTAAACTACACTATTTATCCGCCCCCGATGATGAGCAGACTGCTTTTACTCGTCTGCTTGAGTATGAAGACCCTGATTTATTATTGTTCTTTTTGGGGCAAGAGCGTCCTAATGATGAGAGTGTGGCACGGCTGATTGATCGAATAAAGCAATTAAAATATGCCGATGAATAAATCTGCTAACCTTAAGCCTAAAATTTCCAAAAATCCTTTACCAGTCAGTTTGACGCTTGGCAGGCGTGTATTTAGCATGGCAGAGAGCGTATTTGTGTTGGTGGTGCTTGGGCTGTCATGGCACCATCTATTATGGTGGCAGTATGCGATATTATTCATCATGTCTTTGTTAGTGATTGCTAGGCGATTGTTGGGTTATCGGGTGTTATCCTTAGATTGCACTTATATTGATGAGCTTTGGGATATCGGTGTAAAAAACAATGGTCAGATGACCATCTGGCATGGCTATCTGTCAGAGATTAAAGAGGTATTTGGCGGTCAAAAGGGTGTATTTTTGCGTTTTTATGTCATTATGCCGAATAAACGATTCATCAATGTTGTCATTTATGAAAAAGACATTGATGAGACGAACTTTCGTCGGCTACTTGGTCTGTGTCATGGCATCGGTAAGATCTCTCAAGGTTTTTATGGCTAAGGTAAACTTGGGTGGCTGAAACCTTATATTTTGTTATTTGATTTCACCGATGATTTTATTGATTGAGCATTAAATACTTATTGACTGTATCCATGATTAACAAAACTTTGCCGTAATACCGCCAGTATCACCAAAACAACCACCGAAATTTACATAATGCACACATTTTATTATATGGATTTTGATAAGATGGTGGTAATTTGAGTTTGTAATGAGATTGTCTGGCACCAGTCTTGTGATTGGCTAAAGCTTATCAATAATTGACAATCAAGTTTTATGATGTGCTTATTAAGGATTTTATCATGAGTTTATTGCAGTCTATCGTAACCCAAGTTGTGCAAAATGCCCTAAATGACAATAACAACACCCAAGGTAATACCCAACACACACAGCAACAAGGTGGTTTGGGTGGTATGCTTGGTAGCCTAGTGGGTCAGCAGAATAATAATACAGGGCTTGGCGGTATATTAGGTCAGGTGCTTGGTAGTCAGATGGGTGCGAATGCCAATCAAGATGGTTTGGGCGGTTTGTTAGGCGGTCTACTGGGCGGGCAAACCCAAAATCGTCAAGCAAGCCCAACTGACTTAGGCGGCATTCTTGGGAGTCTGTTAGGTGGTCAAACACAAGCTCAAGGTCGCCAAAGTGTTGGCTTTAATAAATCCACATTGCTTCTTGCTTTATTGCCTATCGTGCTAAATTATATTCAAAAAAATGGCGGTCTGTCAGGTGTTCTGGCGAAATTTCAAGGGGGTGGACTGGGTAATCATGCTCAATCTTGGGTCAGTATTGATAGGGATAATGATGGCATTGATGCTGGCGACATAGCAAGATTGTTTGATAGCCAAGACATTAAAAAGGTCTGCTCTCAGACAGGAGCAAGTGAACAGGAGGTCTGTCAAGGTATCGCTGAGTTGCTACCACAAGTGGTTAATGACTTAACACCGCAGGGCGGTCTGAATAACGAAAAAGAAGCAAATGATGAAATCGATCAAATTTTAGCCCAGTTAAAAGGCAGATTTTGATCGGCTGAGTATTTATTAAATAAAACCATCAGTTCTCTGGTGGTTTTATTTTTTGATTTTGATGGTGTGATGTTGCTTTTGGCAGGTGGTTTTGTAGCGGTGTGTTTTGATGTAAGATGGTTGTTTAAGAAAGAAACTATTTAGCTTTGTCGGTTTTTTTGTTATGATGATATTTTTTGATGATGGGGATGAAAATGGCAAATTTAGCGTTGTTTGACTTGGATATGACCATGCTGAATGTGGATAGCGACCACAGTTGGGGGCAGTTTATTGTCAATAAAGGTCTGGTAGATAAGGCGGTTTATAAAGATGCCAATGATAAATTCTACCAAGATTATATCAATGGCACGCTTGATGCGGTGGAGTATAATGAATTTGTGGCGGCATTTTTGACCACCAAGAGTATGGTAGAGCTATATGCTTACCGCAAAGAGTATCTAGATACTTGGATTGTGCCAAACATGCGACCAAAGGCGATTGCTCAGATTCAGGCTCATAAAGAAGCGGGCGATTTGGTGGTGGTTATCAGTGCAACCAATGATTTTGTGGTCAAGCCCATCGCTAATTTGTTCGGTGTTGATGATGCACACACACTGGCAACCGTGCTTGAAATTTGTGATGATAAATACACAGGGCGAGTGGGTGGACGACCAAACTTCAAAGAGGGTAAGCTGTACCATCTTAATGAGTTGATCAGCTCGTATAAGAATAAAGGTGTTATTTTTGACAAATTGATTGCATATTCGGATTCTAAGAATGATTTGCCATTACTGAGTTTTGCTGATGAGGCAATATGTATCAATCCTGATGAGATTTTAACAGCTGAAGCAAAGGCTAGGGGCTGGCGAATTGAGGATTGGTCCTTATAAAGATTTACTAAGCATCATAAAAAATACCGAGTATGGCGACTTAAATGTCGCCATTGTTGATTCATGTAACTAATCAAATAAATCCAACTGCTCGGTGCTGTCATCAATGCTTTCAAGAGTTGAAAAGGTAACGCCCACCAGACCACGGGCAGGTGCTTTGGGCTGGCGTGATACAGCTTGATTAGCCATGGCATTACATGATTTGCATCTTTAAAAGGCGATTTGACAGAATGGCTACGAGTAATCTGGCTAAAATCGCTGTATTTTAATTTTAGTGTTACGGTATAGGCACGCATTTTTCGCTGTACCAAATCTTGCCATGCTTCTAGATTTTGTTCGTTGATTTTTTGGAGAATGAGTTGATCATCGGTGGTATTTTCACTAAAGGTAATCTCGGTGCCGATGGATTTTCGCACACGCACCGCCTTGACTTCTCTATCGTCTATTGCATGGGCAATGTTGTGATAAAACTGCCCACGCTTATTGCCAAACATTTCTACTAACTGTATCAATGGTAGGTTGCTTAAATCTTGCCCTGTAAAGACGCCTATTTCGTGTAGGCGTTTGGTACTTGCCTTGCCAATGCCATAAAATCGTTCAATGCTAAGTGTGCTAATGAAAGCGTCTGCCATATCAGGGGTGATGACAGCGATGCCGTTGGGTTTGTTGATATCGGAGGCGATTTTGGCAAGCATTTTATTAAAAGACACGCCTGCTGATGAAGTCAGTCCAGTTTGTCGATAAATCTCGCCACGAAGCCAGTTCGCCATGAGTGTGGCTGAGCCATTGCAGTAGTGCTTGCCAGTAACATCTAGATAGGCTTCGTCCAACGATAATGGCTCAACTAGACTGGTGAGCTTTAGCATGATGGACTTGATTTGGTTGCTGATACTACGATATACATCAAAGCGAGGGCGGACAAAGATGGCTTGAGGGCAGCGTCTCTTGGCTTCATAACAGCTCATCGCCGAATGCACGCCAAATTGACGCACTTCATAACTGGCAGCAGCAACCACGCCACGCCCATTGGGGTCGCCACCAACGATGAGTGGCTTGCCCTGATAGCTTGGATTGTCTCTTTGCTCCACGCTGGCAAAAAAAGCGTCCATGTCCAAATGAATGATTTTTCGCATGCGATGAACTGTCTCTTGATTGTCTTTTGTGACTATTGAGTGATGTCGTGCAATGTCTGTAAGGCAGATAATGCCACCACGGGGGCGGTCTCGGTGCGTAGTACTCGCTCGCCTATCGTCCATGCGTGAAAGCCATGAAAGATGGCAAGCTCAATCTCTTTAGAAGACAATCCCCCTTCAGGACCGACCAACAAAGTAATGTCGTCAGGCAACCGTGGGGTGAATTTGCCATCGCTGACAGCCATCATCAGTTTTAGTGCAGACTGATGGATGCTAAGCCATGATGCTAGGTCAATCGGTGGTAGTATGCTAGGAACAATGTTTAGTCCGCATTGCTCACAGGCAGCGATGGCGATATTTTGCCAGTGTATGAGTTTCTTTTTGTCTCTTTCGTATTTTAGGTGTTCTTGGCAGTAATCGCTGGTGAGTAGCTGAATGTGTCTGACACCCATTTCGGTTGCCTTTTGAATAGCGTAATCCATGCGTTCGCCACGACTCATCACTTGACCTAGTGTTACGGCATAAGGCGGTGTGCGGTTGGTTGGGTTGTGTGTGTCTAGGCGGACAGTTGCTGATTTTTGATTCATGTCAATGAGTGTGGCGGTATATTCGCCACCTTGTCCATTAAATAAAATGGCGGTATCTCCAACTTTTGCACGCAGTACCTTACACCAGTGATGATGTACTTGATTGGGTAGGATAAGGTGCTGATTTATATTTAGGGGCTCTGCTACAAAAAAACGATTCATGAGTGATCCAATAATAAAGTGATGATAATCAAAACAAAAAATCAAATAACAATCACAAGATACAGGTCTTTTGGTTGGATTGACTAGAAAATGAGTGCCAAACCAATACCTTGTTATATTTGATGGTGCCTATGCCACCAAAATGCAAACCCAATACTCTTTCGTTAATGGTAACAACACCCTTTGTTGTTTCCCTTTGGGCTTTAAGGTGGGTTTATTGAACTTGTGTGCCATTGCCTAATAATACATCAATATGGCCGAAATGATTTATTTGGTTTTGGGTGTTTGTTTTGGTTTTGTGGTGAAATGGCTTTAAAAAGGGGTGGGTATTTTTTGATTGTTGTTTAGCATGGCTGTTTTTGAGTGTGATTGATATTGTTTTAAGGATTTAATAAAACCTTTGGGTTGTTTAAATCATTCATAAGTGTTGGGTTATATTAGAAACTCTTCATAAGAATATTGAATGTCAAATCAATAAGGGCAATGCTGAGTATTTAATGGTGTATAAAATTGGCATAAGATACACGCAATCAATGGATTGACCCATGTCAACCCATTGATGTGGCTATCTATTTTGGTGGGTTAGTATTTATACTCGTTAGATTTAAATGGACCTTCAACGCTTACGCCCAAATAATCTGCCTGCTCTTGGGTCAGCTTGGTAATGACACCATTAAAGCCAGCAACCATAGCAGCAGCGACTTCTTCATCTAATTTTTTGGGCAGAACCTTGACATAGACTTTGCTGGATTTTTCTTCAGTGGGTAGATTGGCAAATTTTTCTTTGTATAGATGAATTTGAGCCAGTACCTGATTGGCAAATGAGCCGTCCATAATGCGTGAGGGGTGCCCTGTGGCATTGCCTAGATTGACAAGACGCCCTTCGCTTAGCAAGATTAAATAATCGCTGTCATCATCTGAGCGATAGACTTGATGAACTTGAGGCTTAATCTCTTCCCAACGCCAGTTTTTACGCATAAAGTCGGTATCAATCTCTGTGTCAAAATGCCCAATATTGCATACCACTGCAGTGGATTTTAATGCCTTTAACATTTCACTGTTGCAGACATTGTAGTTACCTGTGGTGGTAACAACAAGGTCGGTATCTGACAACAGGGCGGTGTTGACACCACAAGATTGGTCGCCATTGATGAAAGGCGATACCACTTCATAGCCGTCCATACATGCTTGCATCGCACAAATTGGGTCAACTTCAGAGATACGCACAATCATGCCTTCTTGACGCAAAGACTGAGCAGAGCCTTTGCCTACATCGCCATAGCCAACAACCAAAGCACGGCGACCTGATAGTAGCATATCGGTGGCACGCTTGATGGCGTCATTGAGTGAATGACGGCAGCCGTATTTATTGTCGTTCTTGGATTTGGTGATGGCATCATTGACATTGATGGCAGGGACTTTTAGCTTGCCATTACCTAGCATCTCAATTAAGCGGTGTACGCCCGTTGTGGTTTCTTCGCTGATGCCATGAATATGCTCTAGCATTTGTGGATATTTTTCGTGAATGAGTGCGGTCAAATCGCCACCATCATCTAAGATAAGATTGGCATTCCAAAGTTTGCCATCCTTGTGAATCTGTTGTTCCAAGCACCATAGGTATTCTTCTTCGGTTTCGCCTTTCCATGCAAAAACAGGAATACCAGCTGCAGCAATGGCAGCGGCGGCATGATCTTGGGTGCTAAAAATATTACATGAAGTCCAGCGAACTTCTGCTCCAAGTGCCACCAAAGTCTCAATCAAAACAGCTGTTTGAATGGTCATGTGGATACATCCGACGATTTTTGCACCTTGTAGCGGTTTTTCGTCAGCGTAGCGTTTGCGAATGCCCATTAGGGCAGGCATTTCGGTCTCAGCAAGGCGGATTTCTTTGCGACCAAACTCAGCTAAAGTAATATCAGCAACTTTGTAGTCAGTAAATGCAGACATCTGTCCACTCCTTAAATAAATGGTTAAAGAAATGTGCAGATGTCGTTGTTTTTTAATTATTAACAAAATAATTAAACCAAGCCTGACCTTAGTGCGATTAAGATTAAGGGTGCAACATCTCTTGGTGTTGCATATTTTACTAAAATCGTCAGGATTTGACAATAAAGTCGTTTTGATTTATAGTGTGGATAAGAATATAGATGATGTATTTCTTGTTTGAAGGTGTGTTTTGATGATGATTCATCGTTTAGATGCCTTTAACACTTAAACATCTTTAATCTCAAATGGGAGTTTAACATATGAAAAAAATCGCTTCTTTAGTTGCTGCAAGTGCTGTAATCTTAGTAGGTTGTGCAACCAACTCTAACACCGCAAGCAATAATATGACCGCTAAGGCACAACCAGCCATTCAGCATTTTAGCTGTGAAAACGGTTTGAGCGTTGCAGTAAAGCACTTGGGTAATGATCAAATCGAGCTTACTACTAACGACAATAAAAAAGCCATCTTAAGCCAAGCAAGATCGGCATCTGGTGAGCTATATACTGCTCATACAGGTCTATGGGGCTATGGTGGTCAATGGCATCAAAAAGGTAGCCAAGCTTACTTTGAGTATGTAGGTGTGCATGGTGGTGCTGCCAAGAACACCAGCTGTACTACTCGTTAATCATCATCAGATAAGCCAAAAAATAAAGCCACTTAATTATAGTGGTTTTATTTTTTGTTTTTTGGTTATTTAAAACTGAAGTATTTATCCTTGTGTATTTGTGTTTTAATGGAGGAGTTAATATCTAAGCCATGCTGATAAAAGCAAGAGATAATATTGGTTTTTGAATACCGCTTAAGAGATGGCGGATTTGCCAAAAAGGGATAAAAATGCGTTATAATGACTGTTTTTACTTGATTTGAGTAGCTATGTATACTGACAGCCACGCCCATTTGACTTATTTAGAACCTTATCAACACAACCCATCTGCTTTACTAGATAATCTAAAAGCCATGCAAGTCAGCCGTGTTATGGCGATTTGTTGCAATTTTGATGAAATACACGACATTGAACGCTGGGTGGGATTGTCTGATGAAAAAATTGATATTGGCATGAGTATTGGTGTTCACCCTTGCCAAGATAAAGAGATGCTAAGGTCGGTTTGGATTGATGATTTTATCAGCTTGAATCATGATAAGGTTTGGGCGTTTGGTGAAACAGGGCTTGATTATCATTGGGATAGCGATAAAAAAGTGGAGCAAAAGCACAGCTTTGCTACGCACATTCATGCCAGTCAATCTCTCAAAAAACCCATCATTGTCCATACTCGAGCCGCCTATCACGATACCTTAGATGTATTAAAGGCGGAGAAGTGCGAGCATGGTATTATTCATTGTTTTACTGAAGATTATCATTTTGCTAAAACCGTCCTTGATTTAGGCATGTATATTTCCTTTTCTGGTATTGTGAGTTTTAATAAATCCCAAGACTTAAGAGAAGTGGCAGCCAAATTACCACTTGATCGTATTTTGATAGAGACAGACAGCCCCTATCTTGCCCCCACACCCAAGCGTGGACGAGACAATGAGCCAAGCTATGTGCCTTATGTAGCACAAGCATTGGCAAAAGTTTATGGCAAAAGTAGCGAAGAGATAGGTCTGATTACCAGTGCTAATTTTGACAATTTGCTCAATCAATATCAATAAATCATGTAAAGTATTCATTAGCGACCACAAAAAACCCTTAAACTATTTACCATATCAGCAAAGAACTCATTAATGACCAATTTTATCAATATGAATAAAAGAATATCTGTTGCCCCGATGATTGATATTTCCACTATTTAATATAAGTTATTGAAATTAAATATTTTTTGATAAAATAAATATCAAATGGTGTAAATTTGGTGTTAAATTATACAATAAAACCCAAGTTTTGACTTGGGTTTTTGGTTTATTCTTCGTTGCCAGACACCTTATAACCCCTAAACCTCACAATCTCATTCCCAGCCCATTCATTGATGATTTCCAGCCGAGCTTGTAGTGGCATGATTTCATTTCGCCAAAACATTTCAGATGCATCACGAATTGAGCCAAAACCGC
>NZ_JBGTZD010000002.1:0-207485 GCF_041807865.1 Moraxella sp. E33BD | reverse complement strand
GCGGTTTTGGCTCAATTCGTGATGCATCTGAAATGTTTTGGCGAAATGAAATCATGCCACTACAAGCTCGGCTGGAAATCATCAATGAATGGGCTGGGAATGAGATTGTGAGGTTTAGGGGTTATGAGATTAAATCCGCCCTATCGCACACCTAATCATCAATTTTAGCAAGCATGGCAGCCCGAAGCACCTGATTCATCTCATCCTGCCAATGCTTTCCACGCTGCTGGTAATACTCAAAAACATCAGCATCGATGGGTAGTGTGATGGTGATCTTTGCTGGGTCATGGCTTGATTGATGGGATAGTAGGTGCTTATCAAGCTGCATACCAGCAAATGCAAAGGCATCATGCCATTCGAGTCGCTCAGCCCGTTTTTTAAGATTTACATAGCGTTGCAGAGATTTCCAAGAAGCATGCAAAGTGATGGTCTGCAGCTGGGGTATGGTATAACCGTCTTCAGCATAGCGTGTGGCAGCTTCGTGCCGCAGGTCGTGAAATTTTAAATCGTCAATTTGTAAGATTTTACAGGCTCTTGCCCAGTATGATGAGATTGTCTGGGTATTTAACGGCAACAAAAGCTCTTCATTATAGCCCAGCATAAGCATTCTATTTCTCACCTTATCATCAAGCAAAAGCTCAATCACTGTCAGAGTATGCGTCTCTAGATGAGCATACTTATGATTGCCCTTAGAGCCGTCTGGATTTTTAACATCCCTGATTAGCCATTGATGATGATTGCGGTCAAAATCAGCCAAACGCATACTCGTCAGCTCGCCTTGCCGCCGCCCTGTATAAATGGCAAGCCACATGATGAGATGCATAGGAATTGTTTGGCGACCACGATACCAATCTTGATAGAAAAAGTTGGTCAAGAGCTGTAATTCATGCATGGTAGGCAGGCGGTCTCGCTCAGGTGCTTTGGTGATGATTCTGGATTTTTTTAACCCAAAGATCGCCTGTTTAAGCTCCATCTGCACTTGCGTGATTGGCTCATCCCAAACCATCACAGCATGGGTCAGTACCGCCGAGATATTATTCAAATCGTGTAGCACTGTTGAGGGTGATACCCCATCAATCATTTTAAAAACATCACCACGCCGACGAGAGATTGCAAAGTCAGCAAAGTCTTGTCTTGTTAGGTTTGCCACTGACTGTTTGGCAATGTCATAGCCAGCGATACGCAGCATATTTGCAGCATATTTGTCATTGAACTGGTCTTGGACTTCTTCAATATATCTGTTAATATATTCTGCTAGCGTTTGCCCTGTCGCTTTTTTTGTTAATAAAATGCGTGGGTCAATCTGTATCTGCGATTCAAGTTTTTTAATCCATTCTTTTGCTAACATCTCTTTGTTGAAAGTTTTGGACTGTGAAAATGCAGGAGCACCTTGGCGATTGATACGAACGGTGGCAAGGTATTTAATTTGCCCAGATTTAGTTTTGCGTTTTGTGATGGTTCCCATATCCACTCCAATTTGCAACAAAATTATATTTACATCATTTTTAAAAACTGTCGTAAATATGCTGTAAATCATATTCCTAAATATGCTAAAATATGCCGAAATATACCAAATTTTTTAGCCAATAGCAATCATCAGGTGCACCAAAATTACTAAATTTATTTTGATAAAATTACCGTTATTTTCTATTTAATATCAATAAAATCAAATATTTATGAACAAACACCCCCTACTCACCCCACTTGCCATCAAAAATCAAACCATCACTAATAGGCTAATTGTAGCACCTATGGCAGGTGTTACCGATAATCCTTTTAGACGGCTGTGCAAATCATTTGGGGCAGGTCATGCCGTCAGTGAGATGATTATCGCTGATACCGCACTTTATGCACGCAAAAAATCGCTTTATCGTGCCAATTTTGATAGTGAAATCGCCCCCATCTCAGCACAAATCGCAGGAGCAGAACCTGACAAGCTAGCCAAAGCCGCTCGCTTCCAAGTGGCAAATGGTGCACAAATCGTGGATATCAATATGGGCTGTCCTGCCAAAAAAGTATGCAAAAAACTGGCAGGTTCCGCTCTACTTCAAGATGAGAATTTGGTCAAAGCTCTGCTTGAGAGTGCAGTGGATGCTGTTGATGTACCTGTTACTCTAAAAACACGGCTCGGCTTTGCCAACGGTCAAGAAAATATTCTAAAAATCGCTCAGATTGCCGAAGCTGCTGGTGTCGCTGCCATTGCCATTCATGGTCGCACAAGAGAAGATTTTTACACAGGACAAGCTCGCTATGAACTGATTAAAGAAGTAAAACAAACTCTTAGCATTCCTGTTATTGTCAATGGCGATATTGACAGCCCCCAAAAAGCCAAAGCCGTCTATGAGATGACTGGTGCAGATGCGGTGATGATAGGACGAGCAGCACAAGGAAACCCTTGGATATTTCGTGATATTCATCACTATCTTGGCACAGGTGAACTCCTACCCAAACCCAGTATAGACGAACTACAACACATCGTCCTAAACCATCTAGAAGAGCTGTATCAATTCTATGGGGAGTACTCAGGCTGTCGCATTGCCAGAAAACACATCGCTTGGTATACAGGCGGTATACCCAATTCTAATGCCTTTCGTGAAGCCATGTATCAAGAAGACACCACCAAAGGACAATTTGCCGCCGTGAAGAAGTTTTTACAATCACAGTAACTCAAGCCCTGTGGTGCGTACTGTTGGCGTACTCACTGCAATCTGTAAAGCCTGATTTGTCGTATAAATACCAACTGATATTTTAGCACGAGTGATGGCAGTATAAATCAGCTCTTTGGACAACAAACGAGCATTGTCATCATCAAATACCACTGCCACTTTATCAAACTCCGAACCCTGAGATTTATGCACCGTCATGGCATAAGCGGTTGTAACAGTCTCACCACCTAGCATACCAATAGCAACTTTTTTTAGAGTCTCTGCATTAAAATACACCGCCATCTCACGACCATCATACAAACAAATCCCAACATCGCCATTAAATAAACCCAAGTCATAGCGGTTGGTCTGCACCATCACTACACGACCATGATACCACGCCGAAGCACTGGGCTTGGTATTTAACCATCCACGATGTTTTTTTGATAAAAACTCATTTATTTTACTATCGCCTGCATCGCCAATGTGGGACGCACACAAGATTCGGTATTGATCTAGGGTATTAAATAGAGCCTGAATCTTTTGATATCTGCTTGGCTCATCATCATGACGCAACTGTGCAAGCAGTCTCTTACTTTGCTCAAAATAAGCCACATAACCATCTGACAGCTGTTCATAGTAATGAGACTTGCCATCAATATTAACAAAAGACAGCTGATTACTCGTTTGCATAAGAGTGATAAGCTCCTCGCCCTTTTGCATGGTATCAGCACTGTTATTGATGAAATTGGCAAGTCTGCCCACATCAGAATCTGCATGAAAGCGTTTTGACTCCACAAGATGCACACGATGACTTTGCAAGGCATCAACACGGCACAAATCCGCCAACACCGCTCCTGCTTCAACCGCCGCCAACTGATATGCATCACCAAGTAAAATCAGTCTAGCCCCTGTCTTGACTGCCGCCAACAGACTACAAGACAGCTCCGCCCCAAGCATAGACGCTTCATCAATGATGATTATGTCATGTGGCATGGTATGATTATCATGATATCTGGGCGTACCATGCCGACCAATGCCAAGCAAGCGATGAATAGTTTTAGGCTCAGGTAACTCCACTTGTATGTCAAATCTTGCCAAAGACGCCTTTAATGATTCGCTCATACGCTGTGCCGCCTTACCTGTCGGTGCCGCCAACGCAAGGTCGGTATCAGGGTTTTGTTTGAGTAATGCTAGAACAATCTGTGCAACGGTGAAAGTCTTGCCCGTCCCTGGTCCGCCTGTAATAATGGTAAATGCCTGACGACTCACCGTTTCAATCGCCAATCTTTGTTCATGGTTGAGCGTAGATGGCAGATTGGATATATCAAAAGGCGTCATCTGTACTGTACAGATTCTCCAGATGTGTTGCATCACCATGCGTTCAGCACGCCATACCCTATTTGACCAAAGATAAAATTCTTCCTGCGTATCTTTGATGATGAGCGGACGACTTGATTGAGCTACTTGATAATCATCAACAAAAGGCGTGTCATGTATGAAACTTGACAGCTCTTTTATGTCATCATGCAAAACAAACTTGATGAAATAATAAACCTTTAATAAGCTCAAAAAGACACCATCAAGACCATCTTTTGAGTCAAGCGTCCAAGTCGTTTTAATATTTGGGCTAATGGCACGATGAAAAGTACGACAATACCAACCAACAATCTCTTTTAGATTTGCCTTATCTTGATGATGATCAATCTGCATAAATATCTCATCAAAACCCACCAAGAACCGCCCATCTTTCACCCAAGACAGCAGATAATCCATGACAGGCTCAAAAAAACTCCGCCAACCGCCCTGTTGTTTTGGCACAACTAGCACCGTATGCCCTTCAGACAAAGATAACATACCAGCAAGACTCATCACATAAAATAAGTGTGTCTTAATGTCTTCAATCATGTAATCTGCCTGTAGCAGATTCTTATGACGGTACCACTTTGCATTTTCGGCAATGCGTGCGGTTAAATATCGGTCAATAGCGATTGTATTCATGATGTCTTCTCAATCAATTAGTACTTTTTATTTTCAATACTCTAAAATATAGAGCCATTACCGAAACAGCTCGTCTAAACGGCGTACCAACTCTATCGGCACTTGCCACACCATGCGACCCAACCGCTCATCATCAGCCACACCACGCAAAAATAAATATTCCACCGCACCCAAATAGCGATGCTCATTGCCCACATAGTCTTTAACACGCATCTTTAATAAGCGATGCAAAGCCACTTGATAAATCGCTGCTTGTAGCCAGTAGCCTGCCCTATCCATTGACTCAAACAATGCCTGCTCATGATACGCTTGAATGCCATTGCCCAAAAAATTGGATTTATAATCCACCACAAAAAACCGCCCTTCATGCTCATATACCAAATCAATCCCACCTTTTAAGTAGCGATATAAGGGTTGGTATGAATCATCTTTGGTTAGGCTAAGTGGTTTATCGCTATATGCTTCAAAAGCAGCATTTAACTCATCAATGCTAAAGCCCTCTTTTATTCCAAGCAAAAATCCCATTTCTTTTACGCTTGATGAATCAGTCAAAGATACCAAATTTACTCCTGAAGCAGCAAAAGGTGCATGAATGACATCATTCATCCATAGCACAAGCTGTCTGTGCAAAGTATGCTTGTTATCAGAAGTGGGTATACCCATCGCCCTTTGAGCATCTTGACTCATATAGTCAAGCACTCCTAGATACCTTGCCACCTCATCAATCGCACGACTGATATTGTATAATTTGTCTTGTGGTTCGCCCTTAGTGTTTATTTTTTGTAAGACTTGATGTAAAAAATCCCCTGCCAGCATACCACGCATGAAAGTTGTGCGAATGTCATCATGACACGCTTCTTCGTCCGCCATTGTCTCCAAATCGGTCAAAGCCACCAACTCATCATGGTCTGGCGTAACTGCAAGCAACTCTTTGGTTTTGTAATCTAACTGGCTAATGAGTGCTGTAAAACTCGTCTGCACCGCACCATAAAACACCGTCTTATGCATGATCTCATGCCATGCCAGATAGTCAATAGGAACAAGATTGACATCATTGGACGAATAGGGCTTAGTGATATAGTCATCAGTCTCTAAACTTAGCCAATCCATCTTGCCTTGCATTCTAGATGGCAAGGAGAGCGTAGCACTGTCAGCACAATCACACCATAAAAACAGCGGTCTTTGGTGTGTATGTAGTCGCTTGCTCAAATCCTTTGCCACCACATACATCTGTTCAGATGCTCGAGTCAGTGCCACATAACCCAACCGCTTGCGTTCATCAATACTTTCTTTTAGATCAAGCTGTTGATAATTTACGCCGTCTTTTCCAATGGGTTTGGGGGATAAATGGCGATTGAACTGTGTATCAGTATAAGGATAAAATAGCGTCCCATTTTCCGATACCGCTTCATCAAGCCCAATCACATACACAATAGGGAATTCAAGCCCTTTGGATTTATGAATGGTCATCATATTCACGCCAGACTCGCTAGGTAGTGGCAGTCGTTTATGAGCATCAGGTATGTCACCACCACACATCTGCATCTTGTACCACTCAATGAGTGCCAACGCCTGCAAATGTTCTTGGGTGCTAATCAGCTCTAAAATCTGCCACGCATCCGCCAAATACCGCTCGCCAAAGCTAGCAACGCTAAGCCATAGCGAACCGTCTTTCATGAATGGATGCTTTGCCAGTGCCAAATTCAATGCCGATGCCACGCTGTGCTGTAGCCATCTTTCAAAGACTTGATTCAGATAGATCAGTAGTTCTGATTTTGCTTGACCTTCTATTTCATCATCAACACCAAGCATTAACATCGCCTCATCAAGACTCATGCCAAAAAAAGATGAAGTCAATAGCCGACCTAATTTTTCTACATTACTCATCTCCACACACACACTTAATAAAGCATATAAATCACGCCCTGCCTGCGTATTAAAGACATTGGTCTCTTGGGCGGCGATGGCTGGGATATTTAACGCATCTAAATGCTCTTTGACCGCTAGCAGCCACTTATTTTTATAGCTTAATACCGCAATATCGCTTGGCATGATGGCACGCTCACCTGCCTGTGTGTTGATGGTATGACCGCCTTGTAATAGGCTGTTGATATGCCATGCTAATAGCTGACTGATGGGCGATTGGGCATTAGCAGTTAAGTGCAACATGGCTAATGGTTGCCTACCTAGATAGCTTGGTCGCTCATCTTGAGTATCCGCCTGCCAAGACAACCTTTGGCTCTCATTATGGGCAGTAATGGTCTGATAATAAATACCCTCACCAAGATTGCCATGCTCGCCCTTGCCATCATCAAACCACGCATTTAATGACTCAATCAAGGCTTTATTTGAACGACGGTTGACAGACAAAGACAGCTGTTGATTGATGATGGGATAGCGAGCATTCGCCACGCCCGTATTTTTCATGCGATTATAGTTGGCGACATCCCCACCACGAAACCGATAAATCGCCTGCTTGGGATCACCCACCAACAACAAAAATCCCAAAGATGGCTTGTCTTTATTTAACTGCTTTATCAAATAAGACAAATATACCTGCTGGATCAGTTCAACTTGAGCTCCATTGACATCTTGGGATTCATCAATCAAAATCACAGGATAATGATGGCGAATATGCTTAGCAAGGCTTGGGTTGTTTGCCAAAGCCTGATTTAACCTGTGCATCTGAATGGTAAAGGTCGTTTTGGCTTGATTTTCAAGCCAAGTCGGTGTCTTGGCACGGACTGCAAGGGCAAGGGTTTTGTACAGATGAGTACGGTATTGATTGGGTAGTTGACAAATACTCTCATAGATGAACACCAAAGCAGTTAGATGTTTATCAATAAAACCCATCAGCAGTCGTTTGGCATTCTCATCATGTTTTTTATTAAACACATTGTCTTTTTCTAAGGCTTCATGAACAGCAGACAGCCAATCGGTGTGCGTTTTATCTAGATGGCGAACAAATGATGTACCATGCTCTGCCATCATCTGCACAATCTCAAACAAGCGATGCCAATGTTTTAATAGTTTGCCCGTGGCACGCACCCCCACCGAATCACGATACTCTTTGTCGCAAAACTTATCCACCACTGATGTATCTAGCTTGGTGAACGCCAGCACCATTTCTTGTAGGCTTGCGACATACTGATCATCAATCAATGTTGCCTCATCATTAAATGGCACATTAAAAAAATTCATGGCAACTTGGATTGATTGATACGCCTGATCAATATCGCCAAATATGTTTTCGTGGCGGATCATCTCATACAGTTTGGGATTTTGACTCATTACCTGAGTATGTGCCTGCCTAAGACCATCATGAATGATGGCGATACTAATATCAGAACTGTCATATAAAATATCTGCTTTGGGCTGATGTCCAATCTCTGTGGAGAATTCTTTGAGCCATTTTTGAGCAAGGCTGTCTAGCGTCCCCACAAACAGCTTATCCAAAGTAGCCAATAGCAGACCCACACGACGAATCGCCTCATCAAAAGCAGGCACGCCATCAACCAAAAGATGTTTGATAAGATGTACATTGATGAGGTCATCAGCTCCGACAATCTTCGCCCCCAGTGCAGTAGCAACCAACTCATCGGCTCGCTCATCAAGAGCTAAAGCATCATCAAACCAGTGTGCGTGCATCTCTTGGCTGGATTTTAACCACAACAGATAGCGATAAAACACCGTCAAGCGTTCTTGGATACGCTCTTGCATCTCAGCGGCTGCAGCACGAGTGAAAGTGGTGGCTATCATACGCTGTACATTGTATTTTTCTTCAATGAACAATCGCAAAATAATACCCGTCAATGTCCAAGTCTTACCTGTACCTGCCGATGCTTCTATCAGGTATGCTCCTTTTAAGGTGCAAGCGATGGCAGGTGGCATATCCTGACCATTGGACGCTACTGCGTTGGCTGATTGTTTATTCTCTACTTTATTGCTCATCACTCACCCCAAATGCTCGAATATTTTTTAATAGCTCCTCGTATAATGGCTCACTTAGTTGCCCTGCCGATGTCAGCACCTGCTCTGGGTCACTATCGCCAATCATCAACGCATAAATCTCATTCACCCATGCACTGCCAATGCTTGATGTATCACCCTGCAACCTTGCCATCAGCAGAGCATTGATTGGGGTTAGTATGATGGGTAGCTTTGAACCAAGCAGAGTAAAGATGATGAAATTTTGTAGTAGTTTAGATGCCTTATCAGCACGCACAGGGCTTAGTTCATAGGTTGTCTGACCTGCCAGATTTTTTAATGCTTTTAACTGTTGGGACGCTTCTTTGAATCGCCAAATACTTCTACCATATCCAAGCTGTTCGTCTTTTTCATTAGTCTGACGATGTACCTGCCATAGCAGATGGTGTAGCCAAAAGTCTATTAAACGCTCCGCAGATGCTCGACTGACCGACATATTTTTCCATACTGTTTCATCTGTTTTAGGCATATCTGCCATCAGTTTTAGGCGATGTGAGCCTAGCGTCATTGCTACCGTCTGCTCCTCCAATCCACTTAGCACCTTTGAGTACTGCCAATCATCTGGCGATGCAGCCCTATTTAGAGTTTCGCCAAGCTCGCCAAGCATTGCTTCTAGTTGACCAACCACAAAGTCAAGCCCATCTTGTAGCACACTCATTCGTACCGCACCTGCTGGCAACAGTGCATCATGATGCACAGTGTGCAGTTGTGTCATTTCATTGTTTTGCTGATTGTTGATGACATCAGATAAAGTTTTTGGGTTAATTGCATTCATTGGCATGCCATCAAATATCCCTAGCCGAAATGCCTGCAGTATCATCTGATGAAGTTGCCAGCCACCCAAATAATCCAGAGACAAAGGTTCATTTGCCTCATCATTTGCCATCTCATCATCTAGGGCAAATTTGCCTTTTAGGTAGGCTTTGGCAGGCGATTTAATCACATATAACATGTTTTTAATGCTTAGATAATTTGGCACTTCAATGCGATACTTATCAAGCAGTTCATCAACAGACTGACCCCTTGCATTATTTTGTTTATCCATTGCCAGATTATCCATCAAGACATCAGTAATGTATCGCATCTCATCATCTGTTGGCAGTGCAACAAGCGTTGTTGCCGACCCTTCTTGATATTCATCAATCACACGGCGTACCTTTTGCCAAATCGGTGCAGGTGGCAAATGTCGCCTTTGTTCATGCTTTTGTGCATCAATCAGTTTATTTAGATACGCCTGAAAATCATCATCAGCCTCAACATCTTTTGCTTGATAAAACACCCCCTGTTCAAAATTCATGGCATGATGATAAGTAACCAGATGCCGTGCTATCAACTCTGGCAACATACCGCCGAGTGCCATCAATGCCTCATCTGCCACATCATCTACTTGCCAATATACCTCTGATTTGAGAAACTCAATCAACTCCCCTACAGGTGATGCAGGCAAGAGCACCGTGCTACCATCAGGACTCATGCCGTTATAAAAAATAGCACAGGCATCTTTGGTGCAAAGCAATGCATCCAAAAACGCCCCATTGTCATCATCTTCGTTCGTACGGTCGCCACGACGCTTAAGCCCTGCTTTCATCAAATCCAGTCGAGTATTCCTATCTTGTCTTGGAAAGGCAGATAAGTCCATGCCAAGCATGATGGTCAACCCAAAAGGAATGTTTCTTAACGCCCCAAACCTTGCCACCGTAATCACTCCAGATGGCTCAGCTGAGATTGTCTGCATACCCACCGCTGCAGTCAGACTATCAAGCACAAACTCCAGACTTAATCGAATGTCATCTTGTAAGACATACACTCCTTGATGATGCGTGCGTTTGTGATAGTTGGTATTTGCTCTTAGGCTTGAGAGCATGGCATTTTTTGCATCAAATATGGATCGCATCTGTACGCTTTGCTTGATGGCAGAAAAATAAGTATCAATAACCTCACTTTCTATCTTATGTAACCATGCTTGAGCGGTATCCACTTTTTGGTAGTCATTGCCAAATTTACCCAATGCTTCGTACATACGGCACAATGCCGAAACGATAGGCTCATCATCAAGACCGATACCACCCAATGGCAAAGTTGCCTCTGATGTATGAACATTTTGCCAATCAAAGGGGTATAGCACATCACTTGCGTGCTGAGCATCTGGTGCAATAAAACCCATGACAATACGATCAAGTGCATAACTAAAAGTGTAGCGATAGTCGGTGTCTTCATCGTGCAGAGTTTGGCTTAGGTGCTCGGCATTAAAACCCCTCTTAAAGCCTGCCAGACCGAGCAACTCTCTGGCTCGATACGCCTCATCAAAACTTAGGCTAAAGTTCTCATATACAGCAGGATTCATCAGCCATTCATAAAACTCTTCAGCATAAAAGCGAGCATCTTTTGCTCCAAGCAGGCGATAAAAGCCGGTCAATGCTGTCATCAGCTCATCAATACTGCGGTCAGTGATGCCTGTAATTTTAACCGGCAATCGCATGCCATCAATACCCACCCCTTCAGGAAATACCGAATGAATGACATTTTGAGCCACATCAACATCAGGCAATAAAATCACCACATCCGACAGCTGTCTTTTGCCATCGGCATACTCGGTATTCAGATATTTAGCAATCATCGTTCGAGCAATTTCAAGCTGTCGCTTTAGGCTATGACAAGCATGAATGCTAAGCTCAGGTAAGGCGTAATTGGATTGTTCTGTTAAGGTCATGGTGGGTTTTTGATGGGTTTTACTGCCCAAAACAGACAACATCTCGTCCATCGCCACGCTACCATCGCCCTCACCCAACATAAGAATGTCTTGTTTTAGCCCACTTAAAATCCCTTTGCCTGTATGTGGAATAAATCTATCTTGCCAATCAACCAAAAAAACATCATCTTGCTGACTCTTGTTGACATCATTGATATCGCTATTATTTATGCCTTGATAATAAAACTCGCCTCCAGACATATCTGCCAACATGGCAAAAGTCTCACGAGATTCCTTGCCCAGTCTGGATAACAACCCATGACCATAGTCTTTTAAATAAACAGCATTCGGCCTGATGATCTTTTGAGTCATCAGCCAGTTTTTATCAACAATATCCGCCCAAAACATTCTTGATGGGTTAAAATGCAACAAGTGCACATTGATGACAAGCGATAACCGCTTTAAGAACAACAATTCCACTTGGGGCATCTGTTGCACGGTAAACAAATACAAATCTTTGGGTAGAGCATTGATTGCCTGCTGTCTTGTCGCTTCACCTCGTTCACCATCAAGCACCGCCCAAAAACGCCTCTCAAGCATCTCACGGTACTCATACACCTCAAAAAATAATGTCTGCCATAAAAACCGGAGCAATCGCTCTAGTGATTCATAATGTTCCAATAACCAAGACGGCGTCTCATCATCTTGACCGAATTCATCGCCAAATTTATCTTTTTGACGAATCATCTCTTCAACCGATACAGGCAAATCTAGACCAAATGACCAAGCGTGTAGCCACTCAGGGCGATGGGTCAGATAGCGAACATATACTTTAGAAAGCTCATCACACGCCTGCCATAGACGCTTCGGTTCTAAGACATAACCATCTTCTACCTTATCTGACAACGGCTTGAATAACAAATGTAGTACATGCGTTTCATCATCAATAATCTGCTCAAGCAGTTGGGCTGATGTCTCATTTAAAAAGCCAAAAAGTCGCCAACGCATGACCGAAGCAGACAATACCGCCACCTCAGGCACCGCTACTGCATCATGCTCATTATTTTTTGCATCAATACCCAGCACCTTATCAATCATACGCCATTGATATTGCCCCCAAAACTGTGCTATTAAAAGCGTACTAATCCCTGCTCGCATGGCAACTTCTTTGGTCAGCCAATTCCCAAGCACCATAGATGGCACAATGACAGTAAAAGGACTAAAAATCGCCTCTGATAGACTGCCATATTGGTCGTTTTTTTGATAAAACTCGATGAGCTGATCGACAAGTGTGTCGGTATCGTTAGATTGGATGATTTGGAACATGGCTTTTTGAATATTTAAGGGATAAAAATGATGACAACAGCAATCAAGATTGCACCTTGAATTGTACCTTGATTTGATGGATTTAGCCATTTAAAAATTAAATATAGTCAGCACCCCTAAAAGATATTTCACGCCAGCACTTAAAAAAACCCCCAATCAATGCTATAATCTATCCTTTTATGCTTAACACCTAGCAACATCAAAGGACATTCATGGCATTTGTGCATTTGGGCGTACATAGCGAGTTCGCCATCGTTGATTCCATCGTGCGTATCAAAGAACTGGTTAAAGCCGCCAAAGCAGACGGACAAGTAGCACTGGGTCTGGCAGATTTGAACAACATGTTCGCTGTGGTCAAGTTCTACAAAGCCTGCACAGCAGCAGGCATCAAGCCCATCATCGGGCTAGAGGCCACCATCGGTGATGCCATTGATCATCATGCCGAAGCAAATGGTCATACCGCCATTCTCTATGCCATGAATAATGATGGCTATAAAAACCTACTTCGCCTATTGTCAGACGCTTATACCGGCCGTCCCATGAATGATAATGGCACGGTATCCGTTCATACACCCATCATCACCAAAGATGCCCTATTTGAACGCAATGACGGTATCATTGCCATCTTAACCGACCGCTCCGAAGCCACCATCGCCCTAAAAGGCACTCACCCAGAGATGTTCGCCGCTGCTATTGAACCGTGGCAAAATGTCTTTGGCGATCGTCTGTATCTTGGCATCAAACGCACGCACAGCACGGACAACGACTACAACAAGCAAGTCGTCATTCATGGCTCTAAAGCAGGCATTCCCATCATCGCCCATAATGATGTGCGTTTTTTAAATCCTGTACCAGAAGGCATTAGCATAGGAAAGGACGATGAAATAAGTAGCGACTTTGACGCACATGAAGCTCGTGTATGTATTGCCACAGGCTACACCCTAGATGACCCAAACCGCCCAAAAAAATACACCCAAGAACAGTATTTTCGTAGCCAAGACGAGATGGCAGAGCTGTTTTTGGACATTCCACAAGTCATTGAAAATACTAGCTTGCTCGCTTCTCGGTGCAATGTCAGCCTAACACTTGGTATCAATGTCCTGCCAGAATTCCCCATTCCAGATGGCGAGACCATCGAGAGTTTCTTTCGCAAAATTAGTGCCGAAGGTCTCGACCAACGCCTAGCCAAACTATACCCCATTGACACCCGAGATGACTCATGGGGGGATATCTACCAATCTTATCAAGAACGCCTAGATTATGAACTAGATATCATCTTAAAAATGGGTTTTCCAGGCTACTTTCTCATCGTTATGGACTTTATCCGCTGGGCAAAAGCTAACGGCGTTCCTGTCGGTCCTGGTCGTGGTTCAGGAGCAGGATCGCTGGTTGCATATAGTTTGAACATCACCGATCTTGATCCGCTAGAATACGATTTGCTATTTGAACGCTTCTTAAACCCTGAGCGTGTCTCCATGCCTGACTTTGATATTGATTTTTGTATTGAAGGGCGAGACCGAGTTATTGATTATGTCGGTCATACCTATGGTCGCCAAGCCGTTTCACAAATCATCACCTTTGGTACAATGGCAGCTCGTGCAGTCGTGCGAGATGTGGCACGAGTACAGGGTAAGCCTTTGGGTCTTGCCGACAAAATGTCAAAACTCATTCCAAAAACCCCTGGTATCTCACTGGCTGATGCCCTAAAAGAAGAACAACAACTCCAAGAGCTCCTAAAAGACGACTCAACACACCCTGACCACGATGCCGCCAAAGAAATTTGGGATATGGCAGAAAAACTTGAAGGTTTGACTCGCAATGTCGGCAAACACGCAGGTGGTGTACTCATTGCCCCTAATCGTATCAGCGATTTTAGTGCGGTGTACTGCGATGATGAAGGGCATCCTGTCAGCCAGTTTGATAAGGATGATGTGGAAGCAGTGGGACTGGTAAAATTTGACTTTTTAGGGCTACGAAACCTAACCGTCATTCAGGCAGCGGTTGATAACATTAACATCACTCGTGCCAAATTCGGTCAAGAGCCCATTGATCTTGAAAAACTCCCTTTAGACGATAGCCAAGTTTATGAATCGGTGCTTCAGTCAGGCAACACCACCGCTGTATTTCAGCTTGAAAGTTCAGGCATGAAAAAATACCTAAAACAGCTAAAGCCCACCAACATCGAAGATGTGATTGCGATGTGTGCCTTGTACCGACCAGGACCTTTAGAATCTGGCATGGTAACTGACTTCATTGACCGCAAACATGGTATTCAAGAACCTGCCTATCCACACCCAGACTTTCAGCATGAATGGCTAGAGCCGCCGCTTAAGGCAACCTATGGCGTCATCGTCTATCAAGAACAAGTCATGCAAATCGCTCAGATTCTCTCAGGCTATACGCTAGGCGGTGCTGATATGTTACGCCGTGCAATGGGAAAGAAAAAACCCGAAGAGATGGCAAAACAGCGTAGCATTTTTGTTGATGGGGCAATCGGACAAGGCGTCTTAGGCGAGCTGGCAGGTCAGATATTTGATTTGGTAGAAAAATTTGCAGGCTACGGCTTTAACAAATCACACTCGGCAGCCTATGGTGTACTTGCTTATCAAACCGCCTATTTAAAATATTATTACCCTGCCGAATTCATGGCAGCCGTCTTAACATCGGAGATGGACGATACTGATGCCATCGTATTTTTGATTTCTGATTGCAAAGAAAACTTTGGGTTGTCGGTCATTCCACCAAGTGTGAACCATAGCGACTGGCGATTTGTCGTCCAAGATGACAAGACGATTATCTATGGGTTGGGTGCAGTAAAAGGCGTGGGTGAAGATGCTGTAGCAAGCATTGTTAAGGCCAGAAAAGATGGTGCATTCAAAGATCTTTATGACTTTTGCAATCGTGTAGACATAAAAAAAGTCGGCAAGCGAGCCTTAGAGGCCCTAATTTGTGCAGGCTGTTTTGATGATTTGGCAGTGCATATCAAGCCAGAATTTGCTACCCAAGAGTTACGCCATCATATTCGTGGCGGACTATGGGAACAATTGCCTGCCGCCATGCAGGTCGCCGAACAAAATCGACAAAACGAACTGGCAGGTACTTTTGATTTGTTTGGCGAAGTTGATGACGATCTGTCTGTCGCACCAGAGCTACCATCTGTGATTTGGGGCAATCAAACTCGTCTTAAAGGCGAAAAAGACACACTTGGGCTATATCTGACAGGACACCCCCTTGACAAGTATAGAGACGAACTCAAAAAATACACCAACATAACCCACCTATCTGAGTTATCAGATACAGGTTATAATAAATACGCACGAGTGGCAGGATTGGTGATTGATGTTGCAAACTTTGGCAACCGAGTAGCCATCACACTAGATGATGGCAGTTGCCGTGTGGAAGTCAGCTGTTTTACTGATAAATTCAACCAATTAAAATCGGTCTTAGAGGTCAAAACTCCAAACGCCACAGAACTCAAAAAAATCGCCAAAGAAGATTGGGAGATGCTACCTGACCTAAACGGCGTCATCATCATTGCCAAATTGAGCGTGCGTGAGAATGATGGGCGTATTTTTGCTAGAATGCAAGATGCCATGACTCTCACCCAAGCACGCTTAAAACACCTAAGTTCAGTAAATATTAAGCTACACGCTCATGATACACAGACGCTATCAGGCATCATCTCACTACTCAAAGAAAACAGCCCCCCTGATGACACATCGCTCATCTTTGATACCCAAGAAGATATTGAAGATGCCATTGCGTATGACGAAGAAGGCAACGAGCTAACCACGACAACGCCAACATTCATCAAAGATGGATGTTTGCCTGTATCTTTATTTTTGTATGATGACTGTAGCATAAGTCGGCTACTGGTAAATGAGCGATTTCGGCTACATCCTAGTGATGCCATTATTAGTGGCTTACAGGCTCTATTACCGCCTGAGAATTTATTACTCAAATGACACAACCACGCAACCTAAGATATTCATTAGACCAATCACCCAAACACTCATATTCACAAGTAGCGATAAGCTTTCATGAACCGACTAGCACACCTATCTAACATTCGCATCATCATGGTTGGTACTACCTTGCCTGCCAATATTGGCTCAGCCGCTCGTGCCATGCACACAATGGGTCTTAGCGATTTAGTGGTGGTAAATCCCCGTTTACCCATTGATGAGACCAGTCATGCCCATGCCGCAGGTGCGACAACGATTTTAGATAAAGCTCGTATCGCAAATAGTATTGATGAAGCGGTGGCGGACTGCTCACTCATTTTGGCAGCATCGGCTCGCACACGCCACCTACCAAGACCCACCATTACCCCACAGCAAGGGGCTAAGGTTCTGGCAAATTTCTTTGATACCCATACAATTTATGCAAACAGTGAACAAAACACCACCATCGGCATACTCTTTGGGCGAGAAGATAGGGGGCTGACTAATGACGAGCTAGCTTTAGCGGATTACCATATCCAAATCCCTGCCAACCCTGCTTATCCTGTGCTTAATGTCGCATCCGCCATACAGGTCATCGCATCATTCATCTATCATTATTTTTCTCAAAGCCCAAGTGATGATGTCCATGATGATACCACCAATGATGGTTTTTATCTTACCATTCGCCAAGACTGGGACGAGCCTGCCATCACTCATACTCAAAAAACCAAACTCAACAACCGCATCATCAGTTTGATGTGCAGACTTGGCTTGGCAGACACTCACGACCTAAAAAACTTACCCAATCGCTTATCTCGCATGAATAGTCGGATACAACTTGACCAAAAAGAATACGCCCTACTCAGTGCACTGCTTGCCAAAATTGAACAAAAATTACATTAAGCATGCCAAAAACACGCATTGATGTTGGCAAAGATGGTAAGAATACTTTAAAATATACCCACACCTATTAAGTGTTACACCTGATTAAACTTGGCATACCATATTAAACTTTTTAATCACAGACATTCAATACAAGGATAACGCTGTGTCCATCATTCAAAAAATCAAAGCACTTGGCGATGCCATCAATGATGATTTGGAAGCTGTGCTCAAAAAAGATCCTGCTGCACGCACCAAACTAGAAGTGTGTGTTGCTTATCCTGGTATTCACGCACGCACTTTGCATCGTGTTGCCCACACTTTATGGACGCATGAACATAAATTTGTTGCACGCACTTTATCGCATGTCAGCCGTGTGCTAACAGGCATTGAGATTCACCCTGCCGCCAAAATCGGCAAACGCCTATTCATTGACCACGGCATGGGTGTCGTGATCGGTGAGACAGCAGAGATTGGTGATGATGTTACCTTATATCATGGCGTAACCTTAGGTGGGGTGTCATGGGAAAAAGGGGCGAAACGACACCCTACCTTAGGCAATAATGTCGTGGTGGGTGCTGGAGCAAAGATTTTGGGGGGATTTACTGTAGGCGATAATGCCAAAATTGGCTCAAACGCTGTCGTTGTTAAGCCTGTGCCTGACAACGCCACCATGGTCGGCTCTGCCGCACGCATGATTGATCGTAGCGATAAAAAACCCACCCCAAAAGTCAGTCAAGAACAAAGCCAAGCCGCCGATGAACTGTTCAACGCCTACGGATTAAAACCAGACACCCAAGACCCCGTGGCGACTAGCATTGCCGCCCTACTGGCTCATATCCAAAATCAAGACAAACGCATCGATGAACTGCAATCCGCCATCTGCAAACTTGATCCTGATTTTTGTCAGCAGGCACATAGTCCCATTTGTAAAGAAGATTTGGATGTACTAAAATCCTAATAAATCTCAATCAAAGCACACATCAACAAAAATACAATAAGGATAACTCATGAACGACACCGCACAGACAAAACGAGTTCTAACAGGCATCACCACCACAGGAATCCCTCATCTAGGCAATTATGTTGGCTCAATTCGCCCTGCCATCAAAGCTGCCAACGAAGCAATCGCACGAAATGAAGGTGATGCGTTCTTCTTCTTGGCGGATTTTCACGCACTCATCAAATGCTTCAACCCTGACGAAATCCACCGTTCTACTCGTGCCATCGCTGCCACTTGGCTTGCGTGTGGTCTTGACCCACAAGCAGTTACCTTTTATCGTCAGTCAGACATTCCTGAAATTCCAGAGCTTGCTTGGGTGCTTAACTGCTCATGTGCCAAAGGATTGATGAACCGTGCTCACGCCTATAAAGCAGCAGTAGACATCAATACCGCCAAAGAAGACCACGACCCTGATTTTGGCATTACCATGGGATTGTTTAGCTACCCTGTGTTGATGGCAGCAGATATCTTAATGTTTAATGCCACCCATGTGCCAGTTGGTAAAGACCAAGTGCAACACATCGAGATGGCAAGGGATATCGCAGGGACTTTTAATTTTAAATACAAGTCGTTATTTGTTCAGCCAAATGCTGTCGTTGATGAAAACACCCCGCTATTGACAGGGCTTGATGGTCGTAAGATGAGCAAATCATACGGCAACACCATTCCTTTGTTTGGCGATGGCAATCCACAAATTGACCCAGAAAAAGCCCTAAAAAAAGCCATTTCACAAATCGTTACCAATTCACAAGCCCCAGAAGAACCAAAAAATCCTGACGAATGCACCATTTTTGAGATTTATCGTGCCTTTGCTAATGCTGATGAAATCGCAGCACTGGCAGACCATTATCGCCGTGGTATCGGCTGGGGCGAAGCCAAAGAGATTTTATTTAACAAAATCAATGATGAAATCGCCCCAATGCGTGCTCGCTACTTTGAACTAATGAACAACCCCAAAGAGTTAGAAGAAATCCTACAAATGGGGGCAGCTAAGGCTCGCCGTGTGGCACATAAACAATTAGAGAAGACTCGCCGTGCTGTTGGCATCAAACCGCTTGCTAAACTTAAATAACATGACAAATAGCACAACCCATAGCACCGAGACTGGCACCAATCAAGATACCAACACGATTCGTATCTTTGATACACCTGTTGAAAGCCTACCTGAAGACCTGTACATTCCACCACAGGCGTTTGCTATTTGGCTTGAGCAATTTGCAGGTCCGCTTGATTTTTTATTGTATCTGGTCAAAAAAAATAACTTTGATTTGACCGAAACAGCCATTTTACCCATTACCGAGCAGTATCTTAGCTATATCAAAGACTTAGATGAAGAATATTTTGAACTGGCAGGCGATTATTTGCTAATGGCAAGTACACTCATCGCCATCAAAAGCGAACTACTACTGCCACAGCCCGATATTGTTGATGATGAACTAAGTCCCAAAGCAAAACTGATTAGAAAGCTAGAAGAATATGCCCAAATCAAAGAAGCTGCCAAACGACTAGACGGCTTAATTCGTCTTGAAAGAGATGTATTTTTAGCATGGACAAGCCTGCCTAGTGTTCAGGCAATGCGTGCTGAGCTACCAAAATACTCGCCCAATATTTTGATCAATAGTTTAGTCAATATGCACATTAAGACTGACCATCAGATACATACGGTCGCTACCGACCCTGTGCCGTTGCCTGAACGCATAGCTGACATCAGCCAAACCATGAGCAAACAAGGCAAAGCAACTTTTAAAGAACTTCTTAATCCCACTCAAGGCAAACTGGGCGTGGTGGTGAGTTTTGTGGCAATATTAGAACTGATAAAACGAGGTTTGATTGGCTTTGGTGAGGTGATGATCTCCAACGACATCAAGGCAGATGATTTATTTATCAATCCTGCACCAAAAAAACAAAAACCATCAGCATCGCTAAACGACCAATCATCAGCCAAGCAAGCAGTTGATGTTGAGCATATCGCATATGCCATTGATGAACAGACCTTATATTGGCTACACTAGGTATCATCTCACCATCAATCAGATAAGCCAATCAACACCCAAAAACCAAATCCACCCATAACCGCCAATACAAACAAATAAAACATATGGAACAATCAATCAGTCCCACACCTTTAAACATCGCAGATGACAAACCGCTTGACGAACGCCAAGCCCTGCTTGAAGAACATGCCACCGCCGAGGCTTTGAGTCGCTACATTGAAGTTTTACTGCACGCCAGTGAAACCCCTTTAACCGACAATGACCTAAAAAAGCACCTATCTATGAGTCATGACGAACTGCAGATGGCACTTATTATCCTAAAAGAGCGACTCTCAGGCAGTGTACTGGCACTAGGCAAAACTGCCAGTGGCTATCGCCTGCAGATTAAGGATAGCTACGCAAGACTTATTCAGCAGATTTTCCCCGAGCGACTTGAAACGCTAAGCCAAGCCCTACTTGAAACCTTAAGCGTCATCGCTTACAAACAGCCTGTTACTCGTGGGGACATTGAACAGGTGCGTGGCGTTACCGTCTCTAGTAACATCCTAAGACAACTGTTTGATAAGGGTTGGATTGTAGAAAAAGGTCATAAAGACACACTGGGAAAACCCGCCCTACTGCACACCACGCCTGCTTTTTTGGACGCATTTGGTCTAAATAGTCTTGATGAGTTACCACCACTGCCCGAATTGCCAAACCTAAAACCCAACGATACACACTCAAGCCCCCCATAACCAATCATCATGCTTGCTTAATCATAAAACAGCTGATAAAAAGTTACTATTTGTATTTTTAACTTGCCAAATCTACATCAACCCTTTATCATAAAATCTTTTAACATTGTGAAATGTTATTTTCCAACCACAGGAACATCATCATGAACGACATGACCAGCATCACCGACACACAAGAGTCCACCCAATCTCGTCCAGAAGGCGAAAAACTCCAAAAATTACTCGCTCGCATGGGTCTAGGCTCACGGCGTGGTCTAGAAGACATCATCAAAGCAGGGCGTGTCTCCATCAATGGGCAAATCGCGACTCTAGGCGACCGTGCCACCACCACTGATGAGATTCGTGTTGATGGGCGACTTGTACGCATCAAAGCAGAAAGAGAAAAACGCCGCCGTGTCATCGCTTATTATAAACCTGAAGGCGAGATTTCTTCCGCATCCGACCCAGAAGGTCGCCCTACCGTCTTTGATCGTCTGCCCAAATTGACAGGTGATAGATGGGTCATGGTCGGTCGTCTAGACATTAACTCATCAGGGCTACTGCTATTTACCAACGATGGTGAATTGGCTCATCGGCTCATGCACCCATCAAGCGAGATAACTCGTGAGTATGCGGTGCGTGTGCTAGGCGAAGTAACCCCAACAATTGCCCAGAATTTAACTCGTGGCGTTGAACTTGAAGATGGCATGGCAAAGTTTGATGACATCAAAGAAGGTGGCGGTGCTGGCGTTAATAAGTGGTATCATGTCAAAATCAAAGAAGGTCGTAAGCGTGAAGTGCGTCGTATGTTCGAATCCCAAGAACTTAAAGTCTCACGCCTGATTCGTACTCGCTACGGCACTGTGCTACTACCAAAAGAGCTGCGTACAGGGCGATTTATTGAGCTTGACGCCAAAGAAATCGGCAAACTCATCGAAACGGTCGGTCTACGCCCTCGCATTGGTACAGGCTTAAACACTGCCACCAAAGAAAAACAAGCTCGCATTCATAAAAAACCGCTAAAATCTCGTGAGATTCGCCGTCAAAAGCACGAAAGACATGAACGAGAAGAAGAACGCCGCAACCGTATGAACGGCAAATCTACCCATAAAGGCAGATCGCAATCAAAAGAGCGTACCGAAAAATCAAATTCGCCCAACCTAAAAAACGCCAAGTTTTATCAGGTTTGACAAGTTTGATGACAACAAATAGCTCATCGCAAGGAAGTTATCATGTATCCGTTTTTACGCTTAACCAAAACAATCATCAAAAGCTCGCTTAGTCTCAAACAAGGAGATGGCTTAAGTTTGACTGATATCAGCGAATATCATTTCACCGCCAATGTGAATGACATTGATAATTTTCTTGAGATGAACAATGGACGGATTTTTACGCTATTTGACTTAGGTCGTACTGATTTTGCCATTCGTACAGGACTTGGGGCAAAGCTCATCAAAAATCGCTGGGGCTTGGTGGTGGCGGGCAGTACCATTCAGTATCGCAAGCGAATTCGTGCTTTTGATAAGGTTACAATGAAAACTCGTATTTGTGCGATTGATGAACGATGGTTTTATATTGAGCAGACGATGTGGGTCAAGGGTAAATGCACCTGCCATGCTTTATTGCGTACTGCGGTTACAAATTTTAAATCTGGCAAAACCCTACCCACCAAAGAAGTCTTGGACAGCCTAGGCTACACCAACATCAATCTGCCACCCGATGAATGGGTGCAGGCGTGGATTGAAACAGACAAACTGCGTCCTTATCCAAGTGAGTAGCTTTATATGACAGATTTTATCACAGTCTCATGCAATAATAGATACAATCTATTGGGTAGAATTTAATTGCGTCTCATTAATCAAATAAACATACACTAAATGCAATACCAACAACCACTTATTACCACAAAGCAAGCCAAAGTATAACAAGGCAACCAATATATAAAATCCAAAAATATGACCATTTATTTTATGAATATTTATTATCAATTGTATCAAAATATGTTTTAATACACAAAAAAAGCAAAGACTGCACAATTATAAATCTTTGCATAATATATGACAGACTGTCAAGTAACCAATATTGACAGCCTTCCCATCATCACGAAATAAGTAATGATGCTATTGTTTTTAAGTTCTTTTAAATAGGTTTTACTTTCATTTTTTATGATTGAGATAATCGCATGACCACAACAATTACCGCACCAGACTTTGTCCGCCACCAAGCCCTAATAAATTGGGTTGCCAAAATCGCAACTCTCACCAAGCCCGCTCGCATTGAATGGTGCGATGGCTCAGAAGAAGAGTATAACCGCCTAATCAATCTGATGATTGACAATGGCACCATGATTAAGCTCAATGAAGAAAAGCACCCAAATTCTTATTTGGCATTTTCCGACCCTTCTGATGTGGCTCGTGTAGAAGACCGCACTTTTATCTGCTCAGAACAAGAGATTGATGCTGGTGCAACCAATAATTGGAAAGCCCCGAGCGAGATGCGTGCCATCTTAAATGAAAAATTTGATGGTTGCATGGCAGGTCGCACCATGTATGTTGTGCCGTTTAGCATGGGTCCTTTGGGTAGCCATATCGCCCACATTGGTGTTGAACTGACCGACAGCCCTTATGTCGTAACGAGTATGCGTAAAATGGCTCGTATGGGCAAAGCAGTTTATGATGTACTTGGCGAATCAGGCGATTTTGTGCCTTGCGTTCACTCTGTGGGTGCACCACTGACAGCAGGTCAAAAAGATGTGGCATGGCCTTGTAATGATGACAAATACATCGTCCACTTCCCAGAAACTCGTGAAATCTGGTCTTATGGTTCAGGCTATGGTGGCAACGCCCTACTTGGCAAAAAATGCCTAGCACTTCGCATTGCATCTGTCATGGGTCGTGAGCAAGGTTGGTTGGCTGAGCACATGCTTATCTTGGGTGTAACCAATCCGCAAGGCAAAAAACATTATATCGCTGCAGCATTCCCATCGGCCTGTGGTAAAACTAATTTTGCCATGTTGATTCCACCGGCAGGCTATGAAGGCTGGAAAGTTGAAACTGTTGGCGATGACATCGCTTGGATTAAACCATCAGCTGACGGCAAACTATACGCCATCAATCCAGAAGCAGGCTTCTTTGGTGTCGCTCCTGGTACAAATACCAAAACAAACTCCAACTGTATGAGTACATTGCATTCCGATGTTATTTATACCAATGTCGCCATGACAGAAGATGGTGAAGCATGGTGGGAAGGCAAAACCAAAGAAACACCAGAAAATCTCATCAACTGGAAGCGAGAAAAACATGACGGTAGTGAAAAAGCATCACATGCCAACGCTCGCTTTACTGTATCGGCAGCTCAATGCCCTTCCATCGACCCACAATGGGAAAACCCTGAAGGTGTGCCAATTTCTGCATTCATCTTTGGTGGTCGTCGTGCCGACACTGTGCCATTAGTATCTGAAGCCTTTGACTGGGTAGATGGCGTGTATAAAGCCGCCACCATGGGTTCTGAAACCACTGCCGCCGCCACAGGTGCACAAGGTGTGGTACGCCGTGATCCATTTGCAATGTTGCCATTTGCAGGCTATAACATGGCTGATTATTTTACCAACTGGCTAGAAATGGGTGAAAAACTAGAACAACTAACCCAAGCTCATGGCACGCAACTACCCAAAATGTTTAAGGTGAACTGGTTCCGCCGTGATGCCGATGGCAACTTCGTATGGCCTGGCTTTGGACAGAATATGCGTGTACTAGAATGGATTATTAACCGTTGTGAAGGCAGTGCCAATGCTGTTCATACGCCGATTGGTCTTGTTCCAACTTATAATGACATCAATTGGGCAGAATCTGATTTTAGCGAACAGGAATTTGATTTGTTAACCAGTCAAGATAAAGATGCTTGGATAAAAGAACTGGCAGATCACAAAGTCTTGTTTGAAAAACTAGGCGAGCGTATGCCACAAACCCTAATTGACCATCAAGCTAAGTTGGTTAATGACATTCAAGCTCTATAAGTCAAGTTCAGTTATCACAAGATGACATCTTGCACAAATGCCTTAATCTAAAATTTTAGATTAAGGCATTTTTATATTTCTTGATTTGCTACTTTAGCCATAAAAAATAGTAAGTATATTATATAAAATTCATAAAAAAGACAGCACAAGACCGTCTTTTATTGTATCAACACCAAGTCAATTAGCCAAAAAATGACTCATCAAATGCCATGATACTCTCAGAACCTGCCTTTGCCATTTGAGCATGAGCAAAAAGTTTGGGCAAGATGCGTGATACAAAATAATTGGCGAGCTTGATACGCTCATTGTAAAACTCGCCTACTTTAGATTCGCTAGCATTAACAACAAGCAGGTACATATAGCCATAACACAGATAACCTACTGCGTGCAGATAATCCACTGCAGAAGTGTTGATGGCGTGCACATCAGTCTTAGAGACACTTATTAAATCTTTGGTGAGTTGTTCAACACACTCTACTGCATCTACCAAAGATGCTTTAATGGCATATTGGGTTTGGCTAGCTTGGCAGGCAGTGCGAATTTCATTTAAAAAAGCAAACATTGCTTTACCATCATTTTTTATCACCTTACGACCCAACAGGTCAAGCGACTGAATGCCATTCGTTCCTTCATAAATTTGACTGATGCGAGTATCACGGACAATCTGCTCCATACCCCATTCACGGATATAGCCATGACCACCAAAAACCTGCTGACAATCAACGGTTGCATGGAATGCCATGTCGGTCAAAAACGCTTTTACAACAGGGGTAAGCAAAGCAACCTTGGCACTAGCTTGGGATTTTTGAGTATCGTCATCACTAAATTTCACCACATCAAGTGCCTTTGCAACATACATGGCAAAGGTACGAGAAGCAACACTATTGGCTTTGGCATTGAGTAACATACGGCGAACATCACCAAAGCCAATGATTGGGTCGGCTGCTTTATCGGTATTTTTAACACCATCATCGTGGCGACCTTGTAGACGGTCTTTGGCATAGTTGCACGCATTTTGATAAGCCAGCACGCTTGCTCCCAAGCCTTGCAGCCCCATTGTTACACGCTCATAATTCATCATGACAAACATGGTGGCAAGCCCTGTATTTTCTGCACCCACCATATAACCCTTAGCATTATCAAAATTCATCACGCAAGTTGCTGATGCTTTAATACCCATTTTATGTTCAATTGAGCCTGCTGACACATGGTTTCTTTCGCCCAAGCTACCATCATCATCAACAAGAAATTTTGGCACAATAAATAACGATATGCCTTTTGAGCCGGCAGGGGCATCAGGTGTTTTTGCAAGCACTAGATGGATAATATTATCCGCCAAATCATGCTCACCACCTGTGATAAAAATCTTCGTCCCCGTGATGTTATAAGAGCCATCAGCATTCGGTACGGCACGGGTCTTAATGATGCCCAAGTCTGTTCCTGCGTGTGCTTCAGTTAGGCACATCGTCCCTGACCATTCACCTGTATAGAGCTTAGGCAAATAAGTTGCCTTTTGTTCATCACTACCTCCAGCCTGCAAGCACAGACTCGCCCCAACGGTCAAGTTTGGATATAAAGCAAAGGACTGGTTCGCCGAGAACATCATCTCTTCGGTGAGCATACTGACCATCTTTGGCATACCCTGCCCACCAAATTCAGGCGAACCACCCAAGCCAATCCAGCCCATCTCGCTGTACGCACGAAATGCTTCTTTAAAGCCTGTTGGGGTGGCAACCTTACCATCGCCTAGATATGTTGCACCCTCTTCATCGCCTGACTGATTCAGTGGCAGTAGTACCTCACGACTAAATTTTGCCATCTCCTCTAAAATCATATCCACCGTATCGCCATCCATATGCGACAATGCCGGTGTATTTTTCCATAAATTTGGTGCGTCAAAGACTTCGTTTAGCGTAAAACGCATTTCGTCCAAAGGTGCGGTATAGGTCAAAGTCATCACTAACTCCTTTTATATTCTGAATGCAATAAGACAGTTTTATCAAAACATATTTTGACCATCAGGTCAAGATAAAAGTGGTTTGCTAACTGCTGGCTCAATTAAGCCATCATCAATCGGTTTTTAATTTAGCCATTTTAAAAAGCAAACTGCTCACTTGTCATCGCCATCAAAGTCGTATGGCTACTATTGATGCGTGCAACATGAACAAAAGTGCGTGGCATGAGCTTGGCAAAATAAAACTCTGCCGTTTTTACTTTGGCATCATAAAAACCATATTCGCCTTGCAAAGACTTGTCCACATCCAAACTTGCATTCATCTCATCAAGCTTGGCATAAGCCACTACTGCCATTCTTGCCCATAAGTAGCCTAGCGTTACATAACCACTAAAAAATAGATAATCTACCGCTGCTGCACCCACAGCATCGAGATTCTGCGTGCCTTGCATGCCGATGCGTGCGGTGATATCGCCCCACTGCCTATTTAATTTGGCAAGCTGACCAATCATCTGCCCCATACGGTCATCATCTTGATTTTCTTTGCAGAACTGATGGATGATTTTGGTGAAGTTTGCCAACAACCTACCTTGTGAACCTAGCACCTTGCGTACCAATAAATCTAAGGATTGAATCTCTGTTGTTCCCTCATACAAACAAGCAATGCGAGTATCACGCAGATTTTGTTCCATACCCCATTCACTGATATAGCCATGACCGCCATAGACTTGCACACCCAAATTGGCTGATTCAAGCCCTGTCTCCGTCAAGAATGCTTTGGCAATCGGTGTTAATAATGACAGCATTTCATCAGCAAATTTAGCCTCCGCTCCATCAGCCTTTGCCACAATATCAGCAAACCAAGATAGATAGTATACCAAAGCCCTACCCCCTTCACTGAACGCTTTTTGAGTCAGTAGCATATTTCTGACCGCAGGATGATGAATGATGCTATCGGCAGGCTTATTAGGTTCTTTTGCTCCAGAAATCGAACGCATGGCAGTGCGGTCTTTGGCATATTTTAGTGAACCTTGAAAGGCAAATTCTGATGCTGCCAAGCCCTGAATTGCCGTGCCAATGCGTGCAACATTCATAAAGGTAAACATACAGTTAAGACCACGATTCTTTGGTCCAATCAGATAACCAGTCGCCCCATCAAAATTCATCACACAAGTTGCTGATGCTTTAATGCCCATTTTATGTTCAATAGAGCCACACGCCACGCCATTACGCTCGCCCAGCGTTCCATCGCCATTAACCAAGAATTTTGGCACAATAAATAGCGAAATCCCTTTCGTACCAGCAGGGGCGTCAGGTAAGCGTGCCAAAACAATGTGAATGATATTCTCAGTAAGGTCATGCTCACCTGCCGAAATAAAGATTTTTTGTCCTGTAATGGCATAGCTACCATCAGCATTCGGCACAGCACGAGTCTTAATAATGCCCAAGTCCGAACCTGCGTGTGCTTCGGTTAGGCACATTGTCCCTGACCAGACACCTGTATTCATCTTCTCTAGATAAGTTGCTTTTTGTTCATCAGCGCCATGATGTTCAATGGTCTGTATCGCCCCATGCGACAAACCCGGATACATCGCAAATGACCAGTTTGCTGCACCCATGATCTCACTGACCGCACTTGACAGTGAAATTGGTAACCCAAGACCACCAAAGTCTGGATCAGCGTTTAATGCTGCAAAACCAAGCTCACAATACTGCTCATAAGCCTCTTTAAAACCTGTCGGCGTTATTACCGCACCATCTTTAAAGGCACAGCCCTCAATATCGCCTGTGCGGTTGAGCGGAGATAGTACCGACTGAGCAAAGTCCGCCGCCGCCTCAAGATAGCTATTAATCGTATCAATGTCTAGCTCACAATAATCAGGAATGTTGGCGTAGTGGGCTTGTGAGTCTAACAGTTCGTGCATCACAAACTTCATATCACGAATCGGTGCGATATATTGCATAATCCATCTCCATAGAAAATAATATCAAACAATCACATGACTAACTGTAAAATAAAGCAACCATTCCTGCAATGCCCTGAAAAAGACTGAGCAGTCATTTTAAATGCTTGTCATTATTTTGGTTATTGGTTAAAACCCACTAGCACCATTTAGATTCATTCGCTGTTTTTATTGGCAATTACATTGTCTTTTTTAATTAGGTCAATTAAGCAAATACGCCAAATATCCGAATAAAGTTTGAGAAAAACCCAAAAACATGGTTTAATACCGTCTATTGACCAACTACCCAGATTAGCCATCCATCATGTCCATACATTCGCCGTCCATTACCGCCACACTAAAACAAACGCCCGCTGATTTTATCGTTACCGAACAGCTAACCTTAGATTTTGATGGTGTGGGTGAGCATTTATGGGTATATGTCGAGAAAATCAATCTCAACACCACTTTTGTTGCACGCCTGCTATCAAACTGGGCAAACATCCCTAGTCGTGATGTGGGGTATTCAGGATTAAAAGACCGTCATGCCAAAACCTACCAATGGTTTAGTCTGCGTTTACCCACCAAAACCCTACCTGATGGCAATTTTGATGATTTTATTAAAGACAAGCTCCACGCCAATGAAGCAGTACACATCATAAAATCAGCTTGGCATGGTCGCAAGCTCAATCGTGGCACACACAAGAACAATCACTTTTGCATCACTTTAAAAAACATTAAAGGCGATCAATTCGCCATCAATGCACGACTAGAACATCTCTTGCAACATGGCGTACCAAACTATTTTGGCGAACAACGGTTTGGTAATGGTGGTGAAAACATCACCAAAGCGATTGCTTTTTTTGAACAGTTACTAAACAGCGATAAACCCTACAAACCTCATAAAAAAGACCTAGAACGCCATAGCCTGCTTATTTCATCGGCTCGTAGCCATCTATTTAATGAGGTTTTGGCTACTCGTGTAGCAGATGACAGTTGGGACAAACCCTTAACGGGAGAAGTGTTCAATCTTGATGGCACAGGTTCAATTTTTACTGCAGACATTGATGACACAATCATTAAACGGCTACAAATACATGACATACACCCCACCATCGCCTTATATGGCGTAGGCGATAATAAAGCCAGTCAAGATGCACTTGCCACTGAAAATCATATTTTTCATGATGACAAATACCGCACACTTGTTCAAGGCTTAGAAAAAGTAGGCATCAAGATGGCTCGCCGTGCCACTCGCCTTTTGGTGCATGAGTTAGTATGGCAATGGCAAGATGATACGACTTTGGTGGTTGAATTCACCCTACCTAAAGGTACATTTGCCACAGTGGTGCTATCAGCCTTTATTGATGTGCTAAGCGAGCCAAATCGCCCAAGCATTCTTAGCGAGCAATCTTAATGGACGGTCATTTGGCAACCACGCACATTGTATACCCAACCTATCGCATCTACAGATTAAATCCGTATAATATATCTATCACACAGTCTGATTTGAATTAAGCATATGTTCATTAAAAAAACCACACAGCTAACACGCCTATCTTTAATCATGCTAACAACACTAATGGCCACGCAGGCACAGGCGTTAGATATTACAGATGATAAAACCATTCAAGCAATCTTAGCACAATTAAACACCCAAGATAGCCTAGCATATACCCATTCTCAAGAAAACACGATTGACACACCACCTAAGCCCATCTGCTCACCAGATGCCCTAAAAGTCAATATTGAGCATTTTGCTTATGATGAAGTGATTGCTGAATATCTGGTATGGAGTGGTTATGGCGACCAAGAGCATGAGAACAAACTCATTCATAAAGATGTCAAAGAACCACTACAAACATTGGTTAAGGCTGCCGCTAAAGATAAAGTAGCCCTATACCCAAGCTCTATTTTTCGCTCAGTGCGTGCCCAAGATGCCATCATCAAGCGTAAGCTTCGTCAAAAACAGCCCATTGAGACCATCTATCACACTTCCTCACCTGCAGGATATTCCGAACATCACACAGGATATGCGGTAGATTTTGCTCCGATTGATGAGAAATTCACCAAGACCAAAGGCTATCAATGGCTACTTGATCATGCCCATAAATACGGTTGGGAACAGACATTCACCAAAGAGTATTCCGAAAAAAGCGGTGTATCAGAAGAATCATGGCACTGGCGATATATTGGTGATGAGCATGGACAAAGCCTATTTGCACCACGATATTGTCAGCCCTATGAACATCTAGCAGAACCCACCTTTGACGACAACACAGAACAAGAATCACAAAGCAATGATGGTAGCGGATAATGATTGGTTGATATGAAAAAACCGCTCAAAAGAACGGTTTAATTTTAAAAACAATCAATATCAGCAAATACCTGCTTCCTTCTCGGCAGCTTCTACCGTCTGACGAATTAAAGTGTTGATTGTCATTGGACCAACACCACCTGGAACAGGTGTGTAGGCTGCTGCCACCGCTTGAATGCCATCAAGCTCAATGTCGCCACAACCGCCATCTGGCGTTGGATGGAATCCTGCGTCCACAACGATTGCCCCCTGCTTAATCCAGTCTTTTTTAATCAGCTCTGGCACACCCACCGCACCAACAACAATATCAGCATTACGAACATGCTCGGCAAGATTTTGGGTGCGTGAATGACATATGGTAACCGTGCAGTTAGCATTTAATAGCATCGCTGCCATTGGCTTACCCAAAATAGCACTGCGACCAATCACCACCGCATGCTTGCCTGACAGCTCAATATTATGATGAGTAAGCAGGTGCATGATGCCTTGTGGCGTACAAGAACCATAAGCTGACTCACCCATCGCCATGCGTCCATAGCCTAAACAAGTAACGCCATCAACATCTTTATCCAGACTAATACGGTCAAAACACGCACGCTCATCAATCTGTAATGGCACAGGGTGTTGCAACAAAATGCCATGAACATCAGGGTTGGCATTTAGCTCGTCAATCTTGGCAAGCAACTCTTCAGTGGTGGTATTCTTAGGCATTTCCACACGAATGCTATCCATGCCGATACGCTTGCAGGCGTTGCCTTTCATACGCACATAAGTCGCTGATGCTGGGTCATCGCCAACCAAAATGGTCGCCAAAATTGGTGTACGACCCGTCTTGTCTTTTAATGTCGCCACTCGTACCGATAGTTCATGCTCAACCGAGCTTACCAACGCCTTGCCATCTAAAATCTGTACCATAAAGCCTTCCTTTATTAAATAAAAATTAGCCAAAAACCATATCACCAACCGTCTAAACAGACAACTCTTGATGGGTGGATTGTACCACATCAAAGCGTAATTTTTCTAGCGGTGCGTCATCGGTTTTATTTGTCTCACCGACATTGTCTGCATGAATTGTTTCAAGTGAAATCTGCACTGTGCCACCCTGACTTAAATCACCAAATAAAATCATCTCTGCCAGCACTTTTTTGATTTCATTTTGGATAAGTCTTGCCATCGGGCGTGCACCCATAAGCCTATCATATCCATTTTTGGCAAGATACTGGCGTACTGCATCATCTACTTCTAGTACAACTTGCTTATCATTAAGCTGGGTTTGTAACTCGGCGATGAATTTATCCACCACAGAGATGATAACTTTCTCATCAAGCGGTGCAAAATTGACAATAGCGTCCAAGCGATTACGAAACTCAGGCGTAAAGGCACGCTTTAACGCTTCGCCATTATCACTGGTGTGGTCTTGATGTGTAAAACCCATAGACGCTCGGCTAATGCTTGTAGCACCAACATTGGTCGTCATGACCAAAACCACCTGCTTAAATGATACAACACGACCATTATTGTCCGTCAATGTGCCATGGTCCATGACTTGCAACAGCAGATTAAACACATCAGGATGTGCCTTTTCAATCTCATCAAGTAGTAGTACGGAATATGGGTGTTTATGGATTTTTTCGGTCAATAGCCCACCTTGCTCAAATCCCACATAACCTGGCGGCGAACCAATCAAGCGTGAAGCCGTATGAGATTCCATGTATTCACTCATATCAAAGCGTACAAGCTCCACTCCCAAGGCTAAGGCAAGCTGCTTACAGACTTCTGTCTTACCCACGCCTGTTGGACCTGAAAACATGAAGGCACCGATAGGCTTATCAACTGGTTTTAGTCCAGCCCGTGATAATTTGATGGCATCAACCAAGCCATCAATTGCTTCATCTTGCCCAAAAATAACATGTTTGAGATTACAAGCTAAATGTTTTAAACTTTCTTTATCGTCTTTTGAGACAGATTTTGGTGGTATGCGAGCAATTTTTGAAACCACCTCTTCAACCATCGCCACATCAATAACAGTGGGGCTATCCGCATTTATTCCATCATCTTTGGCAGTAAACCGAGTGCGTGCACCCACCTCATCCATCACATCAATCGCCTTGTCAGGCAAAAACCTATCTTGAATGTAGCGTGCTGATAAAGACACCGCCGCCTCGAGTGCCTCATCGGTATAATAAACATGATGATGTGACTCATATTTATCCCTTAAACCCTTTAAAATACCCAGTGCATCAGCTTGACTTGGTTCTGCTATATCAATACACTGAAATCTACGAGATAATGCTTGGTCTTTTTCAAAGATTTGACGGTATTCATTAAAGGTTGTCGAACCAATACAACGAAGCTCACCATTTGACAAAGCAGGCTTGATAAGGTTGGACATATCCATCATGCTACTCATGGTTGAGCCTGCCCCAATCATGGTGTGAATCTCATCAATAAACAGCACTGCATCTTGCTCGCTATTTAGGGCGTGCAAGATGGCTTTTAGGCGGTCTTCAAAGTCGCCACGAAATTTCGTTCCCGCCACCAAAGACCCAATATCCAAGGCATAGATGATGGTGTTTTTTAGTGGTTTTGGTGCTCTATCATGGACGATAAGCCATGCCAAACCCTCTGCAATGGCAGTTTTACCCACACCTGCCTCCCCCACAAGCAAAGGATTATTTTTGCGGCGGCGACACAGCACTTGGGCTGTACGCTCAATCTCTGCCTCACGACCAATCAGCGGGTCAATCTTTGCCGCTTTGGCTTTTTCGTTCAGATTGATGGTAAATGCTTGGATAGGATTTTTAATCTTGGTGGTTGTCTGTCTAGGCTTATTGTCAGCAGAATCAGTAGACTCTAACTCTTCTGACTGACCACGATGTGAGATATAACGAAGCACTCGCAGTTTACTGACATCATGTGTCGTTAGTAAATGTAGTGCTTGCGTGTCTTTTTCACCAAAAATCGCCACCAAAATATCCACACAATCAATCAAACGCTCTGTACCACTAGATTGCTGATGCCAGATGGCTCTTTGCAAGACTCGCTCACAGCTCTTGGTGGGCTTGGCAGTCAGCCTATCATCAGCTGTTTTTGGAATATAGTCCGCCAAATAAATCTTTAGAGCATCGCCGAGCTTATCAATATCCACACCAAAATCACCAAACATCTCCTGAATATTAGGACTGCTTAACAAACCAAGCAACAAATGCTCCACCGTGATAAACTCATGGCGATGATTTTTGGTATAACGCTCAATCTCTTGACGCACCAATTGAAAATCCGTACTAAACATCACTCTCCTGCCATATCTAATTTTTTACCCCAAGCTGCACAATTAGGCAAAGTTAGTAAGCCTGATTATTGCTGTTCGGATATTACCAAAGGTTTTTGTTATCAATGGATTATTAAAACTCAAACTTCCATCTTAATTTTTTTCAAGCGTAGCTAAAAGCGGATACTCCAACGCTTCAGCCAATTCGGTTACTTGAGCGACTCGCATTTCAGCGATATCGTATGGCAAAACTGCCACCACCGCACGACCCTTCTCATGAACACAATACATCAGTTCCACCGCTTTATCCAGCGTATGCCCAAAGACATTAACCAAGACATGAACCACAAAATCCATTGTCGTATAATCATCATTATGTAAAACGACCGAATACAGCAGTGGCTCTAGGCGTTCGGTCGCCACATCCGTTATCTCATCTAAGGCGACATCAGAGTCCATATCAGAGGATATGCCTGATGGCTTCATTTGATGATTTTGATGGGAGAATATACTCATAAGTAAATCATTATTCATAATTAAGTGGTTATTAATAATAGTCTTATACATACCTAACAAAAAGCCGAGCCTACGCCCGACCTTTGGTTAATTGCTTTTGATTGGTTTTTTTGTTTATGCTCCCCACCTCTGATAATGAAGTCGGTGCATCACCGATGATTTTACCAACCCGCCAATTATACAACTGCTGAATTTTTTGTTCACCTGCAATCAGCTCAAGTTTCATCTGGTGTGGCACAAAACCTTTTGGCATCACAAAACGCCCACGAATATTTGCCACACCATCAATCTGATAATTTGATGGCTCTAGCGGAATCTCCACCATACTGGTAGCATTAAGCAGTGTTAGGCGTGGTATCATACTCACCGCCCTACCTGATACATCAATCATGGCAACATCAAAGCGATATTCAAATATATTTTCAGGCAAAGCAACAATCTCAGACCCAATCACTTTTAACGCCACACCACCTTGTGCTGCCACCGATGATTTTAACAAATCATTGACTTGAGTAAGCTGTAGATTTTTAATTTCCAGATTGTTTTGCCCTGTATTTAAGCGTTCGATATTGTTAAGGCTAATGTCTCGCTCTTTGGTGATGGCATCAATCTGCTGTTTTAGGCGGATATTTTCAGCAGACAATGCACTTACATCTGTAGATTTTCCTGTCTCAATAGCAGCGTATTTAGCGGTGTATAGCCCTTGACGATGACCAAACCGATAACCAACAAACGCCACAACCAGCGATGTAAACACCAATGCCACCAAAAAGAGTGCTAAGATTTGTGCGGTAGAGCCCGCTTGACTCTTTGAGTGAATCGCTCTATGTTGTGATTGTAATGTTTTTGACATAATCTTTACAATAAACCAAACAAAATTTAGTTATTATAGCAAATATCTCATTAGACTTTTAACTATTTTATCAAAAAATCTAAAAGTGCACAAAAACACTTCGCTCTCATACAGCCCAAACCAGACTTGATTTCTAAGCCTTATTTAATTTCAATCGCTTTAGACGCAACGCATTGGCAAGCACCGAGATAGAGCTCAACGCCATTGTCGCCGCTGCAATAATTGGGTTAAGCAATCCCACACCTGCCAATACGATACCAATGGCATTATAAATAAAAGCAAAAAATAAGTTTTGCTTAATAATGGCAAGCGTAGCTTTTGCGATGACAACCGCATGATGGGCGTGCGTTACTGAGTCACCAATAATCTCAGCGGTAGCCGTGTGCTTGGCGATACTTGCCGCATCATGCACCGAGAAGCTCGCTCGAGCAGCTGCCATCGCTGGTGCATCATTCACACCATCACCCACCATCGCCACCTGTTTGCCTTGTTGTTGCAATTTGATGATTTCATCTGCCTTGTCTCGTGGTGACATTTTGCCATAGTGGTTATCAATACCAAGCTCACCTGCGATATGTGCCACCACACCATCGTGATCGCCACTCATCATGATGACATTGATGCCATCTTGTTGTAGATGATTGATGACAGTTTTGGCATGATCTTTTGGTTTATCAAGCAAAGCAAATACAGCCAAAACACGCCCATCAACCGATAAAGCAACCTGCGTGGCGATTTGCCAAATGTTATCAAAGAGATGATGGTTAGAGACGGATAAGGATGGCTCATCATCCATTAAGGTAGCGTGTGGATAGATGATGTTCGCTTTTTGCGACCGACTTAGCTCCTTAAAATCGCCATCAAAGCCCACAAAACCCCGCGCTCCAACTTTAATCACACCCACGCCCGCCATTTCTCCCATCATGCCCTGTCCGACAATGGTGGTAGGATTATCAATCTCTTTTAGACTTAAGTTTTGCTGTAAAGCAGTGTTCACTAGTGTATTTGCTAGCGGATGATTGGCGTATTGCTCAAGGCTTGCTGTTAACATCAATACCTCATCGTAACTTGCACCATCAGCCAAATAAACCGCTGCAATGCTAGGCACGCCCACCGTCAGCGTACCTGTCTTATCAAAGACAACTGTATCAACTGCTCCTGCCGCCTCCAAACTTACTGCGTCCTTAAAACGCACCCCATGCCGTGCTGCTGTTCCCATGCCTGCCATGATGGCAGCAGGCGTGGCAAGCCCCAAAGCACAAGGACAAGCAATCACCAACACCGCCACCGCTCGCATCAATGCTTCATCAAACACACCCAACATCAACCAATTGATCATAAAGACCAATATGGCAATCACCACCACGACAGGCACAAACACCGCTGTTACACGATCGGTCATTCTAGCAATACTGGCTTTTGTTCCTTGAGCTTCACCAAGTGCCAAGATGGTATCACCCAAAGCGGTATGTTCACCCAACTTTGATACTCGGTATTCAAAACCACCATCTAGCACAATACTTCCTGCTAGCACTGTATCACCCACTTTTTTAAAGATGGGCTGACTCTCCCCTGTCAAGTGTGCCACATCCACCAGGCCCTCGCCCAGTATCATCTCGCCATCAGCAGCGATACGATCACCCATACGAGCTAGCAGAATATCATTCTCATTGACAAGTGCCATCTTGGTCGTAACCCATCGCTCACCTTGTCGCACAGGGACGGTAGTTGGCACCAAGCTCATCAGCATAGAGATGCTATCTAGGCTTTGTTGCTTGGTGCGTAGCTCTAGGTATTTACCCAGACTGACAAACGCCATCACCATCACCGATGCCTCAAAATAAACTTGATGATGAGACTGTTGCCCCATACTTAGCCATAGATAGGTTGAATACGCCCAAATCGCTGTCGTGCCTAAGGCTACTAGCGTATCCATATTGGCAAGACCACCACGAAGTGACGCCCACGCCCCCATATAAAACCGCCAACCAAAGCCAAACTGCACCACACTTGCCAACAAAAACTGCATCCATACAGGTATCATCAGCGAATGACTGCCCACCATCATGCCGACCATACCCACCCAAAAAGGCAAAGACAGCCCCCACAATAACACCAAGTACCAAGGAAAATCTGACGCATTGTCAGCCTGTTTACTTGCTCGGTTATGCTCATTATCAATCAGCTTACCCTCAAACCCCCCTTTCTTAATCCATGACAACACTTCTTGAGCATCTGCCTGATGATGGGTGATACTGAGTGTCTCAGTGGCAAAATTCACCTGTGCTGACACCACAGCAGGATTTTTATGCAATACCTTCTCTAGGCGGTTGGCACAGGCTTGGCAAGTCATGCCTAAGATGGCGTATCTTTGCTTAATGGGATCTTGGGTGGGTGTACTCATGCTTTTACCTATTATCTTTTTGTCTGCCATATTAATCTTACATGGGTACAAATAAAGAATATTCAACGATACTTTTAGATAGATACCGAATTTAGGCACAGCCGTTCTAGCATCATACATACTTTAAGTAATCTTAATGCTCTTTAGATGATCGCATTGTATATCCCAATAAACCCAAACCACCCAATAAAAAAACCGAAAAAATCACTTTTTTCGGTTTTTTTATCCATTTCATCAAGTGTGACCAACTTCTGCATTTGTACAAAAATAAAAAGTCATATATTTTTCAATGAAGCTAGCAGGATTTATGGTTATTTGACTAGCACTTTTTTAATAAAAGGGATATGAAAAATATGTTTTATTTATTTGTCATGCAAAAACAGTGATTGAGTCTCCACGACGCCTGAAGGTCTTACACACTAAGTGGTGCTAAATCCCATCTCTTCAATGGTCTCTATGATTTGACTCTCATCAATCAGCTCATCATCATAAGTAACAACCGCCTGTTCAAGTGGCAAACTTACCTCGACTGCCTGCACACCTGCAAGCTCAACCAATGCATTATTGACCGAAGTTTTACAGCCACCACAAGTCATTCCAAAAACCTTTAAGGTCAAAGTTTCAATACTCACTTTTTCTCTCCAAAATAGTACTTTATATTTTCAAATACAGCTTAAATTACTTTATGGTGTTACAGGCACAACTTCCAAACCCAGTTTTTCATCTAGCCCAAACATGATATTCATGTTTTGTACTGCTTGCCCTGCTGCACCCTTAACCAGATTGTCCTGTACCACCATAATTGTCAAGATATCTCCATCTTGATGAATGCCAATTTTTAAAAAATTAGATGCACGAGTATGGTGAGTCTGTGGAAGCACCTGTTTTGGCAATACATCAACAAAAAACTCATCTTTAAATCTTGATTCAAACACCGCCTGCCAATCGACTTGCTGTCCTGCCTTGGTTAAGGTCAGATGAATGGTGCTAAACATACCACGAATCATCGGCACTAAGTGCGGTACAAAGCGAATTTTATGGTTAAATATTGAACCAAGCAACCCATGAACCCCTTGTTCAATCTCTGGCAAATGACGATGACCTGACACGCCATACGCACTAAAATTATCCGAAGTCTCACTAAATATCAAGTTCAGCTTAGCACTACGCCCTGCACCAGAGATGCCAGATTTAGCATCAATGATGATATGCTCATCAATCAGTGGCGTACTTTGACGGTTTTGTTCTGCAATAATGGCAGCCAAACCCAAGATGGCAGTAGTCGGATAACAACCAGGATTACCGACAACTTGAGCGTCTTTAATTAAATGACGGTTAATCTCAGGCAGTCCATAAGCCGATTGTCTCAAAATCTCTTCACAGTCGTGCGTCATGTCATACCACCGCTGAAAAGCGGTCAAATCTTGCAAACGAAAATCCGCTGCCAAATCAATGATTTTTACCCCACGACTTGTTAATAACGGTGCCGACTTCATCGCAACCCCATGCGGTGTCGCAAAAAACACCACATCACATTCAGTTAGCTTCTCATCATCAGCATCGCTAAAGGCGATATCACAAATACCACGCAAATTCGGAAATAGTTCGCTTACCTGCCTACCTACCTCTGTGCGAGAAGTTAGCATGACAATCATTATTAGCGGATGACAAGACAGCAGACGGATCAGCTCCACGCCTGTATAACCCGTACCACCGACAATACCCACTTTAATCTGCTTTTGTTGCTCTGACATACACCTCTCCACGCCAAAATTAGATATTAAAATACAAAAACACCACAAATTGTACCACCAATCCCCTTAACTGTGCCAGTCATTATCACAAAATAAGCAATTTACAAACCAACACAACCACATTTTTAGCGAATTTAAAACCGCTTTTTAACATTCACCATCAACTACAACCAAACCTTTTGCTAATTTTTAAAAATTTTTACTATTTTTTGCTATTTTGACTTGATAAAATCTGATTTTAAGTTAAGCTATATTGTTAATAATTTTCTCAAGCTCTCTTAAACCACATATGACCATGTCAAAATCCGATAACACCAACTTTATCCCCGATTATGAGCAGATCGCTCACCACTACGCCAATATCATCAAAGGTAGCGGCGAAGACCTAAGCAGAGAAGGACTCTTAGATACGCCCATGCGTGCAGCCAAGGCTTTTGGCCACCTAACTCGTGGTTACCATCAATCGCTTAAGGTTGTTGCTAATGATGCCATCTTTGCATCAGACAATCCTGAGTTAGTGTTGGTACAAAATATTGAATTTTATTCTTTGTGCGAGCATCATCTACTACCTTTTTATGGTGTAGCTCATGTCGGCTATCTGCCTAATGGCAAGGTACTTGGTCTATCCAAAGTAGCACGCATCGTTGATATGTATGCTCGTCGCTTACAAATTCAAGAAAATCTCACCAAGCAAGTTGCCATTGCCATTGAAGAATTAACAGGGTGTCGTGGCGTGGCAGTCGTGATGGATGCCAGTCATATGTGCATGATGATGCGTGGTGTCGGCAAGCAACAATCCACTACTCGCACGGTCAGCATGCTGGGCGAATTCACCACCAACAACCAAGCTCGTGGTGAATTTTTGGATGCCATTCCAAGACGAAGTCCTGCTTTTGGTTAATCCAACCATCACTTCATTTACCCATAAGAGACACTCTTATGGGTTTTTTATCCCAAAAAACCAACAACTTAACCACCAAATAAGCCAAAGCCAACTTGAAAATTAACCAAAAGATGTTATAATGACCCTCACTGAAGTGTTCGCCAGCAGAGCGTATTCCTGAGCCGATAATCTTACTTTAGGAACGCATGACTACTATTTTGTTGAGCAGGCCTGCATCTTTGCGATGTATCAGGAAGCCATAATAAATAGTGATGCCTTCCGCCTTGAACTTCACGGTTCATGGTAACCCCTTTGCAGCGACACTTTGGTATTTTATTGCTTATTTTTAATAAAAATACCAAAAAATTGATAAAAATTTCATTTTTTTATTGACAAGCATAAAAAACCTGTTATAATACGCACCATCTTAAGCGACTTGCTAGATATTCCCCAATAGCTCAGTCGGTAGAGCATCGGACTGTTAATCCGTGTGTCCCTGGTTCGAGCCCAGGTTGGGGAGCCATTTTCTGCTAGAAACAGCAACAAAAAAGCCTTTCAATACGAAAGGCTTTTTTGTTTTTTAGCTTGAAAATCTCTATACAAATCCTTATTATAACCACAGATGACCATCATCGCTTTTTATATTTTATGACAAAATTAAGGAAAAATTCTTGAGCATTACCCGTACGCTTACCCTAGCACTAGATACTAACGAGCTACGCAATTTAGCTGGCGAATACAACAAGCATCTAAAATACCTACAAGAACGCCTAGAAATCCAAATCATACAACGACAAAACAATTTCATCTTAACAGGTGATATTAACATGGTTGAGCGTGGTGAGTTCATTATTAACAAACTTGCTAAGATTGCCAACAATGACATCGATGGTGAAGAGTTGCATCTCATTATCCAATCAAGTCTGGCACGAGATGCTGTTAAATCAGACACCCAAAACAAAAAGCCTCTTTATGCCGACATTAGCCTAAGAACTCGCAAAGGTAAAATTACCCCTAGAGGCTACAATCAACAAGAATATGTCAAAAAAATCCTTATCTCCGATATCTCATTTGGCGTAGGTCCTGCTGGCACAGGTAAGACTTATCTGGCGGTGGCTTGTGCCGTAGATATGCTAGAGCGTGGGGAGATTGAGCGAATCTTACTTGTACGACCTGCTGTTGAAGCGGGCGAAAAATTAGGTTTTTTACCAGGCGATTTAACCCAAAAGATTGATCCTTATTTGCGTCCGCTATATGATGCCTTATATGAAATGCTTGGGTTTGAAAAAGTAGGCAAGCTACTTGAGCGACAAATCATTGAGGTAGCCCCCCTTGCTTATATGCGTGGTCGCACACTGAATAATAGCTTTGTGATTCTTGATGAAGCACAAAATACCACACCAGAGCAGATGAAGATGTTTCTTACCCGACTAGGTTTTGGCTCTCGTGCGGTAATTACAGGCGACATGACACAGGTGGATTTGCCCCGTGGGCACAAGTCGGGTCTCTCCCAAGCTTTGGATATTTTATCCAAGATTGATGAGATTCACATCACTCGCTTTGACAGCAAAGATGTGGTGCGTCATCATTTGGTACAAAAAATCGTTCAGGCCTATGACGCCTTTGATGATGAACAAGAAAGGCTTAAAGCTGAGCGTAAGGCTGCACAACTCACCAAAGAGCTTGCCAAAACCCAAGAAGTACAAAACCAAAATGATGCGGAACCTAATAATGGCTAAAACCCTGTTCTATATTGATTATCACGATGAAATCGACAGTCAACGCTATGATGAGAAATATATAAGTCAAGTCATAGACCACACACTATCTATCATGAGCGATAAACTCAATAAAGGCGTTTGTTTTGCTTACTTTGAGGATGCGATGGATTACTGGCGTCAATCCAAGACGCTAGACATCTACATTACTAACGCTATTGAAGGTAAAATGCTAAACTTGGAGGCTCGTGGCAAAGATTACGCCACGAATATCTTGTCTTATCCAAGCGAACTACCGCCTGATGTTTTTGAGATGATGGGTGAGATACCACTAGGCGAACTCATCATCTGCCATGATGTTGTGGTGCGTGAAGCAAATGAACAAAATAAAACTTTTAAATTCCACCTCACCCATCTCATTGTGCATGGTATTTTGCATTTATTAGGTTTTGATCATGAAATCAGCGATATGGATGCAGACGAGATGGAGGGTTTTGAGATTGAGATTTTGCAAGGATTGGGTATTAGTAACCCCTACGCCTAGCTTCTTAAGTTGCTGTTTAGTCATTAATTAAACACGAAACCAAAAAAGCAATCTTGTCGGATTGCTTTTTTATTTGAATAAGGCACGGCTTAAATAACCGACAACTCATCTACAATCAATTGTAATTTATCATTAGGACAATCCGCACCTGTGATAGAACGACCAATTACCAAATAATCCGATCCATAGCTCAAGGCTTCTTTTGGTGTGCAGATACGCTGCTGGTCGTCTTTAGCATCGCTAGCTAGGCGAATACCAGGGGTGATGAGTTTAAAATCATCACCCAAATGCTGCTTTAATAGGCGAGCTTCTTGAGCGGAACACACCACACCATCTAAACCGGCATTTTTGGTTAAGGTTGCTAATCGTAACACCTGTGAGGTCATATCCTCTGCGATGCCAAGCTCTGCCAATTCTTCATTCGCCATTGAGGTTAAGACCGTAACAGCAATCAGTAGCGTCTGATAGTCGCCTGCTTGTAGGCGTGATTTAGCAAGCGTCATTGCCCTTGAACCTGACATGGCGTGTACATTGACCATCCACACACCCAAGTCGGCAGCTGATAGCACCGCCTGAGCGATGGTATTGGGAATATCATGGAATTTTAAATCCAAAAAAATCTCAAAGCCACGCTGATGGAATTCTTGCACCACCTTTGGACCACAAGCCGTAAAAAGTTCTTTGCCCACCTTTAGGCGACATAGCGTTGGATCTAAGGCATCTGCCAACATCAACGCCCCAGACAAGTCGTGTTTATCAACAGCGACAATAATAGGAGATTTAACCATGAGCTTAACTTATAGATTGGACGCTGGTGTGGTACTTGGTGCTGCATTCTCTACAATCACAGTATCCACAGGACGAATTTCAGCTTGCTGGGCAAGTTTAATATTTGCTTCAGTCAGCTGTGATTGGGCAAGTTTCAGCTCTTTTCTTAGACGGCTAATTTCCCATTTATTTTGAAGTACACGGAAAACAAGCAAAGCAAGCAACATTCCCAAAACAATACCAAGTGCAATCGTAACAACCAACAACAAACCAAGATTCATTGTCGGTACATGCGAGAACATCAAATTCACCGCAACTTCACTATTGTTCATCAGCACCAAGCCAATGGCATAAGCACAGACTGCTACCAAAAGAATAATCAAAATAATATGCATGGAACTTCTCTATTTAAAATAAAATGATATGCATGAAATCAGTCGTTAATTGCATCCACCGCTTCTCTTAATGCCTTGCCCGGCTTAAAATATGGCACGGCTTTCGCCTTAACAGCGACCGTCTCACCGGTACGAGGATTTCGGGCATTACGAGCATCTCGATGATGCAGACAAAAACTACCAAAGCCACGAACTTCTATGCGACCATCATGTGATAAGCTATCAACCATCAGACCGATAATTTCACGCACCGCTTCATCAACAATTGATTCTTCTATGCCATCGCATGCGGATGCTAAATTTGAGATTAGGTCAGATTTATTGATCACTTGCTGAGCTTGTTGCATATACCCCACCTTGGTTGATGGATTATCCATCAATTTACTTAACAAACATGCAATCTTTAGTAAGATTTTCGTCAGATGCTAATAATAACGGAAAAATTGGCAAATGTGAATGAATTTTTTGTTAGTTTTCATTATTTTGTTAGATATTTTATCATAACTAAAAATCCGTTAATATCCCAACTATGTAATTAGTTGGCAATCCACCATACTGTCATCATATGTAATTAGCATTTACAGTACATGACTAAAAATTAGCAATAAAAAAGGGCAACGACTGTCACCCTTTTTTATTGCTAGGACTAAAATTAGCCTTTTAGCTGATTAGCAAAGATATCTCCTAGGGTTTTAGGCTGATTCTCCGCTGCAGTGTTTGATAACTCTCTGATGGCTTGACGCTCATCAGCTTCATCTTTGGCTTTCACAGATAGAGTGATACCACGAGATTTACGATCAATACGAACGATTTTTGCTTCTACTTCATCACCAACGCTTAGTACTTTAGAAGCATCTTCGGTACGCTCACGAGCGATGTCAGCAGCAGCTAGGTAGCCTTCTACTTCATCAGCTAGAGTAATAACAGCACCTTTAGCATCTACTTCTTTAACCGAACCTTTTACGATAGCACCACGGTCGTTAGCCAATAGATACTCGTTGAATGGGTCAGAGTTAAGCTGTTTGATGCCTAGACTGATACGGTTAGCTTCTGCATCCACTTGTAGAACAACAGCTTCTACAGTATCGCCTTTGGTATAGTTGCGGATAGCTTCTTCGCCAGACTCAGTCCAAGAGATGTCTGATAGATGAACCAGACCATCAATACCGCCTTCTAGACCGATGAACAAGCCAAAGTCAGTGATTGACTTGATGGTACCAGAGATTTTGTCACCTTTGGCATGGTTTTTGTCAAACTCTTCCCATGGGTTTGGCATGGTTTGCTTGATGCCCAAGCTGATGCGACGACGCTCACCATCAATTTCAAGAACCATAACATCAACTTCATCGCCCACTTGAACAACTTTTGATGGGTGGATGTTTTTATTAGTATGATCCATTTCAGACACATGCACCAAACCTTCAATACCTTCTGCGATTTCTGCAAAGCAACCGTAGTCAGTTAGGTTAGTTACACAAGCTTTAGTGATGGTACCTACTGGGTAAGTTTGCTCAACTTCTCCCCAAGGATCAGAGCCAAGTTGTTTTAGACCTAGAGATACACGGTTACGCTCACGGTCAAACTTCAATACTTTTACTTTAAGGTCTTGACCAACTTCTACCGCTTCTGATGGATGCTTGATGCGTTTCCATGCCATATCAGTGATGTGCAGTAGACCATCAATGCCACCTAGATCAACGAATGCACCGTAGTCAGTTAGGTTCTTAACGATACCTTGAACTTCCATACCTTCTTCTAGCTTAGCTAGTAGCTCATCACGCTCAGCTGAGTTTTCAGCTTCCATAACAGCACGACGAGATACAACAATGTTGTTGCGTTGCTTGTCAATCTTGATGACTTTAAACTCTAGCTCTTTGCCTTCTAGATGAGTGGTTTCACGAACAGGACGAACATCTACCAATGAACCTGGTAGGAACGCACGCACAGAACCAATCTCAACAGTAAAGCCACCTTTAACTTTAGAAGAGATAAGACCAGTAACGATTTCGTCATTTTCATGAAGCTGCTCAAGAGCACGCCAACTTTCTTCACGCTTCGCTTTTTCACGAGAAAGAACAGTTTCGCCCATACCGTTGTCAACTTTTTCAACAACAACATCAACTTTATCGCCAATGGCAACTTCTAGTTCGCCAGCTTCGTTCAAGAATTCTGAACGCACAATAAAGCCTTCTGATTTCAGACCAGTGTCAACAGTGATACGCTCGTTGTCAATGGCAACGACTGTACCAGAAATTACAGCACCGATCTCAACTTTGATTTCGTTGGCGTTGCTTTGTTCAAACAGTTCAGCAAATGATAAACTCATTAGTAATACCTTAAAATTAGCCGTAGCCTGTCCAGCACAGTACGGTTCAAGTGATGTGTGCTATTGAGAGGTGCTGGTTTTGACTCAAATAGCAACACAAAAATATGATAAACCCAATAATTATATCAGATATTTATTAAAATAGATAGCGATTTATTTTAAGATAATACACCCACTGCTGCCCTTTTGCCCCATAACGGTTCGCACTTGCCTTATAAAACCCACCTTTTCATAAAGTCTTTGGGCGGACGCATTGGCGTGATTTACCCCAAGTACAATCTCATTACAAAGGGGGATATGTTTATTGACATCGAGCGAAGCAGGACGGCATTAGAATTATCGGTGTAGCGGTATTTGTCCTATCCAAAATCTAGCACAAAAACCCCACTGCCCGATGCAAGCCATCGTCCAAAATCACCACCCTATAAGCATCCACAAGCTCATCATCAAACCAGTCTTTTGGCAGGGTGGTGAACTGCATTTGTTCATCGTTTAACTCATAAGACAGTTCATCTTGGTGTGTGGTGCTAAGTGGAGTAAGCATTATCATAATTTACCCTGTGCAAACGCCAAAATCTCATCAAACACCACATCTGCCGATTTGTCTGAGCTATCAATCACAAGGGCATCTATGGCAGGGCGACTTGGGGCAACGGCACGATTCTCATCTCGCTCATCTCGGGCGATGATGTCTGCCAAAATCGCATGATAATCCAACACTTTGCCTGCTGTTTGTAATTGTAGCACCCGTCTGTCAGCACGAGCCTTAGCACTTGCGGTCAAAAATACCTTAACAGGGGCATCGGGGAAAATCACCGTCCCCATGTCTCGCCCATCTGCCACAAGCCCCGCCTTGTCTTTTGCCATGTTTTTTTGTAAGTCAAATAAAGCCGTTCGCACGCTTGGCAATACAGCTACCCTAGATGCATATCCGCCCACGATTTCATTGCGAATGTCGTCCGTTAAGGGCGTATTATCCACTAGGATTTCCACTGTTTTTGTGGTGGTATTGGGGCGAAAAGATAGGTTTAAAGACTGGGTTAATTTGGCAACTTTTTGCTCGTCAATCTCTGTATCGTCAAGCAAACCGTTTTTAAATGCCATCAGACCAATGATGCGATACAACGCCCCACTATCTAACAACTCAAAACCAAAATGCTCGGCAAGACGATATGCCACCGTGCCTTTACCTGCCCCCGAAGGGCCGTCAATGGTGATGATTTTTGGGGTTGTCATAAAAGTTCTCTTTAATATTTTTACAAAATGACTGGTAAGATGAAAATCCGTCATTAGACTTTACACCCTTCATTGATTTGGCTTTCAATTCTCGCCTTTTTCTTATCAGCTCGTCTTTGTTTAAAAAATTGGCTTAACATCATTGAACTTTCATTTGCCAACAGCCCACCTTGAATGGCGATGGTGTGATTATAAAAAGGCTCTTTGGCAAGATTTAACTGGCTTGCCACCGCCCCTGCTTTTGGTTCATACGCCCCAAACACCACACGGCTCACACGGGCATGAATGAGCGAACCAAAACACATGGTACACGGCTCTAATGTAACATACAGCGTACTGCCAATCGGCAGGCGATAATTTTGCACCCACCTGCACGCCTGACGCAAGGCAACAATTTCGGCATGGTGCGTTGGGTCGTGCGTGCCAATCGGGCAATTAAAGCCTTCACCCAAAATCTGCCCGTCATGCACCACCACAGCCCCCACAGGTATCTCGCCACGCTCCGCCCCATGTCTGGCAAGGGTTAAGGCTTGATTCATCATGATAACATCGGTAGGCGACCAAAATTTCAAGGAGCTAAAATTTGGCAAAACACACGCCATTTTAGACACAAGGTCATATGCAATGCCACGATACGCCATTACTGTGGTAGCATCCAATCAATCGCCCCTTTGCCGTGTCTGATAAGATAATCATTGGTCTGCGAAAACGGACGAGAACCAAAAAATCCACCACGATTTGCCGATAAGGGGGATGGGTGATTTGCGGTTAAAATCAAGTGGCGAGATGTGTCAATAAACCGCCCCTTTTTCTTGGCATAACTGCCCCAAAGGATAAATACCGTATGGTCGGTTTTTTTATTGATGACATCAATCACTGCATCGGTGAACTCTTCCCAGCCCCTACCTTGATGAGAACCTGCCTGCCCATTTTCAACGGTGAGCGTAGCATTAAGCAGTAATACGCCTTGATTTGCCCAGTGCGTCAGATCGCCATGAGCCGATACAGGAATATTTAAATCCATCGCCAATTCTTTTAGGATATTTTGCAGGCTTGGTGGCTTGGAGATGATTCTGGGAACACTAAATGATAATCCCATCGCCTGCCCCGCCCCATGATAAGGATCTTGCCCCAGTATGACGACCTTTACACTTGATAAAGGTGTGGTATTTAACGCATTAAAAATCAATGATTTAGAAGGATAGATGGTCTTGTTCTGTGCATATTCATGTTGCAAAAATGCACGCAGATTGTCCATAGTGGCAGACAGCAGAACATCGCATAACGCCATTTTCCAATCATCGGGCAACTGGACTTTTTGTAAGGCGGTGAGTTGGTCGGAGGTGTATTGAGTATTCATGACTAACCATATTGAAAATTGGACGACTGTTTTTAATTTTTTATGCCGTCCAACCATGATTTTGGATTATTTGTTGTGCGTTTTGGTTTTATTAAGCTGATCAGAATGTGCCTTGACAATAACAGTTTTTGCCAATCTATCATGCCAGCCTTGCTTTTTATCACTCTTAGCTGCCAAAAAGTAATTCACCGCAACCAGTACTAATGCTAAATTAAAAGGCAGTGCCATCGCAAGCCAATAAATTACCAGCAATAAAATGGTGCGAACACCTATCAAAGCACCAAATGACGGTAGTTTGCCAGTCTTTTCATCAACAGCACGAATGCCGGTAACCAGTTTGCCAAACGATTGCCCACGCATGATGATAAGTAGCAACTGAATCAAAAAATATCCGCCAAGCATAAGGAGCGTCATGGTTGCTACTTGAGTTGGAATCTGCTCAGCAAGTGTCTGGGCATATGCCATGCGTGATTCAAAGTTGCCGGTGGTCATCAGCTGACGATCAGGATTCAACTTCATCAATCCTGAAATAAACGGCATGAATGCAACAAGAAATAAAGTCATGTTAATTGCCAATGCCAAAAAACGACTGCCGATAGATGCGTACACAGTTTCAGAGGGATGATGAACTTTACCATTCAATGAATTTGATGGGTTTGGTTTGGCTGGGTTGATTGGCTGACGACCATACAACTCATCAACACTCACACGCTTATCTGCGTGTGTTTTGAACTCAACATTATCGCCAAAACCACGCTGACTTGATGGCTGGGCTGACTGATTGGCTGACTGCAAATTGGTGGTGTTTGGCTGGTAACTTAGTTGACCACCAGTAACATCGCCAATTTTTTGCCAACCATTCATTCCCGCATGCCACATCAAATCATCAAGAACCACCGCTCCTGATGAAAGCATGATATTGACCTCTTCGAGAGTGTATGGACCTGCTTGAACTTTATTTCTAGCTAAAAAAATTTTCATTTTACTGTCGTCATGATGAAATTTTTTTATTTTAAACGAAAATGTGGCAAGTTACAATAATTGAATGTGAATTTTCTCAATGAACAAATTTCGTCTGATGATGATTTGTTTTCTGAGTTTTTCATTTAATGTCATGAGTGCAGGATTAATGAAACATAACAAGTTAAATTGATTGCTGATATGACTTGAATGATGTATTGCACCCCTACCCATCATGACATATTTAAACAACATTGATGCTGTTTCATCACACATTGATTTGGTGATGACAATCCAAAAAAACAGTTGAAATGACCTTCCGCCATGATGGTGCATCACACACCTTACACCAATACTATCTTTTTATCAATAACTTTAACAAAAAAATAATCGCCATATGAACAGCTGCCAATACTGCACAATATAAACAAATCTGGGCATAATCTGCTATATTTTTTGGTACAATCCATAAACTTGTAACCAATGAACCAACAGCATCTCCTGCCAAAAAAGCAGTTTGGGTAAAACCCAAAGCCATCGCCAAAGTTGCTTTATCAAGAAATTCATATTCTAATACTTCTTCAAAAGATGAAGATAATCCAGTAAATGCACTTCTCGCCAAAGTTGCTAACACCAGCACCCAAAGAGCCAAACCATAATACAAGCCAAAAGACATTAGCAAAAAAGACAAAATATAACCCATCATTGCAACAAAAAATCCAATAAAAGGCATATTTTTAAATTTGTTATTATATTTCAATAATAGCATATTTACCAAAATAGACATAACGGTCGTCATCAGATAAATAAATACCGACTTAGATTCGGAAACACCATACTCCACAAACATCAAAATCAAGTAAGGCTTAAATAAACCAACATAAAAACCAACAACAAAATTAGATAAAATAAACAAAATAGTAGATAAGGTTAAAATATTTTTTATGGATATTTTTTCTTTCGGCTTAATTGCTACCTTTTTCAATTTATCAAACTTAATATTCTGATAGGCAAACACACTTGACATAAAAACAAAACCGCCTGCCATTAACAATAACCAAAAATAAATAGAACCAAATACATACACCGCCAACGATACAAGACCCGTCCCAACCAACATAGCAATATTGACAATCATAGAACGCATTGCGGTTAATTTGGTGGTATTCTGGGTACTGTCTTCAGAAATTTGTAGAACCCAAGAGCGATTGGCGAGAATGGCAGTAGATGCACCAACACCTACGATTATTGCCGTCATAACCGCAATGACTGGGTGCGTAAATACCCGCATAGATAAAGCAAGGGCGTATAATAATAAAGCAAATAACAAGGCTTTGGCAAAACCAATTTTATCTACAAACATTCCATAAACAAAAGAAAACACCCCTGTTACCGCCATAACCGAATATGCCATTCCGTAGGCGGAGATGGCGTTTTCATTTTTAAAATAAATTGGCATAGAAGCCAGTGATATTGCCATACCCATCTGAAAAAAGAGCATAAAAAAAGCATACCGCTTTACATTTGGGTTAGCAAAAAAAATTTCTTTAATCATAAAAAACTCTTGACTTTTTAAAAAATATATTGTATGTTAAGAAATGTCAGAAAAAATCTGACATTTTGAAAAATTTCAACTCACTTGAAAAGGAGACTGCTATGCAACTAGCAATTCAAGTGCCAGAAATGAAAAAAGTCAATCATGATCTACTTTATCATATGAAGTAAGCTTTAGCAAAAGATGTAGAAACACGGCTAAATCGACATTTAGCCGTGTTTTATTCAAAATATAAAGAACTTAAAAATTCATAGTTTTGTTTTAAAATGTTATTATTGGGAAATTTAACCAGTGCTAATGATAAATAATCAAGGGCTTGCTTCTGATTACCTTTACACAACTCTGTTTCCGCTAATAAACTAAAAGACTTTACAACCTCACTTTCATCAAAGCCAAATAATTCTTTATTTGTTACAAAATTCTTTAACACCGCTTCTAAATCAGGACAACAATCTTGTTCTTTGGATAAAATTTTTGAGTAGAGAGCATCATTTAGATACATTAAAGACTTTTTAGGATCAAGACACAATTTATAAGCATAATAATAGTTAAATGCTGAATCTAAATACAATGTTTTTTGTAATTGCCAATAAGCAAGGGTTGCCCAGTTTTGATGACTGTAAGGGTTGATTAATGTTGTCTGTCTGCAACTAAAAATCGCAGAATCTATATCATTTAAATAACCATAAACTCTTGCCAAATCCAAATAATAAGTATCCATTAACTTATCTTTATCCAAAAGTCTATTTAAAGAGATGATGGCATTATTATAATCGCCAAGCCTTTCATAACATTGAGCCAAATTGTACACCAAAACAGAACGATACAATTCTAATTTTTCTTCTCCATCAATGATCGATATATTGTCAATTTGAGCAATACAATCTATCATTAAATTTTTTACCTCTTCTATTTTATTATTTCGAAATAAAATCAAAGCATACCCATTACAATTAAATAAAGCTGAAAAAATTGCATTTGGAACATTATTTAGATACTCATCAGAGCTTGTAATTTCATTATAGGCTTGATTCAATAAAGACTCTGACTTTTCTATACTTTGAAGTTCTTTACTGTGTACTCTAGCATATAGCATAGCCTTAGAATATCTAGAACCATTTTTGTATTTTCAATATTATTGTTATTTAATATTAAATCTAAATAATATTCAGACATTATTGGATTTCTTAGCATTTGTTCAGATATAGAAAGAGTATTCCATAAATCAGAATCGCTATAAAAATTCTTAACAAAATTACAGATATTTTTTGCAGTCAAAGCATCGCCAGCATTTAAATATTCAAGTGAGATATTAATTAAATCATCATACAAACCCTTATCAAAATCACTTTTTCCATTGGATTTTAGTGTACTTAATTTATTATATAAATTTTCATCATTTTGATTTTTATCTGAATTTAAAGAGTAATTATGCTGAATTTTATAGGAAACCTCCCAACCGCCAAATTTTTGAGCCATCTCAAAAAACCTCTGGCTAAATTCATCCAACTAAGAGTTGCATACAACATAGACAGATAATTTTTCTCCATCAATGTTTTTGTTGATATAGTCAATAATCTTAGCGTATACCGCATCCAAAACATTTTTGGTTCTATAACGAATTCTTTGCTCCAAAGGAATTTTTTCTGTCAAACTAAGATTGCACTGATAAAAATTAGATTTTACAACCATATCAGTGGGATAAAACAGATATAGATTTTTAGATAGACTTGGATCAAGGTTTTGTTCATTCAGACCCAGTTTTCTAAACAAATCTTTTACAGAAGAGAAAGCAATGACATTTCTAGTATCGTGATGAACAACCAATTCCAATTTTTTAACTTCAACCATAAAAAACTCCATTAAGCTAAGAATGGTTCCAATACCTATATCATAACATAGTTATAAAGTCAACAAAAATTTATTGTATTGTATAAAAAATCCTGCAAGCCCTATTTTTGCAACAAAAACAAGACTTGCAGGAAAACAACAAATTTTTAATTACTTATCCTTTGCTAAAAATAACCAAGTATCAAGTACGCTATCAGGGTTTAGGGATACCGAATCAATGCCCTGCTCCATCAACCAGCGAGCAAGATCTGGGTGATCTGAAGGTCCTTGACCGCAAATGCCGACATATTTGCCTTGTTTGCGACACGCTTCAATCGCCATACTAAGCAGTTTTTTGACCGCAAGATCTCGCTCATCAAACAAGTGCGAAACAATGCCACTATCACGATCAAGACCAAGTGTAAGCTGAGTTAAGTCATTTGAACCGATGGAAAAACCATCAAAATACTCCAAAAACTCATCAGCAAGCAAAGCATTGGTCGGCAACTCGCACATCATGATAATCTCAAGACCGTTTTGACCACGCTTTAAGCCATTTTTTTCTAGTAGCTCAATCACTTGGGCTGCTTCTGTGGTGGTGCGTACAAACGGAATCATGATTTTGACATTCGTCAAGCCCATCTCCTCACGCACATATTTTAACGCACGGCATTCAAGCTCAAAGCAATCACGGAAATTATCCGAAATATAGCGACTTGCCCCACGGAAACCAAGCATTGGATTTTCTTCGTGTGGCTCGTAGAGTTTACCACCGATCAAGTTGGCGTATTCATTGGATTTAAAATCACTCATACGCACAATCACAGGCTTATCATAAAACGCTACCGCAAGAGTAGAAATACCCTCAATCAGCTTATTGATATAAAATTCCACAGGCGAGTTATAGCCTGCCATACGCTCAAAGACTTGCAATTGAGTTTCTTGGGGCAAGCTATCTACATTTAATAAGGCTTTTGGGTGCACACCAATCATGCGGTTGATGATGAATTCTAGTCGTGCCAAGCCCACGCCCTCATTAGGAATCTGAGCAAAATCAAACGCACGGTCTGGATTGCCGACATTCATCATGACTTTAAAGGCAAGCTCTGGCATGGTAGCGATGGAGTTTTTTTGCACTTCAAAATCAAGCCTGCCATCATAAATAAATCCTGTATCGCCCTCAGCACATGATACAGTAACCGCCTGACCATCTGTTAAAAGCTCGGTGGCATTACCACAGCCAACAATGGCAGGTACGCCAAGCTCACGAGCGATGATGGCGGCATGACAAGTACGGCCACCACGATTGGTAATGATGGCAGACGCTCGCTTCATCACCGGCTCCCAATCTGGGTCGGTCATGTCAGACACCAGCACATCACCTTCTTCAACCTTACTCATCTCATTGAGATTGCTAACGATACGCACTTTTCCAGAACCGATACGCTGACCGATAGAGCGACCCTCACACAGCACTTTTGCCCCTTTGGAGTTGATGACATAACGCTCCATGCTTGTTTTGTCTTGGCGAGATTTCACTGTCTCTGGGCGTGCCTGCACGATAAATAGCTCGCCTGTATCACCATCTTTTGCCCATTCAATATCCATAGGACAGCCGTAGTGCTTCTCAATAATCAGTGCTTGCTTGGCAAGAGCGGACAGTTCATCGGTTGATAAAGCAAACTGCTGACGGTCTGCCTTTTCTACATCAACAATCTTAGTTGAACGCTTGGTACTACCCTCATCACCATAGACCATCTTGATGTGTTTTGAGCCTAAATTACGACGAACCACCGCAGGGCGGTTTTGAGCAAGTAGTGCTTTTGATAGATAAAATTCATCAGGGTTTACCGCCCCTTGGACAACCATCTCACCAAGACCATAGCTTGCTGTAATAAACACCACTTCATTAAAGCCGCTCTCGGTGTCTAGAGTGAACATCACGCCAGAAGTGCCAGTTTCCGAGCGTACCATTCGCTGAACCCCTGCTGATAATGCCACGCCTGCATGCTCAAAGCCTTTATGTACACGATAGGCGATGGCACGGTCATTATACAAGCTAGCAAAAACTTCTTTGATGGCAATCAATACATTATCAATGCCACGAATATTCAAGAAAGTCTCTTGCTGTCCTGCAAAAGATGCGTCAGGCAAATCTTCTGCTGTGGCTGATGAACGCACCGCCACCGCAACATCTTGACCACCTGTCAGCTCATCATAGGCACGGCGAATCTCATCTTCTAGATCTTTTGGCAAGTCTTGAGCGATGACCCAATCACGCACCCTAGCACCGACTTCAGCCAGTTTTTCAACATCATCAACATCCAAGCCTTTTAATTCAGCATTAATTTTATCCAAAAGACCTGTTTCGTTTAAAAAACGGTTAAATGCGTCAGCGGTCGTAGCAAAGCCATTTGGTACAGATACACCAACATTTGCCAAATTACTGATCATCTCACCAAGCGATGCATTCTTACCACCAACAATCTCAACATCATCCTTGCCAAGTTGGCTAAATGGAATAACTTGTGCCATAAAAACACCCTAATACTATACTAAGAATTTCCCAAATTATAACGATAAATGACCCAATACTCAATAAAAAATACAATATATTTTACAAAAAAATATAGATATTTATTTATGAAATATTCTTGTGAGTGTGTTAGGTCTCAATAAAAATTTCAAAGACAGTGATTGGCAAGTCGGTTTACTTAGCAGAATTTTATCCTACAAAAACATCTGTTTTTATGTTATAATTTCAAGCGTTTATCTGTGGCACGACAATAAGGATAGCCATGTACATTCACACCCCCACACCTAGCCAGTTAGACCATCAGACCAAAGAAACCAAGGATTATACACCACTTCGCAGTGCATTTTTTATCTCTGATGGCACCGCCATTACCGCCGAAACACTTGGGCGTTCTTTATTAAGCCAGTTTGGCAATATCAAATTTGACATCAAAATCATTCCTTATGTTAATAGCACCGAACTTGCACACGATGCAGTCAAACGCATCAATGAATCGCACCGCCTATCAGGACTAAAACCACTGGTCTTTGACACCATCGTCAGCGATGATATTCGTAGCGTCATCAATGGGGCAGACGCCACAAACCTTGATATCTATGAAGGACTGATTACTCGTATTGCCAATGAGATTGGCGAAAATCCTGACCCACACGCAGGCATTGCACATGGACAGGTAGACAGTGAGGATTATAAAGCTCGTATTGATGCGGTACATTTCGCCCTAGATAATGATGATGGAGCAAGAACCACTCACTACGATGGAGCAGACATTATCTTGGTGGGGCTGTCTCGTTCTGGTAAGACACCAACTAGCCTATATCTCGCCTTACAATTTGGCATTCGTGCCGCTAATTACCCTTTAACCGAAGATGATTTGGACAGTAGCAATCTACCCAAAGTTTTACAGCCATATCGCCATAAGCTCTTTGGACTTACCATCGATACTGAAAGACTCGTGCGTATCCGCCAAGAAAGAAAGGCAGGCTCTCGCTATGCGTCACTTGCTCAATGCCAAGAAGAACAACGAGCCATTCAAGCCATCTACACCGCCCAAAAAATCCCCAATCTTAATGTCTCTGAAATGAGCGTTGAAGAGATTGCCACAAGGATTTTACAGGTATCAGGTCTGGCAAGACGCATTGGCTAATTGTATTAGCACAAGATTAACATGACAATCAACCAATAAGGAATCCCATGAGTAAAAAAAACCAATCCAATGTCAGTACAGAACCTAAAATTACCCCCGAGGATATCACCACTCAGATGTATGAACAAACTGATATTGATCTCATTCATCAAACACTCATCAGCCCCCTAGACGGACAACGCATCGAACTTCATCAAGAAAAAAGTATCAAAGAGCATAAAAAACACAATTATGAATACGATGCCATCGTACTAGGTGCTGGTCCTGCAGGTGAAGCAGCAGCAATGAAACTTGCCAAATCAGGGCTAAAAGTTGCTGTCATCGACCCTCGTGAACAAGTGGGTGGCAACTGTGCTCATGTTGGCACCATTCCTAGTAAGGCACTGCGTCAATCCGTCTTTAATATCATCTCCATGAGACGAGACCCTATCTTTAGCTCATTTACGGATAACTTTCAAGTCCCATTGAATAAGGTGCTTAGCAAAGCTCGCCGAGTGATTTTAAGTCAAGTGAATACTCATCGCCTATTTTATGAACGCAATCGCATTGAAATTATTCAAGGTTGGGGCAGTTTTCTAGACCCACACACTCTGCAGGTTGAAGACGCTGAAGATGGTGCGAAAAAAACGCTAACCTTCAATCAGGCGGTAATTGCGGTCGGATCTCGTCCTTATCGTCCTGACTTTTTAGACTTTGACCACCCACGCGTCTTTGATTCTGATAAGATTTTGCAAATGGATTATGTTGCCCGCAAAATCATCATTTATGGTGCAGGTGTCATCGGTTGTGAGTATGCTTCCATCTTTACAGGTCTTGGCTATGTGGTTGACCTCATCAACAATAAAGATCAATTACTAAGCTATCTTGACAACGAAATCTCCGACGCCCTCTCTCATGACTTTCGTCAATTTGGTGTACGCATTCGTAATAATGAGGAAATTAATCGCCTAGAAACACATGACGATTGCGTTGTTCTACACCTAAAAAGTGGCAAAAAAATTAAGTCGGACGCCATTTTATGGTGCAACGGTCGCTCAGGCAACACCGATAGCCTAAACCTAGAAGCTGTAGGACTGACCGCCAATAACCGAGGTCAGCTAGAAGTTGATAAAACTTATCGTACCAGTGTACCGCACATCTATGCGGTAGGTGATGTCATCGGTTGGCCATCTTTGGCCTCTGCCGCCTACGACCAAGGGCGTAATGCTGCAGGTTTTATGGTGGGCGATAAATATGCCGAGTTCATCGATAGCGTACCGACAGGTATTTATACCATTCCTGAGATTTCAAGTATTGGAGCAACCGAAGAAGACCTTACCCGAGATCAAGTACCGTACGAAGTCGGACAAGCATTCTTTAAGCATTTGGCTAGAGCTCAAATCATCGGTGAACGCTCAGGCGTGTTAAAAATTCTATTCCATCGTGAAACCTTGGAAATTCTCGGCATTCATTGCTATGGCAACCACGCCTCTGAGATTATCCACATCGGTCAGGCGGTGATGAAGTGCCATCACACTTTGGAATACTTCCTTAGTACCACCTTCAACTACCCAACAATGGCAGAAGCCTACCGTGTGGCAGCATTAAATGGCATGAATCGCATTTTTTAATTCATAGGCTTGGTATGAGTCATTCATACCAAGCCCTTAAAAACTACTTGCCAATAGGCATTACCTCATTGGTGCTATTTATGATAAAAAATACCGCAAATATGCCTTTGCGGTATTTTTTATGGTTTACAATCAAAACTTTGCTTGATTCTAATCACTTGCCACATTTAACGAATAAAAACAACCCTGATTATGGCGTTTTGTCATTGTTGGCATCAGTAATTCCTTGCTGTTTAATCAGCTCTGACAAGTCCTGCAATCCTTCAATATGCAATGTACGATTCGGGAATGGAATATCTACACCCGCTTCATCAAAGGCATATTTAATTTCCTCCAATAGATCGCACTGCACACCAAACCAATCGCCATTTTCCGTCCATGCATACAAAGTCAAATCCACCGAACTTTCAGAAAGTGCAGTAACACGCACCAACGGTTCTGGATTACCTAGCACCAAATCATGCTTTGATGCCGTCAGTAGCATAAGCTCTTTGGCTTTTTTAATATTGCTTTGATAACCAATACCAACCAATACCTCAATACGGCGATTGGGCAATGATGAAAAATTGGTACTAGAAGTCGTCATGATGTCGCCATTTGGGATAATAATCTCATGGTTGCTGGCTGTTCGGATTCTGGTATTAACTAGGGTAATATCAATCACCGTACCCAACTTACCTCCCACCTCAACAACATCGCCACGCCCAAAAGGACGAAAAATCACAATCATCACACCGGCTGCTAGGTTGGACAGTTGATCCTTTAAGGACATACCAATTGCAACCGCCGCTGCACCAAGTACTGCCACGAATGAGTTGGTATTAATACCCAATTTATTTAGTGCAGCCAACATGATGGCTACAATCATCACGCCATATAGCAAATTATTTAAAAAATTCAGTACCGTTTGGTCAAGATGTGTCCTGCTTAACATACGGTTAATCACCGCCAAGATACGCTTACCAATCCATTTACCAATAAAGAATATCAATAATGCCAAAACAAGATTGATGCCCAAATCAATGCTATTTTTTATTAAAGTATTGACATCAATTGGCATACCTAGAAATTCTAGTGCATGATTAGTGCTATTTTCCAACCCTTTAACGGTGGCTGTTGTTACCTCTTTGGTTGTCTCAGCAACATTTTTAATTTCTTCGGCAGTCTGTGAAACCAACTCAGAAGAAGCGTTGCGATCAATAGAATCTGTCATATTTTAAACACTAATTAATAATTGAACTTTTTATTTTAGCCTAATTTTTGTAAAAAGTCATCTCAACAACTTTAGGATATTTAAAAATAACAACAACCGCAAAGTACCAAAGTATCATGAGCACCCATACCAACCACGCTTAATGGCAATTCATAGCAACGAGCGTCTTATTTAGGCTGATACAGCTCCACCACACGCCCTACGATGATAATGGCAGGTGCAGCCATCTTGGCTTGTGCATTTTTTTGAATAATATCATCAAGCGTGCCAATAAGCACCTGCTGAGTGGGCAAACTGGCATTTGAGATGATTGCTATTGACATATCAGAAGATACGCCTGATGCTCTTAACCCACCTACCACCTTCTCAAGTGCATGAAGCCCCATATAAAATACTAGCGTTTCATCATCTTGATACAAGCTCTTTAAGCCACCAAAATGCTCATTGGTTTGATAACATCCTGTCAAAAAGCGTACCGAAGTCGCCACGCCACGATGCGTCAAAGGAATGCCGGCATAACTACTAGCAGCCAATGCTGCCGTAATCCCACTCACCACTTGATAAGGGATGCCCGCTGTCTGGCAAGCCTGAACCTCCTCGCCCCCACGACCAAAAACAAAGGGATCGCCACCTTTTAGGCGTAACACTCGCTTACCTTTTTTGGCATAATATACAAGCAGCTCATTAATTTCATCTTGTGCTTTAGCATGGTTTTGGCGTTTTTTACCAACAAAAATCTTGTCGCTATCTCTTCGGCATAAATCCAAAATTTCATCAGACACCAGTGCATCGTACAGCACCACATCTGCTTGTTGCATTAGGCGGAGTGCTTTAAAGGTCAATAAATCTGGATCTCCAGCCCCTGCACCCACGATATATACCTCACCTGATTTTTGTTGATGATTCATAAAATCATCAAGTTCATCAGACAACACCCCCACCTGCTTATCCGACAAAGCACGGTCAAACACTCCTTCCCAAAAATACCGACGCTCAGTAATGGTAGGTAGTTTTTCTTTGACGATTTGGCGAAACTCGCCTGCTAGCTTAGCCAATTTACCAATGTTTGATGGCAACTGACTTTCAATCTTAGCTCGAATCAGCCGTGCCAACACAGGAGCTTTGCCATTGCTAGAGACACCAACGACAATTGGGCTTCTATCCACAATGGCAGGAAAAATAAAATCACATAAAGCTGGGCAGTCCACCACATTGATGGCAATACCCAGACTTTTGGCATCATGATATACCGTATGGTTAAGCCTGTCATCGTCAGTGGCACAGATGATAACAGCAGGTCTTGGCAAGGTGTGCAAATCTGCACTTTCATAGCTTTTGTGAATGATGGTATGCTGATGCATCTTTAAAAAAGCCAAGAACGATTCATCAAAGTGCTTTGCCAACACAACCAAACTTGCCCCCGCCTTATGCAACAAGTCCGCCTTACGCTTGGCAACATCGCCACCACCAATAATCAGCACACTTTGATGGGTTAAATTAAAAAATAAAGGCAAAGTATTCATCATGCACTCATCACATTGTCATTTCACACAAAAACTTGGTAAGCAAGCATTTGGCAAAACTTGATGGTTAAAAATCCCAACAAAAGAGATGGCCTTGTGTTCGGTCAGCTGTATCTATAAAGTAAAAATAAACCAAGCCGATAAGGTCATCAAGCACAATAACCATGATTATTAGGCTTGGATTTGTCAGTCAGTTTTATCTGCTGCCAATCCAATACTGGCAACAATACTTAGCGAAACATCGGCAAAGCACCAGCAGATATGCCGTCATGTGCAGTTTTTAGGTCATTTAGGGTATTTTTTAGGGTGCTGATACGCTCTGATGCCACCGCAAAGGCATTAGCACCCGACTTATAAAAATACGCCGCCTGATCAAGACCAAATTCGCCTGCAATGACGATTTCTGCCTGTTCGCTTAACTGTCTTAATTGACGCACCAAACTAAATACACGCCCATCTTTAAAATCAGAGACATACACAACAAATAAATTCACCAGTGCCTCTTCTAGCACTTCTTTCACCTCATCAATGGCATTGTCCGCTGTCAATAGCAGTCCACGAGTCTCATGAAAATCGTTTGGCGTGCTTAGTAGCGTACTATCACCATAAGCTCTCTCCTTGATGATACCAATATCAAAACCGGCATAAGCAGGGGCTTCATCAGCAGATGAAATTAAAAAAAATTCACCCACACTTTCATGAATATTTGCTTTACTGTCTAGACTAATGATTTGCATGCTCATAACACTCTCCTTATCCATCAATTATGAGTAAACCGCCGCTTTAAATGGTGCAACACCGACACGCTCAACCACCTGAGCAAAGCTCTCAACATACTCACCTGTAACCACCCTTTCCTTTTGATAAACTTTAGCAATAGTATCAATGGTATCTGCCACCTCGTCAGCCGCCACAGCACGACCTAGAATCTGACCCAAACGAGCATTTTCGCCAGAACTACCACCCAAACTGATTTGATACCAGTGTTCGCCCTTTTTATCCACACCCAAGATACCAATATCTCCCACATGATGATGAGCACAGGCATTCATACAACCTGACATATTCAAACGAATATCGCCCAAATCGTATAAGTAATCTAAGTCTTGGAATTTTTCTTCAATGCTAGCAGCAATATTATGCGTGGTAGCATTTGCCAACGCACAATAGTCAAAACCAGGACATACTGTCATGTCTGTTAGCGTACCGATATTAGCACGAGCCAAATTAAGTGCTGATAGTTTTTGCCATAAAGCATATAAATCAGTCATCTTAACATCACCCAGTACCAAGTTTTGATGATGAGTTGCACGAATTTCACCCAAACTGTATTTATCCGCCAAGTCCGCTAAAGCAAACATTTGACCATCTGTCATATCACCCGATGGGATATATTTGCCATTGACAATACCCGCTTTTAATGAAATAACCACCGCACGATAGCCTGCGACCTTATGGGCAACGGTATTATGCTCATACCATCTGCTAAACTCATCATTAGCTAAGTATGTTTGCAGTTGATCTTGAGCCAAAAGAGAATCCATGTGTTCATAATTAGGCGTGGTAAAATAACTTTCTGCCTTCGCAAAATGTGCATCGGTTAGGGTCAAATCACCATCTTTTAGGTGTTGCCATTCTTCCATAACTTTTTGGGCAAACACCTCTTTACCCAAACTCTCTACCAAGATTTTAATACGAGCTTTGTATTTATTATCACGACGACCCTCTAGATTATACACCCTTAAAATCGCATCAAGATAACTTAACAGATGCTCTCGTGGCAAAAATTCATTAATCATCTTGCCGATAATAGGGGTGCGACCCAGACCACCGCCTACGATGACCTCAAAACCTATTTGACCATCTTTTTTGACCACATGCAGACCAATATCGTGTACTTGAGTGGCGGCACGGTCCGCTTTAGTGCCAATCACTGCAATCTTAAATTTGCGTGGCAAATAAGCAAACTCTGGATGAAAAGTACTCCACTGACGAATGATTTCACAGTAAGGACGGGGGTCCACCACTTCCTCGCTATGAATACCTGCATAAGGGTCGGTGGTGGTATTACGAATACAGTTCCCTGATGTCTGAATCGCGTGCATCTGATGACTTGCCAGTTTTGCCAAAATATCTGGCACTTCCTCCAGCTTCACCCAATTTAATTGCAAGTTGGTGCGAGTGGTAAAATGTGCATAGCCCTTATCGTAATCACGAGCAATCTCAGCCAAAACACGCAACTGATGACTTGCCATCAAGCCATAAGGAATGGCGATACGCAACATTGGTGCATGACGCTGAATATACAGTCCATTTTGCAGACGAAGTGGTAAAAACTGTTCCTCTGGCAACTCACCTGCCAAAAAACGCTGGGTTTGATCACGAAACTGCTCAACTCGCTCATCAACGATTTTTTGGTCAGTATAAGAATATTGATACATGGACTTCTTTCCTTTGGCGGTAGGCTTTGAAAGTTGTTGATAGAGTGCTTGGCGTAAACCACAAAAATTTATCGCTTAAACACTGAATTTATATAGGCTTGCCATATTAAGTATTTTAGGGCAAAAATTAAAATGCAAAAATGGCATATAGATAGGGGTTTTTAGCATAATTAGCATTGACCAATCACAGTCTTAAGTTACATTAGTGCACTTAACAACTTCTTGATTTGACCAATTTATCCATCAAAAAAATCAACAAAAGCCTAAAACTACAGGCCTTTGTTGATTTTTGTTATTCATTACACCCCATACCATCGCAATAGCCATGTATGAGATTTTATACACATAAGAGTTGGCGGTTAAGACATCATTCTGTACCAAACTCTTTACGCTTGTTGGCAAAAAATCTATCAAGCCTATCCATCGCATCTTCTAAGTCAATCAGATTTGGCAAAAAAACCACACGAAAATGATCTGGCTTATCCCAATTAAAGCCTGTGCCTTGTACCATCAGTACTTTTTCTTGAATTAACAAGTCCATCATGAACTTCATGTCATTATCAATCGGATATACCTTGCGGTCAATCTTAGCAAAGCAGTAAAACGCCCCTTGTGGCATGGTGCAACTGATGCCTTTGATGGCATTTAGTCTATCAACCGCCAACTGCCTTTGCTTATATAATCTGCCAGATGGTGCAGTTAAAGCCTGCATAGACTGATAGCCACCCATTGCTGTCTGTATGGCATACTGTGCAGGCACATTGGCACACAGTCGCATACTAGCAAGCATGGTCAAGCCTTCAATAAAGTCGTCAGCATGGTCTTTTTTACCTGAAATCATCACCCAACCTGAGCGATAACCTGCGATACGATGTGATTTTGACAAACCATTAAAAGTCAGCACCAACGCCTTATCCGTTATGGTACACATCGGTGTGTGCACCGCATCATCATATAAAATACGGTCATAAATCTCATCTGCCATCAACACCAATCCGTATTTAACCGCCAAATCTGCAATTGCTTGCAAAATCTCATCAGAATACAACGCCCCTGTTGGGTTATTAGGATTGATTACCACAATGCCTTTGGTTTTTGGGGTGATTTTATTTTCAATATCTGCCAAATCAGGTTGCCAGTTATTCTCTTCAACACAACGATAATGCACCGCCTTGCCACCTGCCAAATTTGCTGCCGCCGTCCACAACGGATAATCTGGCATCGGAATCAGCACTTCATCACCATCATCTAAGAGTGCCTGCATGACCATCACAATAAGCTCACTCACTCCATTACCGATGAATACATCATTGACATCAGTAGCAGATAACAGCCCCTTACCTTGATAGTACTGCAAAATCGCCTTGCGTGCCGCAAAAATCCCCTTAGAATCTGAATAACCAGACGCATTGTGAAGATTCATCGCCACATCTTGTACAATCTCGTCAGGTGGCAACAAACCAAAAGGCTCAGGATTGCCAATGTTTAGTTTAATGATGCGATGCCCTTCCGCCTCCATGCGGTTGGCTGTTTGTAGTAGCTCGCCACGAATGTCGTAGCACACATTGGCAAGTTTAGCAGATTTTTTTAAAGGCGTGTTTGCTGTATTCATGGTCATCACCTGTGATGAAAAGTGTTGATGATGGATTTGATCGTCGTCAGATTGGGCGTCTTCATCCATCTGCGTGCGACCTGTCAATAAAAAGCTTTCTGTGGTATTTAAGATACTGGCTAAAGAAGCAAGTTTGCTACTGGCAATACCGTTTTTGCCACACTCCCAATTAGCAATTGCCCCACGACTAACCGGCGTACCGCTCTCGCTTAGTCTGTGGGCGAGCTGTTGGGCAGATAAACCCATCTGCTTACGAAGTCGCTTTAATCTTTCGCCTTGCATTTTTTGATGATTTTCAATAAGATTTGGGTTTGTCATGAGATGCCAACTTGCATTTTTAAAAAACTCTAAATAATAATCAAATATCCAACCTATTTAAAGTCATTTTGATGATTTTTGCAAGTATTTTCTTTCTTTTTGACTTAAAATTTACTTAAAATTTCACATAAATCAATAAGATTTTTAAAAATTGCAAGATTTACTTGCACATTGTCTTTTTTATTAAAAATATAACGCCCAAACCCATTCAATACTTGTATTTTGTGCCATCATGCCCATCTATATCTGAAAAATACAATCTAGCAAGCCCGTATGATTTATAAGGAGTGATTATGACGGAACAACTAACCCAAGATGACATTCGTCAAATGAGCGAATCAGACTGGCAAGAACGCCTAAGTCCGCAAGCGTACTATGTTTTAAGACAAAAAGGTACTGAGCGTGCATTCACAGGCATTTATACTGATTTAGAAGATAAAGGCGTTTATCATTGTCAAGGCTGTCATGCCAAGCTATTTAGCAGTGAGCATAAATTTCATTCAGGTTGCGGCTGGCCAAGTTTTGACAGAAGCATTAGTAGTAATGCCTTAGATGAAACACTTGATTTGTCGCATGGCATGAGACGCATTGAGATTACCTGTCATCATTGTGGTGGTCATTTAGGGCATGTATTCCCAGACGGTCCTCAGGACACAACAGGTCTAAGATATTGCATCAATTCAGCAGCCTTAAGCTTTGAAAAAGCTGAATAACGCCATGTATTACACGACATCTACCCAAGCACCGCTGGTTTTTTTACCTTGATAATGATAACCTTAAAATACTACAAAGAATACCACAGTCAATTTCACATAGCCCAAGACTTTGGTATTACTAAAAGTACTGTTTGTAAAGCAATTAAATAAAAAGCAAACCATCAATTACCATTCAAGCGAGCAACTGATTGAGTATATCCTTGAAAAACACAAGCGTTTTAAAATCTTATCATGTCATTATTGTAATCACAGAAAAAGATTTATATTAAGAGTAAATCTTTTTCTGCTATTTATAATTTTAAGTTGGGGGTAGTCTGGAAAAAGGCCTAATAATTACCTCGGATTAAATCCCCACTCTTACAGGTATTTGTAGTTCGGATTTGTTATTTGGATTTTTTCATATTGCCATAAGCATATTGGATATATCAAATTCTTTATCGCCTTGATTTTTATTGCAGAGCCTAACCTTCGCCTCTTTAATAAAGAACATTCATGCATTTAAGGATTTTGTATATTCCAAAAAATCATATCTAAACCTAAAAAATTACTATATAATAAATAAGATAATTTAAAACGGAATATCAACATGACTTTATTAAAAACCCTACCCTTTTTGATGGTTGCAACCATGCTTGCTGCCTGCGGTAATCAAAGTCAGCCACAGACAAAAGAAGCAACCAACCAAACTACTGATACCACCACTCTAGCAGATGAAACCGATCTGTACAAGCGTATAGCAAACGGTGGCGTTTTGGTGGTAGGTACAGAAGGCACCTACCCTCCTTTTACCTATCATGACGAAACAGGAAAGCTGACAGGCTATGATGTGGAAGTGGTGCGAGCCATCGCTGACAAACTTGGCATGAAGGTAGAATTTAAAGAAACCCAATGGGACGGAATGCTATCAGGACTGGACGCAGGTCGTTTTGATGTCGTTGCCAATCAAGTAAGCCTTACCACTCCAGAACGCCAAGCAAAATATAACAAATCCGAGCCATACAGTTGGTCAAATGCCGTATTGGTTGCACCAAAAAACATTCATTTTGGCTCATGGGAAGAAATTAAAGGCAAAAAATCCGCCCAATCTTTAACCAGCAATTATAGCGAGATGGCACAAAAATACGGTGCTCAAATTGTCGCCGTAGACGGACTTGCTCAGGCAGTAGAGCTGGTCAAAACAGGTCGTGCTGATATGACCATCAACGACCATCTGGCGGTGCTTGATTACTTAAAAACCAAATCTGATAGCGATCTTGAAATCAAACTGTCTGCCGATGACAGCGAAAAACGAGGGGCAGGTGTAATTTTCCGTAAGGATGAGACCGCTTCGGTTGAAAAATTCAACGAGGCAACCAAAGCCTTACAGGCAGATGGCACTCTAACCAAACTTTCCAATGAGTTTTTTGGGGCGGACATTAGCCAAAAATAAAGCAAGTGCCTTTTTTCAAAACCACCGTTTTGGTGGTTTTGGTCTTTTATTCTATTTCTTTATGTATATATGCCATGCAATCTTTATTAAGCCAACTGCCTTTTATGACAGACACTCGTGCCGAGATTGTCATTGACGCCTTTTTACCCATGCTAAAAGGTGCATTTATCTATTCTATCCCACTTGCCATAATTTCCTTTACTCTTGGACTTATTATTGCCCTAGCGGTTGCAATGATTCGCATTGTGCCACGCACTAATGCATGGCATAACGCACTTTATTTTATTGCAAGAACTTATGTCTCTGCCATTCGTGGCACGCCCATGCTTGTGCAGTTGTTTATTATTTTTTATGGTCTGCCTGCCATCGGCATAAAACTTGATCCGTTCCCAACAGCGATTATCGCATTTTCGCTCAATGTTGGTGCGTATGCGTCCGAGACAGTGCGAGCAGCTATTTTATCAATCCCTAAAGGTCAATGGGAAGCAGGCACGACAGTTGGTCTCACCTATGCACAGACTTTTCGTTACATCATTTTACCCCAAGCCTTTCGTGTATCCATACCGCCACTCTCTAATACCTTTATTAGTTTAGTTAAAGAGACATCATTGGCATCTTTGGTATTGGTAACCGAACTATTCAAAGAAGCCCAAAATGTCGCTGCACGCACTTATGAGTTTATGCTTGTATATATTGAAGCGGCAATTATTTATTGGGTAATTTGCTTTATTTTAAGTTTATTACAATCACGCCTTGAAGTGCATTTTGACAAACATATTGCTAAATAATTGATTTTATTATGATTACTATAAAAAATATCCAAAAAACCTTTGGAGAAAATCATATCCTAAAAGGCATTGACCTAACCATTGATAAAGGTCAAGTAGTGGTTATCTTAGGACCATCAGGCTCTGGCAAAACCACATTTTTACGCTGTTTAAATGGGCTTGAAATGCCTGATGGCGGCACAATGCACTTTGATGATGACTCACTTACTATCAATTTTGCAAAACCCATCAAAAAAGACATTCGCCTAAAACTGCAACGCAAATCCGGCATGGTTTTTCAATCCTACAATTTATTTCCCCATAAAACTGCTTTAGAAAACTTAACACTTGCCCCCATAATTGCCCAAAATCGCCCTAAAGCACAGGTCATCGATGAAGCTAAGAAGCTACTAACTCAGGTGGGTTTGACTGATAAGATGGACTTATACCCTTATCAATTATCAGGTGGGCAACAACAGCGAGTGGGCATTGCACGAGCTTTAGCAATTAAGCCTGAATTATTGCTGTTTGATGAGCCAACATCAGCACTTGACCCAGAGCTTGTGCAAGATGTGCTTGCCACCATGAAACAGCTTGCCAATGACGGCTGGACCATGGTTGTGGTAACGCATGAAATCAATTTTGCTCGTGATGTGGCGGATAAAGTTGTTTTAATGGATGACGGCATTGTGGTAGAAGAAGGCACACCAGAACAGCTTTTTTATCATTCAACACACCCAAGAGTTCGTCAATTCTTACAAAAGATACACCACTGACCTAGGCACACCATCAATAAAAAACCGCAGATTAAAATGAATTGCGGTTTTTTAAGTCCCTAAATACCAAGCCCAATCACAACAGTCCTCAATGAGTATTTATACTTAACCGACCTTTAGGTATTTACAATATCTCGCCATACAGACCATCACAAATCTACTACCAAAAACTTACTTTCAACAAAATATCATCAGCTTACTCAGTGTGGCTTAAACATTAAAAAAGAGCCCATAAAAGGCTCTTTTTTTAGATAATTATTTAGAAAAATAATTATTCATCATCTTCATCAGCAACTGGTGCATCTTCAGATAAAATGGTTACCAAGATTTCAGCAGAAATATCGTGGTGAAGCTGGATAGTAACTTTGTACTCACCTACTTGACGGAATGGACCTTCAGGTAGTTTTACTTCAACACGGTCAACTTCTAGACCTGATTTGGTTAGTGCATCTGCGATATCACGAGTACCAATAGAACCAAATAGCTTGCCTTCATCACCAGATTTAGCACGCATGATGACATTAACATCGGCAAGTGCATCAGCACGCTTTTGAGCTTCTTGTAGCTCTTTGGCTTCTTGTGCCTCTAGCTCAGCACGACGAGCTTCAAACTTAGCAATGTTTGCTTCGTTTGCAGGCAAAGCCTTGCCTTGTGGAATTAGATAGTTACGACCGTAACCAGCTTTTACATCAACAGTCTCGCCAAGTTTACCAAGATTAACGACACGCTGTAATAGAATAACTTGCATGATTTCTCTCCGTTAATTACTTGTGGTTGTCGGTGTATGGCAATAGAGCCAAATAGCGAGCTTGTTTAATAGCAACAGCCAATTGGCGTTGATATTTATTAGAAGTACCAGTGATACGGCTAGGGACGATTTTGCCATTTTCGCTGATGTATTGCTTTAGAAGTTCTACATCTTTGTAATCAATGTGGCTAATGCCTTCAGCGGTAAAACGGCAGAATTTGCGACGACGATAGAAACGTGCCATGAGTTATCTCCTTAAAATTATTCGCTGTCAGCTTCGCTCTCAACTTCTTGAGTGCGAACATCGTTACGGCGGTTGGCTTTTCGGGTGCGTTTATCTTCAGCTTCTTTTGCCAAAGGAGATTGCTCAGTAATCGCACTTTCACGACGGATAACTAGGCTACGAATGATTGCATCATTGTATTTGAATAGCTCTTCTAGCTGAGCTAGGGTTGCTTCGTTACATTCGATGTTCAAAAGTACATAGTGTGCTTTGTGAATTTTGTTGATTGGATATGCCAATTGACGGCGACCCCAGTCTTCTAAACGGTGGTTAGCACCGCCATTTTCTTCTACAATAGAACGGTATTTAGTTACCATATCGGCAACTTGGTTGCTTTGGTCTGGGTGTACCAGTAGCACCACTTCATAATGTCTCATATGGACTCCCTACGGATTAAAACAGCCACCATCTGATGATGGTAGCAAGGAGATGTGAAATTAGGTAAAATCACAAGCGGTATATTATACACAGATTTTTTTAGAATTCAAGCCAACAATCACTATTATAACAAAAATAAAAAAGTTAAAGATGATGCTCTTGCAACTGGCGTTTTTGCTCTTGGATATGGGCAAATTCCTCTGCTTTGGCGGTATTACCCTCAATCACACTACGCAACATCTGCCAAATCGATCCAATAACCAAAAATACCGCAAATGTCGCCAAAATCGGCAGGCAATCACCAACAATACCAGCAAAATCTTTCATGAGCAAAGAGTGGAATAATCTGATGACAGCAGGTGCAATCGCCCCAGAATCTCCAGTGGCAGCACTTGGTGCAAATAATACCGCCGCTACAAATACCCAACTAACCCCACGCACTGAAATCGGCAAAATACGCACAACCACAAGCCAAAGTAGCAACACCAATATAGAAGCACCGATATAGACCATCAATGGCAACTGCTGATCGGGAATATCCGAGACCAGATTCGACCACCAAACTATCAAGCCTGCCAACCTCTCACTGATGGCATCTAAGGGTAGATTTTTAATCCATTCCATAATGTATCTAATTTTACTAAGATTGATGTATTTTAGCACACATCTAGCAATGCTACTAAAATTTATTGGGTTAATTCGCTAAGAATGATAAAACACCAAACGACCAATAGTCTTGTCAATCATTATAAGGTTTATTGGTAGTCTGATTTAATCATATTGCTTATCTTGCAATGCCTTAGCTTTAGCCATGGCTTGTGTCGCCAAAATGTCCGCAGGTGGCGGTTGGACATAATAGCCCTGCTCGGCAAGTTTTGCTTTAACCTCACAAATATCCACCCTTGCCAACTTATCACGAGCATTTAAATCTAAATGCATGACAAACGAACCAAGTCCTAATTTTTGGCGAATTTCAGATGGTAAAATACCTAGCCAATCTCTTAGCTCATCGGTGTCATTGGGATAATCTGGTCGGGCGATATAAACATACCAATCTTCATTTTTTGCAAATTTATACACATCACAATGCATATCATCTCCTCTTATCAACTTAAAATTTCTCAATAATTGGCATTTATTTTGTAAAATTTAAAAATTTCTCTTGTAAATTGTAGCATTATTTTTCATAATAAGGGCGTAATTTTTCAGGAGAGATTGGTTTTAACTGTTATTTGATCAAGCCATATTTTTGATCAATTTAAAACCAACACCGAAGGCGTAAACCACTCCCATAATCGCTCAGGTAAATGGACTGAAAAATTTAGATAAATCACAGCTTTATCAAAAAAATCTGGAGAATGGTACATAGGAATTAGTACCTACCGAAGGGAAGAAAATCTTTAAATCTCAATGAATCAATATCATTGGTTTGATGATTGAAAATCTCAGGTAACAGGACAGATGGGGTGCTTAAAATAGTTAAAATATTAGCTTCACGATGGGTAAATCAATGCTCTTGCTATGGTGTAATCTAAATTTAACGCAATGATTTTGAAACAATGATTTTTTAAATGATTATTTTTCAGGCACTTTTTAAGGAAATACAGATGTCTCTACAACGCACCCCCCTATTTCATGCCCACACCGCCCACAATGGCAAATTAGTGGATTTTGGTGGTTGGGAATTACCCGTCAATTATGGCTCTCAAATCGAAGAACACAACGCTGTACGAACAGATGCGGGCATGTTTGATGTCTCGCATATGTTGGTTACCGATGTAGCAGGCGACAACGCAAAAGCATTTTTTCAAAAATTAATTGCCAATGATGTTGCCAAACTTTCCTTTGTTGGCAAGGCCTTGTATTCAGGCATGCTAAACGAACAAGGTGGCGTAATTGATGACTTAATTGTCTATCGCACAAGCGAGGACGAAACCACCTATCGCATTGTATCTAATGGTGCTACTCGTGAAAAAGATTCGGCACACTTTAATAAGGTGGGTGCTGAATTTGGCGTTACCATCACCCCCCGCTACGAACTGGCAATGCTTGCCGTGCAAGGCCCAAAAGCAATAGAAAAATTAGTTGCCACCAAGCCTGAATGGGCGGATAAAGTAACCGCTCTAAAACCATTCGTTGGGGTGGATTTGGGTGGTGATTGGTTTGTCGCTCGTACAGGTTATACAGGCGAAGACGGCGTTGAGATTATCATGCCTGCCGATCAATCGGTAGAGTTTTTTAATGACCTAGTAAAAGCTGGCGTTGCTCCATGTGGACTTGGGGCAAGAGACACTTTGCGTATGGAAGCAGGCATGAATCTATACGGTAATGATATGACCGATGAAGTCAGCCCATTGGAAGCAGGCATGGCATGGACGGTGGATTTAAAAGACGAAAACCGTGATTTTATTGGCAAAACAGCACTAGTCAAACTAAAAGCCGATGGTGTAAAAGCCAAACAAGTGGGCTTATTACTAGAAGAAAAAGGCGTCATGCGTTCAGGAATGACCGTCATTACCGATAAAGGTGAAGGCATTACCACCAGTGGCGTATTTAGCCCAAGTCTCAATCAATCCATCGCCATCGCTCGTGTACCTGCTGATTTTGATGGCACGCACGCCAAAATTATCATGCGTGGCAAAGAGTTTGGCGTACGAGTATTAAAACTACCCTTTGTTAGAAATGGCAAAAAACAGTTTGATTGACTGCATCTCTAAACAATAAAAAATGATGGCATCGCTAATATAAGTTTGTCAAGCACAGAATATGATAGAAAATGATTATCTATGTGGTTCAATACTTAACATTCTTAATGATTATGATGTCATCAACATCGCTTATTCATTAAATAGCAACACCTAATTAGGAGTTTTCATGAGTCATATTCCAAACAAATCAAGATCAGCCAGCCACAAAAGGTTATGCTCAAAAGCAATCCAAGAGATGACGCTAGCAAAGTCTGTGCAAGCAACGGGTAATCTTTTTTAAAAAAGGCCTGAGTGTGAAAATATGTATTATGGCAACAGCTTTGCTATTAGCGGGTTGTGGTGCTAAAGATACTTGCCTAGATTATGGTGGACACTATAATGATGCTACAGGAAAATGTGAAAAATAAGCAACCAATCACCCTATTATAATTTTTTAACCTTAACTAGGAGAGCTTTTATGAGCAATACCCCAAGTGATTTAAAATATACAGGTAATCTTTTTAAAAAAGGCCTGAGTGTGAAAATATGTATTATGGCAACAGCTTTGCTATTAGCGGGTTGTGGTGCTAAAGATACTTGCCTAGATTATGGTGGACACTATAATGATGCTACAGGAAAATGTGAAAAATAAGCAACCAATCACCCTATTATAATTTTTTAACCTTAACTAGGAGAGCTTTTATGAGCAATACCCCAAGTGATTTAAAATATGTTGCCAGTCACGAATGGCTAAAACTTGAAGATGACGGTATCATCACTGTTGGCATTACCGACCACGCCCAAGATTTGCTTGGCGATGTGGTATTTGTAGAATTACCAGAAGTTGGTCGCACCGTCTCGGCTGACGAAGAGATTGCCGTTGTTGAATCTGTTAAAGCGGCAAGTGATGTTTACGCTCCTATTAGCGGTGAAATCGTTGAGATTAACGATGAGCTTGTGGACAGCCCAGAGCTTGCTAATGAAGACCCGTATGGTAAAGCATGGTTCTTTAAAATCAAACCTGCCAATCCTGCCGATTATGACAGCCTAATGAGTGCAGACGAGTACGAGAGCAGTCTATAAGAAAAATAGCGTAAGTTCAATTTGAGCTTACGCTATTGGCTTTACAGCTTGCAAATATGTGTATTTACTGTTTTCACACCCAAAATTGGTGCATAGCATGATTAAAATTACAATTCACAAGATTTAATTAACCATACTTACCACCTTATTACATTGATAATAAATTTAATTAAAAATTGCATTTTTAAATACCATTTTTAATTAAATTTTAACCAACCTTAACCAAATAAGGACATATCATGGCTTTTAACAACTTTTCCGAACTTTTTTACGAAAATGCCTTTGTGCATCGTCATCTGGGCAATGATAAATCCGCCACTGACGCAATGCTAGCCAAAGTCGGTGCAAGTGATTTGGATAGTTTTGTGGACTCTGTTGTGCCACAATCGGTGCGTTTAGGTAAAGCTCTTGATTTGCCAGTGGCAATGAGTGAACACAACGCCCTTGCCAAACTTCGTGCAATGGCAGACGACATTGTGGTTGCCAAAAGCTACATCGGTCAGGGCTACTCACCTACTCGCTTACCTGCGGTTATTCAAAGAAATGTACTAGAAAATCCTGGTTGGTACACTGCCTACACCCCCTATCAAGCCGAAATCGCTCAAGGTCGCCTAGAGGCTTTATTAAACTTCCAGCAAGTATGTATTGACTTAACAGGTATGGATTTGGCAGGGGCAAGTTTGCTTGATGAAGCCACAGCTGCCGCTGAGGCAATGGCTATGGCGAATCGTTGTAGCAAGTCCAAATCAAAGCAATTTTTTGTAGATGCGCGCACTTATCCACAAACACTTGATGTCATCAATACTCGTGCCAAATATTTTGGCTTTGAGGTGGTGGTTGGCGATTTTGAAGTTGCTAAGACGGGCGATTTTTTTGGAGCGTACTTCCAATATGTTGGCAAAGACGGTGATGTAGCTGATTTGACCGACATCATCAAAACCGTCAAAGATAACGGTGCTTACGCCATCGTGGCTGCCGATATCATGAGCCTTGTACTACTCAAATCACCTGCTGATATGGGAGCTGATATTGCTCTAGGTAGTACTCAGCGTTTTGGCATTCCGATGGGCTTTGGTGGTCCACACGCTGCCTATTTTGCCTTTAAAGACAAAGACAAACGCTCTGCCCCTGGTCGTATTATTGGCGTATCAAAAGATGCACAAGGCAACACCGCCCTACGCATGGCACTACAAACTCGTGAACAGCATATCCGCCGTGAAAAAGCCAACTCAAACATCTGCACAAGCCAAGTGCTACTTGCCAATCTAGCAGGTATGTATGCTGTGTATCACGGAGCGACAGGTTTGCAGCGTATCGCCAGTCGTATTCATGCGTTGGCAGTGGCATTTTATAATGCGGTTAAAAGCCAATTTACGCCTGTTAGCGATGTGTTTTTTGATACCATCATCATCAAAACTGACAAAGCAAGCGAGCTTGTCAAAACAGCAAAATCAAAAGGCTACAATCTTTTTCATAAAGATGATCTAGTAGGTGTATCTTTTCATGAGTTGACCGATGAAGCAGAATTTGCTGAATTATGTGAGATTTTTGGGGTAACTGGTAATCTTGATAAGGTAGAAAATGTGCTTGGTGCATTAAACCGCACAGATGACATTCTCACACACCCAACCTTTAACAGCTATCACACTGAACATCAGATGCTGCGTTATTTAAAATCGCTAGAAGATAAAGACTTGGCAATGAACCGCTCAATGATTTCTCTTGGTTCTTGTACAATGAAATTAAATGCTACTAGCGAGATGTTGCCGATTACTTGGAATGAATTTGCCAATGTTCACCCATTCGCCCCACAGGACGACACCAAAGGCTATGTGGCGATGATTGATAGCCTGCAAACACAGTTAAAGGCGATTACCGGCTTTGATGAAATTTCAATGCAGCCCAATTCTGGGGCGTCTGGCGAGTATGCAGGACTTTTGGCGATTCGCCGTTACCACCAAAGCTTGGGTCAAAACGACCGTAATATCTGCCTAATTCCCCGTTCAGCACACGGAACCAACCCTGCTACTGCCCAAATGATGGGCATGCAAGTGGTCGTGGTTGCAACCGATGATAATGGCAATGTGGACTTTGATGACTTGGTCGCCAAATGCGAACAACATAGCGATAAGCTAGGGGCATTAATGATTACCTATCCGTCCACACACGGTGTATTTGAAGAAGGTATTCGTGATATCTGCGACTTGATTCATCAGCATGGCGGTCAAGTGTACATGGACGGTGCTAATATGAACGCCCAAGTGGCACTCATGCGTCCTGCTGATGTCGGTGCTGATGTGCTACACATGAATCTACACAAGACCTTTTGCATTCCGCACGGCGGTGGCGGTCCTGGCATGGGACCGATTGGGCTAAAATCACACCTTGCACCATTTATCCCAAGTCACAGCATAAACCCTGTGTTTAACGCCCAAAATGGTCAATCGGCTGTGTCAGCTGCCCCTTATGGCTCGGCAAGCATCCTTCCTATTTCATGGATGTATATCACAATGATGGGGCGTGATGGACTGCTTGCTGCCACCAAGCAAGCCCTATTGAACGCCAACTATATCGCCCAGAGCCTCAAAGATGACTACCCCGTACTTTATACAGGCAAAAATGGACGGGTGGCACACGAGTGCATTATTGATATTCGCCCATTAAAAGCAGAGACTGGCATCACCGAAACCGATATCGCCAAGCGTTTGATGGATTATGGTTTTCATGCACCAACCATGAGCTTTCCTGTGGCAGGCACACTGATGATTGAGCCAACCGAATCTGAGAGCAAAGATGAGCTTGACCGCTTTATTAGTGCATTAAAGCAAATCAAGCAAGAAGCCTTAAAAGTGAAAGCAGGTGCTGATGGTTGGACAGCCGATAACAATCCGTTGATCAATGCACCACACACCCAAGATGTCATCGTAGGCGATTGGGACAGACCATATAGCCGTGAAGTGGGAGCATTCCCATTGCCATATGTCAAGGCTCACAAGTTCTGGCCAACCGTTGGTCGTGTGGACGATGTCTATGGCGATAAGAACTTAATTTGCTCTTGCCCTTCTATTGATAATTATGAAGATTGATGGGTGATATTGCTTAGCAATACTCACAAAATACCGCTCTATTGAGCGGTATTTTTATTCTTATTACCATGCAGACTTTTTATTTTAATGTCCACGCCTGCCAAACATCGCCAGTATAAGCTATGGTAATGACATCATCGCCCATGTCAATACATTCAAAACGATAACAACCCATCTTATCATGAAAAATCTCGCCTTGATGCCTATTGATAAATTTAGCATTTAGTTCTCTTAAGGCTAGGCGGATACCTATGCCATTTGCTTTTATCACTGCTTCTTTAATCGTCCAGAGCCGAAACCATAGTCGCACATCACAGTCATTCTCTTGCCAATACCGATATTCATCAGCATGAAAATACCGTCTTGCCAACTGCTCAAAATTAGCCTGACGGCACACACTCTCAACATCCACGCCAAGCTCAGCAACACTCAACGACCACGCTAGTACATAGGCAGTATCATGGTGCGACTGATTAAATACCAAATGATTATTAGTAATAATCGGCTTACCATTTATTTGTTTGTCATAATTGGGCGTAGGCAATCCATGCCGACCACAAAACTGGCTTAATATCTGATGGCGAGATTGACGCAAGTCTGCTTTTGATGGCATCGTCTGCCTGATGCCTTGGTTGTTTACGCCATTGACTAAAATCTGATGATGTAGATAAATCATGATATTATGCCCATTCACACATTGACTAATCAACCATCAAATTACTGGATATCCAAGCAAATTTCAAGGATTTTCTTGCAATCTTTGCGTTGATGATGGCAGATGTGCCTATTTTCACACTAAGATAAGCCATGTTATAATAATCTTTTTATCTAGCATATCGCCATGACAACCAAACCCACAAAGAAACCCACTTCCAAAGCCATCAGCCAAGCAAAATCTGGCTCACAAAAAGACAAATTATCCATCGCTAAAACTGCTGATACGCCTGCATCTCGTCCGATGAATGAAGAAAAACGCTTGGCATTTTTTCAAAAACTCTCTGAACACATCAAAGAGCCAGTTACCGAGCTTAATTATAGCAACGAATTTGAGCTACTCATCGCCGTCATGCTCTCAGCCCAGTCAACCGATAAAGGCGTCAATATCGCCACAGGCAAACTATTTCCGGTCGCCAACACTCCGCAGGCGATACTGCAATTAGGGCTAGACGGTTTAAAATCGTATATCAATAGCATCGGATTATACAACTCCAAAGCCGCCAATATCATCAAAACCTGTCAAGACCTAATCAATAAGCATGATGGACAAGTACCACATACCAGAGCTGAACTTGAAGCGTTGGCAGGGGTTGGTAGAAAAACAGCCAATGTCGTCTTAAACACCGCCTTTGGTCAGCCTGTCATGGCAGTTGATACGCACATCTTCCGAGTGGGTAATCGCACAGGGCTTGCCACAGGCAAAACTGTACTTGCTGTAGAAAAAGCCCTAATGAAACGCATTCCGAATCGATTTCTTGTGGATGCTCACCACTATCTCATATTGCATGGACGATACACTTGCATGGCAAGAAGCCCAAAATGTGGTTCATGTGTCGTATTTGATGAATGTATGTTTAAAGATAAGGATAAATGGGCAGACTTAGGATAAATCATAAATTAAAATCCGTGCTTGATATTGCCTGTTAGACTGATATATCCGTATAAGTACGATAGCTAAACTTGTTATTTTTTTTCATGTATATTACCCCAAATTTTTAATGACAATTTGGTGGTTTTGCCTTATAATTTGCCAAATTCTTGGCCAAAGCCATCAATCCACTTGAGAATCACTGACTCACACCATCATTCTCAAAAAAACCACTGGAGTATCCCACTAAAAACCCGTCTCGCCTAAAAAACAGACTTGTTGTCTTACTCTTTAAAAATTGTTCACACTCAATCGTGTCTTTTTTCCTTAGGTCAGATTGCACCATGTTAGCGACTGATCGGCAATTTTTGGAGGATTTCCTTTGAATACACCCATCTCCACCTCTACTGCTACCAAGCCTGTAACTTTAAGTCGCAATTTAGGCATTTGGCATGTCATCATCATCGGTCTATCATACATTCAACCCACCACTCTTTTTGATACTTTCGGTATGGTTTCAAAAGCCAGTCATCAGCACACACCCATGTCCTATGTCTTAGCACTCATTGCCATTTTGCTAACCTCGCTCAGTTATGGACAGATGATTCGTGCCTACCCATCATCAGGCTCTGCCTATACTTACGCCCAAAAAGCGATTCACCCTACGGTAGGCTTCATGGTTGGCTGGTCTAGCTGGCTAGATTACCTGCTTATGCCAATGGTCAATATCGTATTAGCAGTCATTTATTTTAGTGCGTTATTTCCTGAGGTAAACACTTGGTTTTGGGTGGTGGCATTCACCTCCATCATGACAATCGTCAATCTACTTGGAGCAAAAATCGTAGCGTACTTTAATAGTTGGATTGTTGCAGGTCAATTGCTCATCATTGCCTTTTTTACCTACCTAGTCTATACCAAACTTAGCCAAGGGCTAAATGCCGATGGCGTGATTGACGCCGCTCATGCTTACCAGTTATGGAGTTTGACACCATTTTTTAATGCCACTACCGAGATTATGCCACTCATCGCTGGGGCAACCATCTTGTGTTTTTCTTTTACAGGTTTTGACTCTCTATCCACACTGGCTGAAGAAACCAAAGATGCAAAAAACAAACTACCAAAAGCGATTTTTTTAACCTCGCTCATCACGGGTCTTATTTTTATCGTCAGTACTTACTTCATTCAGCTTTATTTTTCAGGCAATCCAAGTACATACTTCACCCAAATTGACGAGACTCAGCCCGAAATTTTATTACTCGTGGGTGGTTCGCTGTTTCAATCCATTGTCTTGACTTTTGGCATCATAACCGTTGTCGCCTCAGGTATTTCAGCTCATGCAGGCGTCTCACGATTGATGTATGTGATGGGTCGTGATGGTGTGATTAGTCGCCGTGTCTTTGGTTATATTCATCCAAAATTACGCACACCTGTCTTTAATATCTTAATTGCAGGTTTGGTGGCATTAATGGGTGGTTTTGTGGATTTGGATTTTGTGGTACATTTGATCAGCTTTGGGGCACTGACGGCATTTAGTTTTGTCAATCTGTCTGTCATTTTTGAATACGCTCTCAAAAACCGCAGATTGCACAGTCCCAAACAAGTCTTTTTAAATCTCATCGTGCCAACGCTTGGCTTTATCACCATCTTTATTATGTGGCTTAATGTCGAAAACACCTCGCTATACGCTGGGCTATCTTGGGGCTTATTGGGATTTGTCTATCTTTTATGGTTGACCAAAGGTTTTTCAAAGCCCATACCCACCCATCAAGAGTAACTCTTAAAATAAAAAATCGGACAACTAGGTCCGATTTTTTTATACTACTAACCACTCATCTTTTTGAGTACAGACAGTTTATTCAAGTATTAAAAACACACTCATAAAACAGATGTGGTTACACACAGACTAGTTGATATGGCATCAAATTCGCACTATAATAAAATTATCCGTGCCAAACACCAAGATTGATCCAACCCCTTCAATACATAAAAGGAATTCATATGCTATTCACCAATTTCACCCGCCAATACCCTCTTTCCAAAACCTTGCGTTTTGAATTAAAGCCTATTGGTAAAACACTTGAACACATCAAAGCCAAAAACTTTTTGGAGCAAGACGCTACACTTGCCGAAAGTTATCAAAAAATAAAACCGATTTTAGATGACTATCATCGTGATTTTATTGAGTTGGCGTTAACAGACACTCATCTAGCACAGCTGTCTGATTTTCAGCATACTTATCTGGCACTAAAAAACAGTAAAAAAGACGACAAATTACATAAAGATTTAGAAAAATCACAAGAGCAATTACGCAAACAAATTGTCAAGCAGTTTGAAAAAGACAATACCACCAAAGCCTGGTTCAAAGGTTTGTTTGCCAAAGAATTGTTCGGTAGTAAAAAAAAGCAAGGCGATTTGACAAAGTGGGTCATTCAAAAAGAAGGTGAAGAATCGCCAAAAATTGCACTCATCGAGCAGTTTATCGGTTTTAGTACTTATTTTAGTGGCTTTTATGAAAACCGAAAAAACCTATATAGCCACGAAGCCAAACACACCGCCATTGCTTATCGCTTAATTCACGAAAACCTACCCAGATTTGTGGATAATATTCAGATTTTGCATCATATCAAAAATAGTCACCCAAAACTGTATCAACAGCTTTTTGATATCAACAATCAAATTACTGATTATTTTGATGAATTTGGTATTGATGATTTATTGAATATTGAGTTTTATAATCATCTATTATCCCAATCTGGTATTAGTGCTTACAATGCGTTATTGGGTGGTAAAGTTTTGGATAATGGCACAAAATTACAGGGTATTAATGAGTTTATCAATCTATATAATCAACAAAATAAATGTAAAGTTGCCAAACTAAAACCCCTGCACAAACAATTATTGAGCGACAAACAAAGCCTATCCTTTTTACCAACAAGATTTGAAGATGATAACGAAGTTTGTAGTGCAATTAATGACTTTTATCGTACTTATCACGATGATTTTAATAAAATTGACACCATATTAAATCATATTAAAGATTACGACCCAAATGGTATATACATCCATCATGGTCAATTAACGCATATTTCACACATTTTATATGGCAATTTTAATATCATTAATCAGGCATTATCTGATTATTATGCCAACACCATCAATACCGAATTTAACAACAAACTTACCAAAGCCAAAACGGATAATGCCAAAAATAAACTCAATAAAGAACGAGAAACATTTATCAAATCCGAGCATAGCATTGCCACTTTGGAGCAGGCATTAGGTCAATATTGTCAAAAACAAGAGGATGTTGCGTTTGTAAGCATAGTAGATTATCTATCACAATGCTCCATCAATGCTGATGCTCAAAAATTGTCCTTAATCAAAAACATTGACAATAAATTTAGCACCATCAAAGGATTTTTGGAAAAAGAATATCCTACTGGTGAGCGTAACTTTTATAAACACAAAAAATCTCATGACATTGTCAATTTAAAGTTATTTTTAGATAGCGTGATGGCTTTGGTGCATTTTATTAAGCCATTAGCCATCGGTAGCGACACCAGATTAAATGAGGATAAGACATTTTATGGTGAGTTTACGCCCTTGCATGATGATTTGAAGCATTTTAGCTCACTTTATAACAAAGTGCGTGATTATATTTCACAAAAAGCCTTTACTGCAGAAAAATACAAACTCAATTTTGATAACGCCACCTTACTCAATGGTTGGGACTTAAATAAAGAAAAGGATAACTTTGGCATTATTTTACAAAAAAATGATAACTATTATCTAGCGATTTTGGATAAATCACATAAAAAAGTCTTTGACCAAGCCCCAGTTGCCACAAGCCAAGATGTTTATCAAAAAATGGTTTATAAACTATTACCTGGTCCAAACAAGATGTTGCCAAAAGTATTTTTCGCAAAAAGCAATATTGATTATTATTCGCCCTCTAAGGACATTTTGGAGAAATACGAAAAAGGTACACACAAAAAAGGTGAACTGTTCAATCTATCTGATTGTCATCGCCTGATCGACTTCTTTAAAACTAGCATCAATAAGCACTCAGAATGGCGAGAGTTTGGCTTTCAATTTTCTGACACCAGCAATTATCAAGATTTAAGTGATTTTTATAAGGAAGTTGAACCACAAGGGTATAAAGTTTTCTTTACCGATATTGACAGCAGTTATATTGATAACTTGGTAGAACAAGGAAAACTCTACCTATTCCAAATTTACAATAAAGATTTTTCTGCAAAATCTTACGGCAATAAGAATTTGCATACTTTGTATTTTAAGGAATTATTTAGCCCAGAAAATCTACAAAATGTGATTTATAAACTAAATGGCGAAGCGGAGATTTTTTATCGCAAGGCATCATTAAATATTGATGATGTGGCAAAGCACCCTGCTTATGAAAAACTGACGATGAAAAACCCCAACAACCCCAATCAGGATAAAATTGCCACCCACACAATCATCAAAGATAAACGCTATACGGAGGATAAGTTCTTATTACATATTCCCATTACGATGAATTTTGGTGTTCATGGCACTGGCTTTAAAGAATTTAATAAAAATGTCAATCAAACACTTAAAAATAGTAACGAAGATATCCATATCATTGGCATTGACCGTGGTGAACGCCATTTATTATATGTCAGTGTCATCAATAGCCAAGGTGAAATTGTTGAACAAAAGTCTTTAAATGAGATTGTTAATACTGGTCATAACGGCATTAAATTAACAGTCAATTATCATGCTCTTTTGGATAACAAAGAAAAAGAGCGTTTGGAGGCTCGTGTAAACTGGGGAGAGATTGAAAATATCAAAGAAATTAAGCAAGGTTATTTAAGTCAAGTGGTGCATTATATCAGCCAGCTGATGCTTAAATACAATGCCATTGTTGTGTTGGAAGATTTGAATTTTGGCTTTAAGCGTGGACGGTTTAAGGTTGAAAAGCAAGTGTATCAAAACTTTGAAAATGCACTTATTAAAAAACTCAATTACTTGGTATCAAAAGATAACCCACCAAATGAATTAGGCGGTATTAGAAATGCACTGCAATTAACCAATAAATTTGAAGATATTAAAGATATTGGTAAGCAGACAGGATTTTTGTTTTATGTGCCTGCTTGGAATACCAGTAAGATTGACCCTACTACAGGTTTTGTTAATTTATTGCCACTAAACTATGAAAATACAGACAAAGCCAAAGCATTTTTTAAGAATTTTGATGGCATTTATTATAACGCTAGCAAAGATTATTTTGAGTTTGCATTGGATTATAATAACTTTACCGATAAAGCAAATGGCTCAAAAACCCATTGGGTGATTTGTTCACATGGCGATGTGCGTTATGCTTATAATAATACTAAAAAAACTATAGACAAAATCAATATCAATGATTGTCTAAAAGCATTATTTAATAAACATCAAATCAATTATCAAACTGGCAATGATTTAATTGATGCGATTTGCAATAATAATAGTAAAAATCTGTATAGCAGTCTTTATTATTATCTAAAAGTACTGGTATCTATGCGATATAGCAACGCCAATACAGGCGATGATTTTATTTTATCGCCTGTAGCAAATAAAAACGGTGAGTTTTTTGATAGTCGCAAGGCTGACAACCGCTTACCAAATGATGCTGACGCCAATGGTGCGTATCATATTGCCAAAAAAGGCTTGTGGGTATTAAATCAAATTAAAGCAAGTGATGATTTGGATTCATTGAAACTGGCTATTAGCAATCAAGAATGGCTTAAATTTGTTCAAACCCATTAGATAGTTTTTAGGCTCAATTTTAAAAATTGAGCCTAATTTTTATGGATAATTAAATGATATTATGGAACATAATGTATTAAATATCAGTCAGTTAAACGACTTTGTTTTTTGTCCTTATTCTATTTATCTGCACAATGTTTATCAAGGATTAGATGAAGAGCAGTATCATGATACACCGCAAGTCGCTGGCAAACAAGCCCATGAAACGGTGGATAACGGCAGTTATAGCACCAAAAAAGATATTTTAACAGGCATATTTGTGTATTCAGAAGAGTATGGTTTAATGGGGAAAATTGACCAATATTTTACCCAAAGTAAAAAACTCATTGAACGCAAGAAAAAGATTAAAACCATTTATGATGGTTATAAATTACAACTTTATGCACAATATTTTTGCTTGATAGAAATGGGATTTAAGGTGGATTATTTAGGCTTTTATTCTAAAGATGACAATAAGCATTATCCACTTGCTCTACCTAATGATGAGACAACACAATGGTTCAAAGCATATTTAAACAAGATTCGTCATTATGAACCCAGTATCATTTTGAGTAATATCAATCCAAACAAATGCCAATATTGTATTTATGCTGCTTTATGCGACCAAACTTCGTTATCATTAAAATGACTTCAGGGATGACAGATGCTCAATCAAGCTGATCTAAAATATCGACAAGTAATTTTATTAACCAATACCGAACTAAAACATCTGGTTATTTCACAAGGCAATATCGTCATTAAAGATGACAATGGTGAAGTGTTAACACGATTATCTAAAAATAAAGTGCTCGCAATCGTCAGCATTGGTCATCTAACCTTAACAAGTGTTACGATTGATTACTGCCAAAAATACAACATAGCCCTCATTTTATTAAACGAACGCTTGCGACCGATGATGTTTATCAGTCATGCAGCAGAAGCGAATTTCTTATTACGCCAAAAGCAATATTTCATGACTGCCAAATTAAAACAAACGCTTGCCAATCAGCTTGTATTTAGCAAGATTCATGGACACATTGTTTTATTAAAGAATCTGCGTCAAAAAAGCGATGAACTAAAAACGGCAATCAACGAACTCAAACAGTATCAAGAACGCTGCTTAACCGCTGACCAATTGGATTTTTTAATGGGTATTGAGGGTAATTCAGCAAAGTTGTTTTTTAAATATCATTTTATTCAAGCAAAACATTTTAAGTGGCAAGGCAGAAAACCTAGATTAAAACTAGATCCTGTTAATGTGGTTTTGGATATGGGTTATACGCTACTTTTTAATTATATTGAATGTAATTTAAGATTGTTTGGTTTTGATGTTTATCAAGGGGTATTGCACCAATTATGGTTTAAAAGAAAATCACTGGTATGTGATTTTGTAGAGCCATTTCGCTGTATTATTGATAGGCAAGTTTTAATATCTTTTAATTTGGGTCAATTTAAGGCAGAACATTTTGGCCAAAATAAACTGCAATACCATTTAAAAACCCAGCACAGCCGAGAATATCATGCCATATTAATGAATGCAATCATCACTCATAAACAGGCAATTTTTATTTATATTCGTGATTATTATCGCTTGTTTATGAAAATCAATGACGAAAAGCAAGATTATGATTTTCCAAGTTTTGATTTATTTGAAGATAAGGAGATTTGATGATTATTGTCAGTTATGATATCAGTAACAATAAGGTGCGAACGAAATTTGCTAAGTTTTTGATGGAATATGGCGACCGTTTGCAATATTCAGTGTACGAAATCCAAAATAGCGAGCGTATTTTAAATATTGTTACCCAAAGAATCAAACACGAGTTTGAACCCTTGTTTTGTGGAGCAGACAGTGTTATAATATTTAGGTTTACAGAACGAGAAGTGTTGCGTTATGGCAATGCTGTTCATCGCACACAGGATTTATTAGTATTGTAATGTTATTTAAAAACTTACAAACCTTAGTCTTCCTGCTGTAAATTTTGAGTTTTTAGGGTAAAAATGAGTGAAATTTGTTTAAATTTTAATCAAAATCCGCTAAAAATTAGTAAAAATACCCCAAAACGGGTCTAACGACCTTCCTTAATTTCTACTATTGTAGATGCGAATGTAGCCGTCTGTCGCCATGCCAGTCTAACGACCTTCCTTAATTTCTACTATTGTAGATTTTTTCTTTTTTCTCATGCTTCTAATGTCTAACGACCTTCCTTAATTTCTACTATTGTAGATATGGTCGGCATTTTCCCACCATTCATCGTCTAACGACCTTCCTTAATTTCTACTATTGTAGATATGCCATCGGCTAATCCAAATACCAATGTCTAACGACCTTCCTTAATTTCTACTATTGTAGATAGTTGAGCTGTCGCCAATCACAATCATGTCTAACGACCTTCCTTAATTTCTACTATTGTAGATACGAATTCCGTTACTTTCACCTCGATGTCTAACGACCTTCCTTAATTTCTACTATTGTAGATAGATTAACTCTTCAGTGATCATTGCTAGTCTAACGACCTTCCTTAATTTCTACTATTGTAGATATAACAGTTCCCCTTACATATGGGTTGTCTAACGACCTTCCTTAATTTCTACTATTGTAGATAAAATCCATAAAAGAAACACCATTTATGTCTAACGACCTTCCTTAATTTCTACTATTGTAGATATTTATTACGATTTGTTAATTTTTTAAGGTCTAACGACCTTCCTTAATTTCTACTATTGTAGATATTTATTACGATTTGTTAATTTTTTAAGGTCTAACGACCTTCCTTAATTTCTACTATTGTAGATTTGTCAAGCGAAAAATAAAAATTTTTGTTGTCTAACGACCTTCCTTAATTTCTACTATTGTAGATTACCATATCTGCTATGTCATCACAACGGTCTAACGACCTTCCTTAATTTCTATCAACATATACAAATATAGCCAAACAACTGTTTAATTTTTTAGGATTGCAACTAAAAAATAAAATAAAAAATCGGACAACTAGGTCCGATTTTTTTATTGCTATTAGTCTGCTTTTTCTGTGGTTGGGGGCGGTCCTGGTAACAGATGCTCATCCACCATCTCGTTAGCACTATTATGCTCGGCAGACTCTTCGGTAATATACCATTGGTTATTACGGTATAAGGTCAAACGATCTCGCCCAAGTCCACGAATCAGACAGTACATCATCACAAAGATAACAAGAGCAAAGGGCAGTCCTGCCACAATCGCTGCTGCTTGCAACGCCGAAAGACCTCCTGCTGCCAGCAAGATTGCCGCAATGATGCCTTCTGATGTTACCCAAAACAGTCTTTGGATTTTTGGTGGGTTGGTGTTACCACCTGCAGTTAGCATATCCACCACAAGACTGGCACTGTCTGCACTGGTTACAAACCACAGCACAATCATAACCAGTGTTACTACCACCAAGCCTTGCGTAAATGGGTAATATTCAATAAATTTAAAAATCGCACTACCTGAATCAGCAAGCACTGCCGTTGATAAACCAAAATCTCCAGACAACTCCATATTGATCGCCACGCCACCAAAGGCCGTAAACCACAAAAACAACAAGAGCATCGGCACAAATAGAACACCAAAAATAAACTCACGAATGGTACGACCACGAGAAATACGAGCGATAAAAATACCCACAAATGGCGACCAACTTACCCACCATGCCCAATAAAAGATTGTCCAAGCACCCTGCCAATCGCTATCCATATAGGCTTCATTCCAAAGCCCTAGCGTGATGATATTGCCTGCATAGTTACCTATATTCTCCACAAAGCTATCTAAAATAAACTGGGTTGGACCTGCTATAATCATAAAGGCAAGCATGATGAGCGTACCAATAATAGTGATATCACTTAGGCGTTTCACCCCCTTATCAAGTCCTGCCATCACAGAAAATGCCGCACAAGCGGTAATGCCTGCTACTAGGGCGATTTTAAATACAAGACTTGGTTCAATACCAAACATCTGCCCAAGTCCTGTTTCAAGTTGCATCACACCAAGACCGAGCGAGGTTACCACACCAAACATCGTACCAAACACCGCCAAAATATCGACCGCATGCCCCCATTTGCCATAGATATTCTTACCAATCAATGGAAATAGCACCGAACGAATTGACAGCGGTAAGCCGCGCCGATAGTGAAAATAAGCAAGACTCAACGCCACCACTGAGTACACCGCCCAAGCGTGCAAACCCCAATGCAAAAACGACAACTGCATCGCCTGCTTAGCACTCTCTGCACTACTAGAGTCGGCAATAGGTGGCTTCACAAAGTGATACAGAGGCTCAGCCGTACCCCAATAAAGTAGCCCAATACCAATACCGGCTGAAAACAGCATTCCAATCCATGAACCAAAGCTATATTCAGGTGTTTCTGTTTGAGCCCCAAGGCGAATATCGCCATAGCGACTTAATGATATATACACACAAAATACTAAGGCTGCATTCATTAAGATAATGAACATAAAGCCAAAATGTCGAGTGATGAGCGTTTGTGCCTTGCCAAAAATTTGACCCGCCAACTCACTAAACATCGCCCCAAAAATAATAAAACCAACAATCAGTAATGCTGATATTAAAAATACAGGCACATTTACCTGCGGAAAAATACCCAGTCGCTTTATCTCAACTTGAGGCATAGCACTGGACTTAGGTTGTTCTGGTGTCGTCATACTTATCCTTATCAATTAAAAATATATCTAAATTACTTCAATCAAAACAGTTAATTAATACAAACAAGTTCAATCATCATGTTTGTATTAATTAGCCTTGCTTACAAATTTAACAGATTTAGCAATAATTTGCAAATTGCAGGCAAGACAGCCACCCAGTTTTCTCAAGAAAAATGCCAAAAATACCACCAGATTTTATCTAACAACTTTATGTCAAGGCTTAAAAAATAGGCAACGCCAAAGCATTTTTATCCGCCTTGGTAAATAAGCAAATCCGTCCACGCGTCCATCTATCATCTTTTTTTTATAAGATAATCTTTATAATCCATCAAGGAGTTAAACTTCGACCACTCTTATGTCATCTCACCAAGCCTAAGATACGCCTTGTGAGAGCTAGGGGTACAAAAAAAACAATTTTCTGCAAAAATTAACCAAAAAATATTAGCCAAAATTGTGCAACTTTGTTTATAATCATAATTCATTTTTATACTTTTTCATATAAAAGAAACACTCTTTTTGCTCTCACAAACCCTTAAAAAAATGTTACAATAAAGCAAATAAACTTAGCTAACTTGGCGTGCTTCTATAGACCAAGTCCAAGCCAACAAGGAAAATAAACGATGCCAACCTACCGTTCAAAAACTTCTACATCTGGTCGCAATATGGCAGGGGCGAGAGCCTTATGGCGTGCCACAGGCATGACCGATGATGATTTTAATAAGCCAATCATCGCCATCGCCAACTCATTCACCCAGTTTGTACCAGGACATGTTCACCTAAAAGACTTAGGGCAACTGGTCGCCCGTGAAATAGAAAAGGCAGGCGGTGTTGCTAAAGAATTTAACACCATTGCTGTTGATGATGGCATTGCGATGGGGCATAGTGGTATGCTCTACTCCCTACCTAGCCGTGATTTGATTGCCGACAGTGTAGAATATATGGTCAACGCTCATTGTGCTGATGCTTTGGTGTGTATCTCCAACTGCGATAAAATCACCCCTGGTATGCTGATGGCAGCCTTGCGTCTGAACATACCCACCATCTTTGTTTCTGGCGGCCCGATGGAAGCTGGTAAAGTCTTGGCAAGTGAATTGGCAGATGGGCATACCACACATGAAACCATCACCGCCGATGACGGCAAAAAAGTGCGTAAACTTGACCTTGTGGACGCCATGATTGACGCTGCCGATGACTTAATTTCTGATGAAGATGTGATGAGCGTTGAACGGTCAGCCTGCCCTACTTGTGGCTCTTGTTCTGGTATGTTTACCGCCAATTCAATGAATTGCTTAACCGAAGCATTGGGGCTATCCTTGCCAGGTAATGGCTCACTACTTGCCACACACGCCAAAAGAAAAGAGCTATTCTTGGAAGCTGGCAGAATGATAGTCAAGCTCGCTCAACGCCATTATGAACAAGGCGATAACAGCATTTTACCACGCTCTATCGCCACCAAAGATGCCTTTATGAATGCGATGAGTCTTGATATTGCTATGGGTGGTAGTACCAATACGATTTTGCACTTACTGGCAGCAGCACACGAAGCAGGCGTAAACTTTAAAATGGCAGATATTGACCATCTTAGCCGACAAGTACCCTGCCTATCTAAAGTTGCTCCAGCCACACAAAAATACCACATGGAAGATGTGCATCGTGCAGGGGGTGTTATGGCGATTTTAGCCGAGCTTGACCGTGCAGGGTTGTTACGCACGAATGTGCCAACGGTGCATAGTGCCACGCTAAAAGACGCACTGAACAAATGGGATATCATGAACCCTGACAATGTAGATGCTCGGAATCTCTACATTGCCGCCCCCGCCGGCATTCGCACCACACAAGCATTTAGCCAAAACAAAGAATGGTCAAATCTTGATGTCAATCGTGAAAGTGGCTGTATCCGCAGTAAAGAATTTGCATACAGTCAAGATGGTGGTTTGGCGGTGTTATTTGGTAACATTGCTACTCGTGGCTGCGTGGTTAAGACAGCAGGCGTAGATGAAAGCATTTTAAAATTTACAGGGCGTGCAAGAGTATTTGAAAGCCAAGACAGTGCAGTAGAAGCGATTTTGGCAGATCAAATCGTCGCAGGCGATATTGTCATTATTCGCTACGAAGGGCCAAAGGGTGGACCTGGTATGCAAGAGATGCTATACCCAACTTCCTATCTAAAATCAAAAGGACTAGGCAAGGCGTGTGCCTTATTGACAGACGGCAGATTTAGCGGTGGCACATCGGGGTTATCCATCGGACATGCAAGCCCAGAAGCGGCAGAAGGTGGCAACATTGCCCTTGTAAAAGAATTTGACACCATCATTATTGATATTCCAAATCGGTCTATCCATCTTGATGTCTGCAATGATGAACTTGCCCGCCGTCGTGAACAAATGCTAGCAAAAGGTAAGCAAGCCTTCAAACCCGTCAATCGTCAGCGTAAAGTATCACAAGCCTTACGAGCCTACGCAGCACTTACCACCAGTGCTGACACAGGAGCGGTAAGAGATGTCAGTCAAGTGGAATAAATACCCAAAACTTGAGAGTAAAGGAGAGACGACAATCTCTCCTTTATTTTTTGCATTGCACATGGATTAAGTCATTGATGTGATAGTCTAAATAAGAAAAATTAACCATCAAAATACGGTCATTGATATCTTTTACCACTCAATCTTTTCCATAACTCATCAGCACAACACAAGCCATAAAAAAATAAACCCCATCATGATGACAGGGTATACTTTAGTAGTAGGTTGAATGATACCAATGATTTTTAATAAAATAAGGCATACAATCAATCTTTAGTTCAAAGACCAATCTCACCAATAAAAGGAATGTGGCGATATTTTTGATTATAATCTAAGCCATAGCCTACAATAAAACGATCCTCAACTTCAAAACCCAAAAACTTAACATCCATCTCAATTTCACGGCGTGATGGCTTACTAACCAAAGTGCACAGCTCAATGGAGTTTGGATTGCGAGTTTTTAGAATTTCTACCACTTTTGATAGAGTGCGTCCTGAATCAATGATGTCTTCCACAATCAACACATCCTTGCCTGCAATCTCGCTGTCCAAATCTTTTAGGATTTTGACATCACCACTTGATACAGTGGTTTTATTGATATAGCTTGACACTGTCATAAAATCAAGTTCATGTGGTTTGTCAATCGCACGGCATAAGTCCGCCATAAAAATAACCGAACCACGCAGAAGTCCAATCAAAATTAACGCTTTATCGCTATTGGCGTAGTGAGCATTGATGGCAGCACCCAGTTCTTTGACTTTAACGGCAATTTCCTCTTGAGAAATCATCACATTGATGGCAGGTTCTGTATTCATAAGTAGTCTTTTTTTGAAAATTAAAGAGATTATTTTATTATATAATCCATGGATTATCAAGCCTTAACAAGATGCTAGATGAATTGCCATCTCAGATAAGGCGAATTGTCGTACATCATTGAGCATGGTTGTATCAAAATTATGAATGAACGCCATTGACAAGCGACGCTTAGGATCGCAAAATGCCACTGAGCCATTATAGCCCATATGCCCATATGCCTCGCTTACATCTTGTAGGCTAAACAAGCGGTGAAAGCCTGTTCGCCATCGCATATTAGCAGGCATGACAGCATCAAATCCATCAACCTGCACTCGCCTCATATCCGCCAAAACTTCAGAGTTAATCAAAGTCTTCCCCTGCCACACACCGTCATTAGCGTGCATTGCATATATTCTAGCAAGTGCTTGAGCGGTAGAGACGCCATTGGCGGCAGGGATAACAGCTTTTAATACATCGGTATGATGATACTCAATACCATCTCTACCGTTGGGCATCAAGGCATTCTTATAATTTGCCAGATTCATCTTGGAAGTGTCAAAATATAGCTTATTGATATTAGCAGTCGTCATATCATTTCCATTTAATGCTGTTCGCCAAATGGCAGCAGCAGGCATCTTGCTTAGACTTTGCAACACCATCGGCGTATCTGGTTTTAGCACAGGCTTTCTTTTGACACCTTGTAGACCATCAAAATAACGCACAGGCTTGGCGATTAAGTGTACCTTGTCATCAGGTACACCATAGTATAACTGCCCTTCTACACCAAGTGGTTTAGCCAAATATTCATCAAGCACTGCTTGTAGCTTCATGCCAAGCACCCTTTCAATGGCATGACCTATCACCCACCCAGACACCAAGGCACTGTATGCACTGGCATAGTTATGCAACTCTTGTCCTCGTGGTGTATCAATAGGCATATTTTCAATCAACCTGCCCATCGCCTGCCAATCCAACAAGTCATCAACCGACTGCGTCAAAGCCGTGATATTAAACAGTCCTGATGTATGAGTTAATATCTGACGCAAAGTAATGCTCTGCTTGCCATTATTGGCAAAGTTCTGCCAATAATGGCTAATCAGTGTATCATAATCCAACAATCCTTTAGATACCAATACCGCCACTAATGTCGCCAACACCCCCTTCCCAATGGAGAAGTTCACTGACAAGACCGTATCTTGCCATGCCATCTGGGGCAAAGCATGACCCACAGAAGCATTTACTATCTCACGACCATCTTGATAAACCACAACCACACCACCTGCGGGCGACTCATCAAATTGTAGGGCTGACAACACCCTATTAAAAACCTGCCAATCTGCCATACATCACTCTTATTATCTCAAATCTCAAAATCTGCATTAGTCAAACCACCCAAAATTAACAAGACAACTTGCTATGGGCATTTATCAAAAAACTGAACATCAATCCAGTTTTTTGATTGTTTTTATGCCATTTTATTCATGTCTACACATTAGACTTACTATAAAAAAGTAATGCGACCCAATAAATGCGGTTTGTCAGTCCCTGCAGCATACAAGGCAAAACTGCGACCATCTGTTTCTGTGCGAGCCACAAAGTCTATCTTAGATGGCAAAAAAATTGGGGTTTTAAATGACACATCAACACGATAAGCCTTAGGTAAGTCGTGAAACTGAGCAATGCTTGCTGCTTTTGACCACATACCATGTGCAATGGCACGGGGAAAGCCAAAGGCACGAGCAGATAAAGGGTGCAAATGAATCAAATTAAAGTCCCCAGACACAAAAGCGTATCTACGACCAATGTCTTCAGGAATGTTAATCAGCTCCGCCCAATGATTATCGTCCGGCTCAAGTCTAGGGGTTGGCGTCTCCACAGTCTTTGGACGAGCTCGCTCTTCGGCAGTTTTTTTCTGGCGTGAAAGGTAGGTTGATACCCCTTCCCACACCAGCTCATCTTGGATACTAACCGTGGTGATAAAATCAAACTGCTGACCCTTGTCATGTGCCTTTAAATTAGCAATACGCACCGATAATGACACCGTTTCACTATCATAAATAATGCGATGCTGTGTTACGCTGTTTTCTATGTGCACCAAGCCAAGCATGGCAAAGGGAAAATCTGGCTTTGCCATCATATTCATCTGCAAAGTCTGCGACAACACCGCAAAATAAGTTGGTGGTACACGACCGTCATTGATAAACCCACAGATTTTACGATACTCTCTTAAATTCTGCTCATCAATGGCCAGATGATCCACTTGATATATTGATTCAGGCAAAGTCTTTGCCTTATTATCGCCAATAGGAATCAAACTTTTGATAACATTGGCATAAGTGGTGTGCATTTTTGGCAATTCTTTAAAATGTTGTTCTGCCATAAGATACCTTCATGTACATAAAATGCAATCAACAATCGTTATATTGCAATATAATTGTTAGGATTTTTAAGTCGCCAAACTGTCATATTTTTAGACCATTTGGCTGATAAATATCTCAAAACTCAACAAAACATTAAGCTCCAAGCACGCTTTGACCACAGACTCGTACAATATTACCATTTAAGCCTGATGCTTTAGGCGATAGTAGCCAAGCGATGGTTTCTGCCACATCCACAGGCTCTCCACCTTGACTCATAGAATTCATACGCCGTCCCGCCTCCCTGATAGCAAATGGAATAAGACTGGTCATCTTAGTTTCAATAAATCCTGGTGCAACCGCATTGATAGTCTTATTTGAACCGTCAAATGTCCGCGCTGTTGCCTCTACCAAACCGATGACACCAGCCTTACTCATGGCATAGTTGGTTTGACCCAAATTACCTGCAATACCTGAGATTGATGACACGCAGACGATGCGTGCAACATCACTCACCCCACCATTGGCAATCAAATACTCATTGATGGTATGAATGGCCTTTAGGTTAATGCTTAACACCAAATCCCATTTATCTTCACTCATATTTGCCAAAGTCTTATCACGAGTAACTCCAGCATTATGAACAATGCCATCTAGTACACCGCATTGCTCCAAAATCTCTTTAGCAGCATTCTCATTGGTAATATCAATTGGCAAGGCTTGACCACCCAAATTTCCTGCCACTACCTGAAGCTCTGCTAGGCTTTGTGGCACATCTAAGCAGTATAACTTAGCACCATCTCTTGCTAAAACCTGTGCTACCGCCGCACCAATACCACGAGACGCACCTGTTACAAGGATTTTTTTGCCTGCCAACGGTTTTACATCATCAAAATCACTCGTATCTACCTGACCGCCCACAGTCAAGGTGATGGGCTGACCTGATACATAAGCGGACTTGGCAGACAAGAAGAATCTTAATGCGTGCTCAAGATGAGCCTCTGCTCCCACTTGTGTATAAATGACATTGGCGGTAATGCCTTTTTTAAATTCCTTGGCAACTGATTTGGTAAAACCAAGCAAGGCTCTTTGAGCCAAAGCAAAGCCCACATCGCTACCTGTACAACATGACGGACGAGCGATGATGACAATGCGTCCAGAAGATTTGATGCGTCTGGCGATGGCGTGAAAAAACTCATACACCTGCTTTAAATCATCGGTGTTTTTGATATTTGTCGCATCAAAAATCGCCACCTTAAAGCGAGCATTCTCATCACTTAGCTTGGTATGTAAGTCTTGTTGTGTGGTGATTTTGGCATCAAGTTTTACCAAAATATCCTGCAAAGCATCCGCCACCAAAGTATCATCGCCAACTGATACCGCCAAAGCAACTTCACCACGAATAACAGGTTGACCTGCTTCATAACGATCCAGCTTAATCGGCAACGGCAAACCAAGATTTTTAGCAACTTTTCTTCCCAAAGATGACTGAACCAACTCACCATAACGGTCGCTCATAGCTTTACCCCTCCATTTCATGAATGAATTTATCAATAATAAATTACCCATTCTAACATAAAAAAACCATTATGCCACCCAAAAACCCCTAGATTTTTCATCAAGAAATCTTAAACATGCACCTGCCTCTCTGATCAAATTATTATTTTGCAAAATTTAATCTTATAAAAATTATTGTTACAAATTAAGTCAATCTTTCCATTTTTTATAAAATAATGCTAATCTAGCTTTATTTACTAAGCTAATTTCTTTAAACCGATTATTAAGGAGTTTTTATGACCATTAAAAAAGTTGCCATCTTAGGTGCAAACCGCATTCCTTTTGCCCGCTCAAACGGTGCCTATGCTGATGCCAGTAATATTGATATGCTCAGTGCCACCCTAGAAGGATTGGTTAGTCGCTTTAATCTGGCAGATAAAGAGATTGGCGAAGTTGTGGCTGGTACAGTCTTAAAGCACAGTCGAGATTTGAACCTAACTCGTGAAGCTGTATTAAACACCAGTCTGCCTGCCACCACACCCACCTATGACATCTCCCAAGCGTGTGGCACAGGGCTACAGGCTGCTTTTGCGGTTGCTAATAAAATCGCCCTTGGTATCATTGATAGTGGCATTGCAGGTGGCACAGACACCACCTCAGACGCACCGATTGCTCTAGGTGATGGTATTAGAAAGTCACTCTTACGCCTAAACACCGCCAAAGACACTAAAGCTCGCCTAGCAGCTCTAAGCACCATCAATCCAAAAAAACTGCTTGCATTCCCTGAAAATGGCGAGCCACGAACTCGCCTATCCATGGGTGAGCATCAAGCAATCACCGCTCTAGAGTGGAACATCAGTCGCACCGAACAAGACAAATTGGCATTTGATAGCCATCAAAACCTGTCTCGTGCCTATAATGAAGGTTTTTTTGACGACTTAATTACCCCTTACAAAGGACTGACTCAAGACAACAACCTGCGTGCTGACACCACACTTGATAAGCTCGCCAGTCTAAAGCCTGTCTTTGGTAAGAAAAATATCAACCCTACCATGACCGCTGCCAACTCCACACCACTGACTGACGGTGCATCATGCGTATTACTATCTAGCGATGACTGGGCAGCAGAACATGGTTATGAACCGCTTGCCTACATCACCCATCAGCGGACAGCGGCGGTAGATTTCATCGGCAAAGACGGTATTACCGAAGGGTTGTTGATGGTACCTGCCTATGCCGTACCCAAAATGTTACAGCGTGCAGGCTTGACCTTGCAAGACTTTGATTTTTATGAGATTCATGAGGCATTTGCTTCACAGGTACTGTCCACTTTGGCAGCATGGGAAGATGAAAAATTCTGCAAACATCGCTTAGGGCTTGACGCACCACTTGGCTCAATTGACCGTAGCAAGCTTAATGTGAACGGCTCAAGTCTTGCTGCCGGACACCCGTTTGCCGCCACAGGAGGTCGTATCTTGGCTACCGCTGCCAAACTTTTGGCACAAAAAGGCTCAGGGCGTGCGTTGATTTCAATCTGTGCTGCTGGCGGTCAAGGCGTAACTTGCATTCTAGAACGCTAAAAAATACACAATAAAGCAAGCAAAAAGCACCTGCCATCACAACGAGCAGGTGCTTTTTAACTCTTACAACTTTAGACGATTTAATCATGCCGGCCGGATTCATAAAGTTTATACGATGACTTTTAATCTTATTATTTATAGCGTATAGACTTTTACTGCGACATAAAAATACGGCAGTCATTAACCGCCGTATTTTTATGGATATCATCCAAGCTGTCTGATTACTTGATACGCATATCACCAGTTTCAATGAAGCGTTGGTGCCATGATAATGCTTCTAGTAGTAGGTGCGGTGTATGCAAGGCACCTGCTTTTTCAGCACGGTCATAATAATCACGCAACATATCACGATAATCAGGATGTGAACAGTTATCAATGATGAGTTTAGCACGCTGACGAGGAGACTTACCACGCAGATCCGCCATGCCTTGCTCTGTTACAATAAACATCACATCATGCTCGGTGTGGTCGTGGTGGCTAACCATTGGTACAATGGCAGAAATCGCCCCGCCCTTAGCAGTTGATGGACTGACATAGAACGAGAAGAAACCATTGCGAGTGAAGTCGCCAGAGCCACCGATACCGTTCATCATCTTAGTACCCATGATATGTGTTGAGTTCACATTACCATAAATATCCGCCTCGATCATTGAGTTCATGCCAATCACACCCAAGCGACGGATAATCTCTGGATTGTTGCTGATTTCCATCGGGCGTAAAATAATCTTGTCTTTTAAGAACTCAATGTTCTCATTAAAACGAGCCAACGCATCAGGGCTAAATGATAAGGCGGTAGCAGATGCTGATTTCATCTTTTTAGCAAGAATTAGATCAAGCATACCATCTTGTAGAACTTCAGTGTAGCCTACCAAATCGTCAAATGGTGCATCTAGCAGACCTGCCATCACCGCATTAGCGACATTCCCCACGCCTGATTGCAAAGGCAGTAAGCTCTTAGGCAAACGACCAGCCTTAACTTCATGATCAAGAAAATCAATAACTTGGGCGGCGATGGCTTTTGAAACATCATCAGGCTCAGCAAATTTGGAGTTACGATCGCCAGCATTCGTCAGCACGATACCCAAAATCTTATCGCTATCGCAATCTAGAGCAGGTGTGCCGATACGATCAAATGCACCCACGATAGGGATTGGTTTGCGGTGCGGTGGTAGTCCGACTTCAGCATAAATATCGTGCATACCCTCCAAGCCTTCACTCAACGCCGCATTAATCTCAATGATGACTTTCTCAGCGTTCTTAACAGCTTCAACACCATGTCCAATACCCATGGCAGGAATAATCTTGCCATCTTCAGTAATGGCAGCTGCTTCAATGATGGCGATATCAAATTTACCATAAAAACCTTGACGCATCTGTTGTTCTATATGCGACAGATGCATGTCTTGATAAGCAGTTTTACCCGCATTGATATTGTTACGCAAAGTTGGGTCAGACTGGAAAGGTGAACGAAAATGCACAGCGTTCGCCTCTGCCAACACACCATCACATTCTGGAGCAGTAGATGCACCTGTTACCATACCAATGCTAAATTTTTCTCCTTTGGCATGAGCGTCTTTAGCTTTATTGGCAATCGCTGTTGGTAGTGCCTTTGGATAACCTGCACCTGTAAAACCAGTAATCGCAAGGTTCATGCCATCCTTGACAAACTCGGCGGCTTGCTCAGCACTCATTACTTTTTCACGCAACGATGTATTGCGGATACGTTCAATAGACATATCTGTCTCCTTATGTTTTTTCAATTAACCTAAAACTTGGTGGATATGATTGTATCACAAAACCACCCAAAATAAACCCAAAAATATCAAAGTTTATGACAGGCTTATTAAGTTTAATCAACTGCTTTTTCCTAGCAATAAAACAATTTAATCACAACCCAGATTTTAAACTCGCTACGATGAATTTATCCAAATCGCCATTGAGTACCGCAGTCGTATTAGAGGTTTCAACACCTGTTCGCAAATCTTTAATGCGTGAATCATCAAGCACATAAGAGCGGATTTGACTTCCCCAGCCGATGTCAGATTTACTATCCTCTAAAGCCTGCTGTTTTTCCATGCGTTTTTGCATTTCTAATTCATACAATTTTGCACGCAGCATTTTCATCGCCGTGTCTTTGTTGGCGTGTTGAGAACGCTCATTTTGGCACGCCACGACCACGCCTGTTGGTTGGTGCGTGATACGCACAGCAGAATCTGTGGTATTAACATGCTGACCACCTGCCCCACTAGAACGATAAGTATCAATGCGTAAATCTGCAGGATTGATGTCAATCTCAACATTGTCATCAATCTCAGGTGAAACAAACACCGCTGAAAACGAAGTATGGCGACCATTATTGCTATCAAAAGGTGATTTACGCACCAAGCGATGTACGCCAATCTCTGTACGAAGCCAACCAAAAGCATAATCACCTTTGACTGCGATGGTCGCTGACTTGATTCCTGCCACACCACCTTCGGACACTTCCAACACCTCTGCTTTAAACCCATGCGATTCACACCAACGCAAATACATACGCAACAGCATCTCCGACCAGTCTTGAGCTTCTGTACCGCCAGAACCTGCCTGAATGTCTAGATAGCAGTTATTAGCGTCCATCTCACCACTAAACATTCGTTTAAATTCTAAATCCTCTACACTCTTTAATGCTTCATCCAACTCAGCTTGCACATCGGCGAGTAGACTTTCGTCATCTTCTTCAACAGCCAGCTCCAACATCGCTCGTGCGTCATCAAGTCGCACCGACAAACCATCAACCGTGCCAACGATGCCGTCTAGGACTGATTTTTCTTTGCTAATCTTTGTAGCCAGTTCAGGATTATTCCAGATATCAGGGTTTTCTAGCTCTAAATTAACCTCTTCTAGGCGTTCTTTTTTACCCTCAACGTCAAAGATACCCCCAAAGCTCTTTACCACGAGCTTCTAAGTCTTTGATTTGGTCTTGATATGGGGCGATTTCCATGATAATTACCTTACAAATTTAATGATGGCTTTAATAAAACAACCTAAAATTATAGCAAATTTTCTACCATTTGACTATTTTTTAAGCATGGATTTTCATGTGTCATGGCAAACTTGGCTGTTTTTAATACACTCAATCACCATAGCACCATCATCATTCATATAAAAGTTAATATCAACGCACCGATATTGCATGACCGATACAAGATTTGTTTCGTGCTGACGATAGGCGACTCGTGGGTCTTGGGCAATCAGCTTGGTAATAATGACTTGGTCATCTAAACGCAGTGCGTTACTTTGTAAAAAATACATAAAATCCGTTTCAGCTTGATTGCTCCACAATACAGACCGAACAGTCGGTTTGGAAAAACCCTTTGCTCCACTCACACTGTCAGCAAATGCTAAATAAGGTTTGATATCCAATATCGGTGTACCATCTACCATATCCGCCCCAATGATATGTAAAATCACTTGATTATCAATCACTTCCAATCTATCAAACTGCACAACCGACAGCCCAATTGCTGATGGTCGGTACATACTGCGTGTGGCAAATACTCCAATTTTCTCATTACCGCCTAGCCGTGGTGGACGCACTTGCGGACGAAAATTTGCCTGCCCTTTATTATGGTGAAAGAGCCACAAAATCCACAAATGACTATATCGCTCGATACCAACAAAAGCGTCAGATATCGCATACGGAGCAACAAAATCAATATGGCTTTTAACAGCGACAAGGTTTGGTTGCCGAGGAACACCAAACTTTTGGGACAAGGGGGAGTGATGATAACCGATGATGGGTAGCGTATGTGAAGTAATGCGATTCATGGCGTATTTGGATGGTTTATGCTAAAATTAACAGTGCTTATGCCAAAAAGTTAATAACAGTTCATTTCAAATGTCGCTATCATAGCACAGATTTCTTATTCTGCTGATTTTGTGGTAAAATTTAGCAAAAAACAACACTTGTTATCATTTTGGGACTTTCACCATGTCAAAATTCATCAGCGAAACAGTTACTTATGTTCATCACTGGACAGACAGCCTATTTACCATCAAAACCACTCGTAGTGATAGCTTGCGTTTTAGAAGTGGCGAATTTGCCATGATTGGTCTAATGGTAGATGGCAAACCGCTTGTGCGTGCCTACTCTATCGCAAGCCCTGCTTGGGCTGAGGAGCTTGAATTTTACTCAATTAAAGTTCAAGATGGACCTCTAACCTCACGCTTACAACACATCCAAGTAGGCGATGAGTTACTCATCAGTAAAAAACCCACAGGCACACTCGTATTAGATGACCTTTTGCCTGGCAAGCACCTATACCTACTTGCCACAGGTACAGGACTGGCTCCATTTTTATCGCTCACTCGTGAACCTGAAGTGTACGAACGCTTTGAAAAAGTAATTCTAGTGCATGGCGTGCGTCATGAACAGGATTTGGCATACCGTGATTTTTTTGAAAATGAACTACCAAACGATGAAATCTTTGGCGAATGGGTGCGTGAAAAACTCATCTACTACCCAACCGTAACTCGTGATGAATTTAAAAACACAGGGCGTGTTACCGATCTCATCAAGTCAGGAAAGCTCTTTGCAGACATCGGACTACCCCCCATGAATAAAGACGATGACCGTGTGATGATTTGTGGTAGCATGGCGATGAATAGTGATACTTGTGCCATTTTAGATGAATTTGGCTTGACCATCTCACCACGCATGGGCGTGCCTGCCGACTATGTGGTTGAGCGTGCATTTGTGGGTTAATCAGCCCCACTAATAACAAAACGCACCGTATTATCACGGTGCGTTTTTGATTTTTAAGTCCGTTCATCTGCTGTTATGATAGCGAAATGAACAAACAATTTTTACACCCTTATACCACAAAGAGTATCAAAGATAGCAAAGATAAAATTATGTAATGTGAGCACAAATCTTGGCTGCAAGCTGTGCCAATTCATCTTGATGTGTCATAGCACTTGCGTGATTACCCAGCTCATGAATATGGGTAGGAATTAGGTGCATATGGTAATGAAATACGCTTTGTCCTGCTTTGGCGTGATTCAGCTGCATCTGAACGATGCCATCTACACCCAAGGCCTGACGCTGAGCATGAACTACCTTTTGAGCTGTTTTAAATACTGCACAGGCATACTCACACGGCAAATCGGTCAATTCCACCGCTTCACACTTAGGAATCACAAGCACATGACCCACCGCCTGTGGCATCACATCCATAAAAGCCAGCGTTTTGTCATCTTCATAGACCTTATGGCAGGGAATCTCGCCACGCAAGATTTTGGCAAAAATATTGGTGTTGTCATAAGTCATCATCAACTCCGTTTTTAAAGATAAATAACCAATGTATCTTTATTATCATTGTAGCATAAATCTCAATACGCACAATGAAAATTATTTTACAAAAACCGATCTGTTTTTAGCGAAAAACAAAATTTTATGGTATAGTAAATTTAATTTTTAATACAACTAGCCTTTATGACCGACAGCTGCTTTATCCTGCAAGAAATACTCACCGAACCTGAATTTATTTTTCGCACACATAATGTCAAGATTGATAAATTCATCATTGAAAAAGATCTACCCATGATGTTTTTGGCACATTATGACAGCCTAAGCGATGACATCAAAGCTGACAGACCTCTTGATTTGTCCATGCTTAAGATGATGAACGAAAAAGTTACAGCACAGACCGCCTGTCGTTGGCTAAGCCTACCTGATGACACCATTAAAGCTGCCACACACATCAAAATCAGTGGTACAACCGTCATTGTTTGCGATGATTTTCCCCTTGCTTTGCACCTACAATTTACCAATACCGCCAAAGATACGCAAGCAATCTACACCACAAACCCAACCCAAAGCATCAAAGATGAATCCACCAACTTTGTCCTAACAGGCAATGTCAATATTCTACACAAAAATACTGCCAAATCGCTCATTAGCCTTGATTTTGGCGATAAAGAATACATCATACCCACTCACGATGGCTATACTCGCCTGCCCAATGCCCACGCTTTAGCCACCACCCATACACTAAATACCCTAAAAGACCGCATACCACAGGCGTTGGCGTATCTACAAGAATCCATCTGTCAAAAAGTAATGGCTCATCATCAAATGCAACAAGAGTACTAAACGCCACACATAAGGCTGACTAATTTTAGCCAAAAAACCTTGATTTAATAGTCAAGGTCTTTTTATATTGCAGAATTGACCAACTAGCCTTTTAATACCGCAAAAATTTCATCACGAACCGTGTCAATGTCTTTTGTGCCATCAAACTTGTGATAAGCAGGAGCATTTTCACCTGACTGAGCCACCGCTTGATAATGACCGATTAGCGTCGATGTCTGTGCATGATACACCGATAGGCGGTCTCTAACCACCTCTTCTTTATCATCATCACGCTGTACCAAGTCCTCGCCTGTAACATCGTCTTTGCCTTCAATTTTAGGGGGATTGTGAATGATGTGGTAGGTGCGTCCAGATGGCAAGTGAGCACGGCGACCTGACATGCGACTGACAATCTCATCATCAGGCACACCAATCTCAATCACATGGTCAATATTCACGCCAGCATCTGCCAAAGCCTGTGCTTGAGCAATGGTTCGTGGAAAGCCATCAAAAATACAGCCATGCATGCAGTCAGATTGTGCAATGCGTTCTTTAACCAAATTGATAATCAGCTCATCAGAAACCAACTGACCTGCATCCATCACACTTTTGGCAATCTTGCCCAGCTCCGTACCTTCTTTAATGGCAGCACGCAACATATCGCCTGTTGATATCTGAGGGATATTAAATTCCTTTGAGATTAGCTGTGCTTGTGTGCCTTTACCTGCACCTGGTGGACCTAATAAAATAATACGAAGCATGATATTCTCCAAACAATAAAACAACCTTTAATAGACCTTACACTATAAATCACCAAGACAGATTGTTCAAGTGATTTTTACACACTAACGATTTTATCCCCCAAACTCATAAAAAACACAACTTACTATTCATAAAAAAAATAGCACCCAAAATCATGGTGCTATTTTCGTTATCTTAGCCGATTGGAATCATTTTTGCCGTTAGGGGATAACCTGTGAGATTGTCAAGAAAACAGCATTGGTTGCCCTAGTAAGCGGTACAGGATTTGCAGACAAATCTCCTGATTCAGAGATCGCACTACCTGAATGGCTGATGCGAGCATTCACAACAAGCTCATCATTTTCTCTACCGACTGTGAGCGTGCGTTCAGGCATCATGGCATCTAAGTCGCTAAGCGATACTTCAAACTGCCCATTTTGGATTTGATTGACAGGCAGTCGCTTAACAGCATATGGTGCACCACCCTTGCTAGAGACAATAGAGATGAACAATACATCGCCTTCTTGAATCTGGGGCATAAGTTTTGTGTCAATACCAACACCGACTTTGACACCTTGAGCCGCCTTAGCTTCTTGAGTGTTGATGTTTTCAAGCAAAGTATCAATACTAGCCAACGCTTCGCTTCTATCTCCAGATTTGGCGGCGATATTTGAACGAAGCTTATGCACCCACGCCTTTGCATTCACAAAATTACCCGCACGAATCTCTCCCATCGCCATCATCATCTGTGCACCTTCATGCTCAGGTGTGCTACGCAATATACCAAGTACGATTTCTTTTACGGTTGGGTCTAATGAGCCATTATTCATAAAAAAACTCGCCTGTGCATAGGTCATGGCAATCTCAACATTATCAGGCTCCAATCGATTAGCACGAGCTAAAGCCTCTAATGCCTGTGGCTTAGCATCCAAAGCAGTAAACAGCTCAGACAACCGCATCCAGCGGTTAGCATCATAAGCATGAGTATGCACATTGGTTTGCATGGCAGAAATTAATGCAGCACTATCTTTAGTTGCCCACTCTGGTGGTGTATCAATCTTGCCTGTTAATAGGTCGTCCGCAACCTGCCCCACTCTATCTTGAGCTTCCCATAGCGTAAATACAGGAGTGCGATCAGCCGTTGTCAAATAAGCCAATGCCGCCAAAAGCGGAATCCACACCATGACAATCAGCCTTGACTTAGTGCCTACAGGTGCATATCGATCCTCATGTTTTTGGGCGGCTATCAGCTGGCGTTTTAGCTCGGTAGATTGAGCATGATAATACGCTTCATCTATCACACCTGCTTGCTTATCAGCATCAAGCTCCGCAATACGATGATGAAACACCTCCACATTAACCGCCATCAAACGGTTATCCATCGCTCGGCGACTTTTTAACCATGGGAAAATCACCACCAAAGCCACCAACACCGCCAAAACAGCACATAAGGTAAAAAACAATAATAAACTTTGACTCATGACTTACCCTTCTTATCATTTGGCGTGCTGTGCGTATTTAAAATCCTTGATAACTCTGCTTCTTCTTGGCTATTTAGGGTGTCAATATCTTCATCAGATACATTCATTACTTGGTTGCGTTGCCTCTTCGCCTTAATTACCCAGCCCAATACAAGCAATATCAACAAAATTGGTGGGAAAAACCATAAAATCCATGTTGATGGGCGAATGGGTGGTTTGTAACTAATAAAGTCGCCATAACGCTCAAACATATAACCACGAATCTCAGCATCACTTCTGCCATCACTGATCATCTGATAGGTTTTTTGTTTTAAGTCTAAAGCGATGGGGGCATCAGAGCTTGCCAAATTTTGATTTTGGCATTTAGGGCAACGCAACTCTTCAATCAGTGCTCGATAACGAGTTTCATCTTCAGGCGTTTTAAACTCAAGAACATCAATATCCGCCCACGCCGAACCGACCGCTGCCGCCAATATGACCGCCAATATAATTTTTTTCATCACACCCTCTTAGCTACACGCCTGTACTTTGGCATCTTCAGATAATGTTGTATCACCTACCGCCATCAAACACGGCTGAATCTCATTTGTCCAGTTTGTCTGATTAACCTCACCCAAAATATGCTTATATACCACGCCTGCACCATCAACCACAAATGTCTCAGGTGCACCTGTCAATCCCAAATCAATGGCATACTGCCCATCTAAATCCTGCACCGAGTAGATAAATGGGTCTTGATACTGATTTAAATATCCTAATGCGTCAGAGAGTTCATCTTTATAATTCACACCGACAAGTGGCACGCCTTTTTCATGCAGCTGCATCAAAAATGGATGCTCCACTTTACAGGTTGGACACCAAGAACCCCAGATATTAAGCAAAAATGGTGTTTTGGGTAAATCCTGATTGGTCATCATGCGTGAAGTATCTGACAACAATGGCAAACTAAACTCAGGCAAGGGTTTGTTCATTGAAGTACTAATTTTAATATCCGTTTCTTTTCCTAGACGAAAATAAAACATTACCATCGCAAGCAAAAACACCACCAAAGGTATGATAAAAAACACACGCTTATTTGACTTTGCCATGAGCATTACTCCACAAACGATTTCAAATTAGAACTGGTATGGGTTGTTATTTTTTTGATGCGATAACGCTTATCCAGTATGGCAATTAGACCACCCAACGACATCAAAATCGCCCCAAACCATAGCCAACGAATCATCGGCTTCACATAGACACGCACCGCCCATGTATCTAAGTCTGTTTTGCCATCATCACTGACAATCGGCTCACCCAATGCAATGTATAGCTCATTTAAGGGGCTTGGGTGCAATCCCACTTCGGTCATTGGCATCATTGAGACAACATAGTTACGCTTTTCTGGATATAATGTTGCGATAAGCTGATTATTTTTCTTAACTTGTACGGTAGCACGAGTGGCATCATAATTTGATCCTTTTATGACATCAAAGTCCTGCAAATAAAAATCATAGCCTTGCACATGCACACTATCGCCGACCGTCATTGCCACATCTTTTTCTAGACTCATGGCAGAGACCCCTGCAACACCCAATGCAGTAACCAAAAGACCCACATGGGCAAGTTGCATACCATAATAGCTTGGTGTTAGTTTTTTAAGACCATTCACAAACCCTTTGGCATGACGAGTTTTGTCTTTGATATCTAGCACCATCAAGACAAGCACCCACGCTGATAAGATGGCAGTAATGTACATACCATGGTCAAAATGTACGCTTTCTTCAAGCAGGCTCATCATGTAAGCAATGACTGCACCAAGCACCAAAGCACTCATCGCACCTGTCATCATCATACCAAACAGTGGTCGACTGTCGTATTTATAACGCAGATTCGCACCAATGCCCATAAAGGCAAGTAAGATCCAAGTTGCAGGCACAAACAACGCATTGAAATAAGGGGGACCTACTGATACCTGCCCCCATTTAAAGGCATCAGCAAGCATGGGGTATAAAGTACCAAGCAGAACCACTAAAGTCGCCACTAACAGGACAAGATTATTAACCACCAAAGCAGTTTCACGAGATTTAAGCTGATAAGTACTCTCAACGGTCAATCGCCACCCACGCAAGGCAAACATTAACAAACCACCGCCAATCACCGCCCCCAAAATCGCCAAAATCGCCAAGCCACGAGTTGGGTCTGCCGCAAACGAGTGCACCGAAGTAATCGCACCAGAACGCACCAAGAATGTACCCAATAGCGATAAAGCAAAGGCAAAAATCGCCAGCATGATTGTCCATGCCTTAAAAACACCTCGTTTTTCGGTAACAGCCAAAGAGTGCATCAAAGCGGTTACGGCCAACCATGGCATCAAAGACGCATTCTCTACAGGATCCCAAAACCACCAGCCACCCCAGCCTAACTCATAATAAGCCCACCAAGAGCCAAGGGCAATCCCTAGCGTCAAAAACCCCCAAGCCACTACCGTCCAAGGGCGAGACCAACGAGTCCATACCGCATCAAGACGCCCTGCCCACAGTGCCGCCATACAAAAAGCAAAAGGCACTGCCAACCCCACATAACCCATATACAACATCGGAGGATGAAAAATTAAACCAGGGTCTTGTAATAATGGATTTAAATCCACACCATCCACAGGAATGTTTGGCAAGGTACGCTCAAAAGGACTGGAAGTAAAAATCAACATAAGCAACATCATGACCTGCACCATCGCAAGTATTGACAGCACACGAGCACGCATATCAAGTGGTAAGCCACGACTAAATACCGCAACCAACATACACCAAGTTGCCAAAATCGTCATCCAAAGCAGTAGCGAGCCTTCATGACCACCCCAAGTTGCCGACAATTTATAGTACCAAGGTAGCAAGCTATTAGAATGGCTTGCTACATACACCAAACTAAAATCATTATAAAGAAAGCCTATCATCAATGCCCCAAAAGACACTGCCATTGCCACAAACAATGCCGTTGCCAAACTTGGTGCTAGGCGTTGCCACTGCACTTGGTTTTTAATAACGCCGATGGCGGGTAAAATGGCTTGCAAAATCGCAATAACCAACGCTAAAATCAGGGCAAAATAGCCCAATTCTGTAATTAGCATAACAACATACCTTCTATATACCATCTTTTGGTATTGATAATTGGCACAAAATAAACAGTGAAATGAAAGACATATTTGCTGGCAATCTAATGAACACTGGCTAAGACGAATATTTAATAGACTGGTAAATCGTGATGGCTGATGAATATTTATTGCCAATCATCAACCAACTGCTCTAATCCTGCTCTTGTCAAAAAAATACCACCATCAGATGTAGCCAACCCGCCAAAAGCCCTGTAACTGCCCCAAGCACAATCAAGGTCATCTCATCTTCTTTAAAGGCGGGTCGTAGCAGATTTTGAAATTCTTGTGGGGATAAGGCACGAATCCGACTCTCAAATAATCCAAAAATCTTACTGGCTCTTGAGACATTCAGCTTAGGATCTCGGATTGGTATCATGGTTGCGTCAATAGATTTGTCAATGATGGTATCTTTAAACTCATCAAGCTCACGGCTGGTCATGCCGATTTTTAGGCTGGCTGACACCACAGGTGATTCAAGCAAATCATACAAGTGTTTTTTGACTAACGCTCGAGTTTTATCCGCTTTTATTCCATACATCATCTCATGCATGATATTTTCTAGGGTAACCAATTCATTAACAACAATCTCTGCAAAGACGCTAGACACCTCATCTTGACGCTTCATAAAACCGCCCTGCCAAGAATAACAATGAATGTGTGGCAACCGCCAACGAATACCCGATTCATCACGACTAAACACTCGTACAAATGATATGCGTCTTGGCTCAACAGGGTTAAACACCATCCAAATGGCAATCCAGTTAGTCAAAGCCCCCCAGATCGCCGCAAAAAAAGGCACAGTCCAATGCTGCGGCACAAAATAAAAAATCCCCATCTGAAGAATACCAAAAACAAAGCCAATTAAGGCACTAATCTTCCAAATGAAGTTAATTTCTTTTCTACCCACTCTTAAAAACATATCTACCATCAGTTTGCGATCATTTTCCATCTTTTGTACAATCATTTGACGCATGTCCACAAGATTTTCAACATTATGCGTCAAATCCAGTACCAAAGATTTCATAATATTTGATAGCTCTTTATGAGTGTGTGCATAGATACGACGACGAATGGCGTAAGGCATACCATTCCATAATCCTTGATGGCGTTCTAGCATAATCTCATCAATCAGATGCTCTAGATTTTTATCCACTGCATCAGCAATGAACTGTGCCATCTCTTCAGGTTCCATCGCCTGAAAAAACTCATCCAAATTACCCAATTTAGATAAAGTCTGATCAACAATAATTCCTGAAATTTTACCTGCTTTGGTGGGTACAATACCCTGCCAACCCAAGCCTTGTAGTCCAAATGGTAGTCCACGAATGCGAATACCCCAAAACTTAATGGGGTAAAATAACATCTCAAGTGCCATCCATACATGAGCCCAAGTTACAAAAGCAGTAACAGGCGGAATGGTAAGCATGGCGATGAATTCTGGGTGTTCTGCAAGGGCTTGCCAAATGGAATTAAACATAGGTCAATCATTGTCAGTAAAAGCGTTGATTATTTTAGCATATTTTGTACTGGGTGTCAGTTTTTCTTAATCTTGCAATTGTTGTCATTATGATTAATATTTTTAATCATCTTCTCTTTTAAGCATTTCATTCAACTAAAATTAGCTTCAAACAGTTTTATAATACCCTAAGCACTATGTTATAATAACTCCAAAACCCACCGAATCTTATTTTATTTATTATCAGATTACTATATCAAATCAATAGATCAATGAAAGCAAAATTCCCAAAAAAAACCAATCAAATACGAATCATCGGCGGTCAGCATAAACGCCGTAGTATTAGCTTTATTGATGCTGAAGGTTTGCGACCCACACCAGACCGCTTGCGTGAAACGATTTTTAACTGGCTGATGGCAGACATTCAGTCCGCTCATATACTTGATGTCTGTGCAGGTTCAGGGGTATTAGGATTTGAAGCCCTATCAAGAGGGGCTGCTTTCGCTACTTTTATTGAGTTTCATAAACAACAAGCATCACAATTAAAACAAACTGCCGCTCAATTAGCACTTCATAACACCACCATCTTTCAAGGCGACTGCTTATCCGTCATTCCGACATTAGCCACGCCTTTTCATGTGGTTTTCATTGATCCGCCCTACGCTCTAAATCTATGGCAACCCATTATTGATAAGCTCATAGAACATAAGCTTATCACACATGGCACACAATTATATGTAGAAAGCGATAAACCCATTGAACACATCATCAATACGCCCATCACCATCATCAAACATACCAAAGTTGGACAAGCCTTGGCATACCTTGTTAGTATAAAATCCAATACCATGAATTGATATCAGTCCACCATCAATGCAATATATCAACCTACGCTCAAGGTTTTATTATATAAAACAGACTAAATATTAATAATCCAAGCAAGCATCACCAATACTAACAAAGCAACCAAATGCATTAAATACGCAATTTATTATTGCACATCATTAGAATTTAAGCTATAATTACCGCTGTTTTTTGAGAGCCCTTCGTTTCCCAACTCTTAAAGCAAGTAAAATCAAGGCTTCGGCTTTTTATTTGTCAACTCTCAAACTCAACTAAATAGGTTTTATATGACTACTACTATCAGTGCCAAACCCGCTGAAGTTGTACATGACTGGTATGTCGTGGACGCTGAAGGTAAAACATTGGGTCGCCTAGCGAGCGAAATCGCTTCTCGTCTGCGTGGCAAACACAAGCCATCGTACACCCCACATGTTGATACTGGTGACTACATCATCGTTATCAACACTGACAAAATTACCGTTACTGGTAAAAAAGCTCAGGACAAAAAATACTATCGCCACACTGGTTATCCAGGCGGCATCAAAGAGACCAACTTTACCAAACTTCTAGCCCACAAGCCAGAAGATGTGCTACACAAAGCGGTAAAAGGCATGCTACCAAAAGGTCCTTTGGGCTATGCGATGATTAAAAAGCTAAAACTGTATGCGGGTACAGAACACCCACACGCAGCTCAGCAGCCACAAGTTTTAGACATCTAAGGAGAACAACATGGAACGCAATTATGGTACAGGTCGCCGCAAGACTTCTACTGCCCGTGTTTTTCTGTCTAAAGGCACTGGCAACATCGTTATCAACGGCAAAACCCTAGATGAATACTTTGGTCGTGAAACTTCTCGTATGGTTGTTCGTCAACCACTAGAACTACTAGAAGTAACCAACGACTATGACCTATACATCACCGTTACTGGTGGTGGTGCAAGTGGTCAAGCAGGTGCAATTCGTCATGGTATCACTCGTGCACTTATCGAGTCTGATGAAAGCCTAAAACCTGCTCTTAAAGCAGCTGGCTTCGTTACTCGTGATGCTCGTGAAGTTGAACGTAAGAAACTTGGTCTACGCAAAGCTCGTCGTCGTCCACAGTTCTCAAAGCGTTAATCTCGCAATACCCCAAAAAAACTCTCGTTCTACGAGAGTTTTTTATGCCGATATTTTATGTCCTATGCTCCTAGTGATACTAAAAAGATTGTTTCTAAGATAACCTAATCTTAAAAACAATCTTTTAATAACTACATAACTTTCGTCATACAAGTCACTCAAAAAAGTTCATCGCCAATCATCGCTCGCTTCTATCTTGCACCCATTAAGATAAAATATAAGTACAATTTTGATAATTATTAAAATTATTTTAAATATAAGTTTAATTAAATTAAAAATAAAATCATCCTAATTCCTACTAAATGGGTTGGATATTGCGCAATTTTTACCAAAAAATGATCTTTTTTGTTAATTCATTAAAAATTTTGCGACTTTTTTCACAACTTAGCAACAGAACAATTTATTTTATGACAAAAATAGCTTAAAATAGACATGTTTAGAAACTAGTAAAATAGGCACAGCAAATGTGGACATGGTATCGTTGAATAACTCCTACCATATCCACACACCCAGTATGGGATTTTTCCCATTCTTTATTCTGGAGGAAGTTTTAATGAGCCATGCCGAAGGCGTGAATATTAAACGCCGTAGAGTCCTAATTGCAACAACCGCCGCCATTGGTGCGGTTGGTGTTGGTGCAATCGCTACCCCATTTGTGCGTTCTTGGTATCCAAGTGCAAAGGCGGAAGCTGCGGGTGCCGCTGTTGTTACAGACATCAGTGGTATTGAAAACGGTCAAATGATTACCGTAAAATATCGTGGCAAACCCATCTTTGTGGTTAAGCGTACCGATGAAATGGTGGCAAACTTAAGTAAAGTTACCCCAAAACTTGCCGACCCAAATTCTGATGGGTCTGTTCAGCCTGAATACTGCAAGAATGAAACTCGCTCAAGAGAACCAAATATCTTGGTTGTTGAGGGTGTTTGTACGCATTTAGGTTGTGCACCAATATTTAGACCCGAGGTCGGTGCTGCTGACTTGGGCGGTGCGGATTGGATGGGTGGTTTCTTCTGCCCTTGCCACGGTTCGATGTATGATTTAGCAGGTCGTGTTTATCGCAGTATGCCAGCACCGTTAAATCTACCTATTCCAGAATACAGCATTGATGGCAGCATCTTGACTGTTGGGGAGGCGTAATCATGAGTATCGCTAAAAAATTGATGAACTGGATTGATGCACGCTACCCAGCTACTGAGACTTATGAATATCATATGTCAAAGTATTATGCACCAAAGAACTTTAACTTCTGGTATTTCTTCGGTGTCCTATCTATGGTGGTGTTAGTCAATCAGCTTGTTACTGGTATTTGGCTCACCATGATGTTTAACCCAAGTGCTGAAGGTGCATTCGCCTCGCTAGAATACATCATGCGTGATGTTAAAGGCGGTTGGTTAATTCGTTATATGCACTCAACTGGTGCTTCTGCATTCTTTGTGGTTGTTTATTTGCACATGTTCCGTGGCTTGCTATACGGCTCTTATCAAAAACCTCGTGAATTGGTGTGGATTATCGGCATGGCAATCTACCTATGCTTAATGGCTGAGGGTTTTTTTGGTTATTTGCTACCTTGGGGTAATATGTCATTTTGGGGTGCACAGGTTATCCTTAATCTACCTGCCGCCATTCCATTTATTGGCGATGCTTTAGGTGAATGGGTAAAAGGTGACTACATCATCTCAGGCATTACGCTAAACCGTTTCTTTGCATTGCATGTTGTCGCTATCCCGCTTATCTTGGTTGGACTTGTATTCATGCACTTGGTTGCCCTACACCATGTTGGTTCAAACAACCCAGATGGTATTGACATCAAAAAACTAAAAGACAAAAATGGTGTACCATTAGACGGCGTACCTTTCCACCCTTACTACACTGTGCATGACATGGTTGGTATCGTGGTATTCTTGATATTCTTCTTTGCAGTAGTATTCTTCGCCCCTGAAGGTGGTGGTTATTTCCTAGAAAAACCAAACTTTGAAGTTGCAAATGCCCTGAAAACACCGGCACACATTGCCCCTGTTTGGTACTACATGCCTTACTATGCGATGCTGCGTGCAACACCTTCTATGTTTGGCTCTGCCTTGCCTGGTGTCATTGTAATGTTTGGTGCAATCGCTATCTTGTTCGTTCTACCTTGGTTAGACCGCTCACCTGTTCGCTCTATGCGTTACAAAGGCACCCTATCTAAGATTGCTCTTGCTATTTTTGTAGTCAGCTTCTTGGTTTTAGGTTACTTAGGTGGCGTCTCCTCTACACCAACAGGAACTATTGTGGGTCGTATTTGTACCATTCTATACTTTTTGTATTTCATCTTGATGCCGTTCTACACATCAATTGAGAAGTGCAAGCAACCGCCAGAGCGTGTTACGGGAGGTCACTAATGAAAGCATTTAACCTAAAAACTCTAGGTGCAGGTCTGCTTTTAGCAGGTGCTGGTATCGTAGCAAGCCCATCAGCGATGGCTGGTGGTGGTCATGGCTGTGGTGAGTATACCGAAGCCGATGGCACAAAAACGACACTAGAATGCAGTACAGCACCCATTGACCTAACCAACAAAGGTTCATTGCAGCGTGGTGCTACCATGTTCATGAACTATTGTGTTGGCTGTCATTCTGCTCAATATGTACGCCACTCACGCATTGCAAAAGACTTGGATATACCACCAGAATTGGTTGAAAAATATTTGATGGTAAGTACAGATCAAATCGGCAACCACATCACTGCAGGTATCGATCCTGAAGTGCAAGGTGCTTGGTTTGGTGCAGCACCACCAGATCTATCATTGGTAACTCGTCTGCGTGGTGATGACTGGGTATATACCTACCTACTGTCATTCTACGAAGACCCAAGTCGCCCTTGGGGTGCAAACAACTTGGTGCTTGCCAATGCAGCCATGCCACATGTTCTACACAACCTTCAGCAAGAACTTGGTGAAGAAGAGTACAAGAACCGTGTAGGCGATCTGGTCAACTTTATGGCATGGATGGCTGAACCTGTCCGCCACGACCGCAAAGTCTATGGTGCTTGGGTGATTCTATTTTTACTCATCTTGCTTATTCCAGTTTATCTACTCAACAAAGAATTCTGGAAAGATGTTAAGTAATTTAACAATAACCCAAAATGCCAGTGTTTATCACTGGCATTTTTTATATCAGCCAACCTTATTATCGTTTTTATAGAAGCATCAATCAAAAGAGCGATTTAGATTATTAAAATACAAAACTAAGAATTTCCCAAGACTTTCAGCATAAAATTTGATAAACTAGGGCTTATTTTTTTATTGTTAATTAACCATATGGCAGACTTTTCTCATCTTTTACCGTCGCAATTCCTTCTGTATGGTAATGATGGCTATGATAGCCATGTGGTTAGATTATTGCTTGAAGAAAAGCAGCTGTCATACGAACTTGCCTACATCCAAGACGAACGACCTGAAGAACTGGCACAACTAAATCCTTATGCAACCTTACCCATATTGGTTAATCGTGATTTGGCACTATATGAGATAAATACCATCTTTGAGTATCTAGAAGAACGGCACGGAGCAGCCAAACTGCTACCAGCCACACCACAAGAGCGTGCCTTAACCAGACAACTTGCGTGGCGGTTGCAGACAGATTGGCTATCACTTGGAAGAACGCTCCTTACTCATCCTGATAGCTTTGACGAGATGCAAGCCAAAATTGCCAGACAAAGTCTATCCAACTCCCTAATTACGCTTTCACCTCTATTTAATAAGCACGAGTATTTTTTATCCGAACAGTTCGGCTGGTGTGATATCTTATTAGCACCACTCTTTTGGCGACTGCCCAAAATGGGTGTGCATTTGCCAGCTCATATCTGCAAACCACTAATCAACTATCAACAACGACTATTTTTACGCCAAAGTTTCAAAAATAGCCTAAAACCTCTACCCAACTATCTGGATAAATACACGGAGTAGCCATGACTTTCACCCCAAAACGCCCTCACTTGGTTCGTGCCTTACATGAATGGATGGAAGACAATGATTTGACCGCCTACCTACTCATCGATGCCACCCACCCTGATTTGGTTGCCCCATTAGAATATGCCATTGATGGACGCTTAGTACTTGCTGCATCCTATCAGGCCACCAAAGATTTATGTATTGATAACGATGTCGTTTCTTTTTCAGCACGCTTTGGCGGTGTTTCTCAGAATTTGTGGATTCCTATGGCAGCTGTTATTGGTATTTATGCCAAAGAAAATCCTAACGAAGGCTTATTTTTTGATCCAAACGAATACACAAATACAACACCGACCCAGTCAGATACCAAGCCATCAAAACACAATGGCTTAAAATTTGTGGATTAAACAATCAAGCAACGACTGTCATTATGAAGCGACCAAACTATTATCTTGATTGCTTATGTGATTTTATAAAACATTTATAGTAAAATTTACCCATTTCTTTTGATAAACGAAAAAACAGGTATGCCATGACAAAACGCCAAATATTAGTTACCAATGCCCTGCCCTATGCCAACGGCTCAATCCACATGGGACATCTTTTAGGTTATATCCAAGCCGACATCTGGGTAAGAGCCATGCGGTCTATGGGTCATGATGTCATTTATGTCTGTGCTGACGATGCTCACGGCACCGCCATCATGCTCCGAGCTGAAGCGAACAGCATTAGCCCAGAAGAGCAAATTAAAGGCGTGCAGGTTGAGCATGAACGAGATTTTGCAGGATTTAGTGTGTCATTTGACCACTATGACAGCACCCACTCTGATGCCAACCGCAAGCGTTCAGAAGAGATTTATCTTGCTAATAAGCAAGCAGGCAATATCGCCATTCGCCCTGTAACTCAGCTTTTTGACCCTGAAAAACAAATGTTCCTAGCTGATCGCTTCATCAAAGGCACTTGCCCAAAATGCAAGGCAGACGACCAATATGGCGATTCATGTGAAGTGTGTGGCACAACCTATAATGCCACCGAACTCATCAATCCACGCTCCACCCTAAGTGGTGCAACTCCTGTGGAAAAATCGTCCGACCATTACTTTTTTAGCCTACCAAACTTTGCTGAATTTTTGCAAAAATGGACAAGAGACGAAGGCAGACTACCCATCTCTATCGCCAACAAGCTAGATGAATGGTTTGAAGCAGGGCTTAATGACTGGGATATTAGTCGAGACGCACCGTATTTTGGCTTTAAAATCCCTGACACTAAGGACAAGTACTTTTATGTGTGGGTGGATGCCCCCATTGGCTATATGTCTAGCTGTGAAAATTATATCAAATCCAAACGAACCGAACTGTCCTTTGATGATTATTGGAAAGCTGATAGCACTGCTGAAGTCTATCATTTTATCGGCAAAGACATCGTTTATTTCCATGCCTTGTTCTGGCCTGCCATGCTATCTGGAGCAAATTACCGCACGCCAACTTCGCTGTTTGTCAACGGGTTTTTGACCGTCAATGGCGAAAAAATGAGTAAATCTCGTGGCACATTCATCAAAGCTGAGACCTACTTAAAACACCTAAACCCTGAGTACTTGCGTTATTACTTTGCGTCCAAATTATCCGATAAAGTAGAGGATTCAGATTTAAATTTTGATGACTTTATCGCCAAAGTAAACTCTGATTTGGTCGGTAAAGTCGTTAATATTGCGAGTCGCTGTGCCAAGTTTATCAACACTCAATTTGACAATAAGCTGTCCGATGTTTGCGTAGAACCTGAATTGGTAAGCCGATTTATCCAAGCAGGCGACAGCATTATTAAGCACTACGAGAACCGTGAGTTTAGCACCGCCATTCGTGAAATTATGGCACTTGCCGATCTTGCCAATCAGTATATTGATGACAAAAAACCATGGGCAATCGCCAAAGAACACCCAAACAGCCAAGATGTTCAAGATATCTGTTCGGTTGGGCTAAATCTATTCCATAAAATCATGGTCTATTTATCGCCAGTATTACCAACATTATCAAATGAATCACAAGCATTCTTGAATGTAGAGAGCTTAAATTTTGATGCCCGTTTTGATGTATTAACCCACACCATCAACGAGTTTAAACCGCTTCTACAACGCATTGACCCCAAGAAAGTACAAGCAATGGTTGATGACTCGAAAGAAAACCTACAATCCACTGACAGCAAAAAAGACAAAAAAGAAGGTAAAGCTATGGAAAATACCAACCAAAACGATTTTATCGGCATTAACGATTTTGCCAAAGTTAAGATGAAAGTCGCCAAAGTACTTGAGTGCAATGCGGTAGAAGGAGCGGATAAGCTATTACAATTCACTCTTGATGTCGGTGAGAATAACCCACGAAATGTATTTAGTGGCATTGCTAAATTTTATAAACCTGAAGATTTGCAAGGCAAAACCGTCATCTGCGTTACCAATCTTGCTCCCCGCAAGATGAAATTTGGCATCAGCGAAGGCATGATTTTATCGGCCGAAAAAGATGGGCAACTGACAGTTGTTTTATTGCCTGATAGCATGACTGCAGGAGCAGTACTAGCCTAAGCATTTAAAAAATCGCTGATAAAACATCAGCGATTTTTTTAGGATATTTATTCAGTAAGGTTTCAATTACTCATACCTTGCATATCTGATGATAACCACCGCTCATCACACCACAAGCACAGTAAAAGTTTATATTATAGCCTATCCACACCAAATACACAGCCACCATAGACGCCTCACTTACCTACATCGGTTTAACCCAACAGGCAGGCCTTGTACGACTTGAGCAATGCTTTTTTCTTCAAATATGCGACAGCAAAGAAAACACAACTTGCAAACAAAAAAACATAAACAAAAAAACCCCAAGACAGGGGAGACTTGGGGTAAAAAAGTCAAACTCATATGAGTTTGAAATAAGATGGCGCAGCGGACGGGACTCGAACCCGCGACCCCCGGCGTGACAGGCCGGTATTCTAACCAACTGAACTACCGCTGCGAACATGGTGGGCGGTAACGGATTCGAACCGCTGACCCTCTGCTTGTAAGGCAGACGCTCTACCAACTGAGCTAACCGCCCATGTTCTGTTGAACTACTTGAAATTGATTAAGTAAATACTATATTAAGCAACTTCATTATTCGTTCGTTGTGGTGCGTATTATATAGATTTTTATCAGAGTGTCAATTCTTTTTTTCATAAAAATCTAAAATATTTTGTAAGATTATGATTTTATTAACTATTTAATCAATCTTTAGTTTTCTGGCATAGGCATCAACATAAGACAACCGCTCCAGAGTACCGACATCAACCCATTTATCAATCATGATATCCCCTGTTACCGCATTGTTTAGCATGGCTGTTTTTAAAAACGGAGCAAGCGGAGCTATCTCGCCTACCTCCACCGCATCAATCAGTCTAGGCGACAGCACGCTAATGCCTGCAAAAGTGTGGCTAGGTGCATCATCGCTTTTTGGCTGTACTAAATTACCAGTTAGGGAAAAATCCCCTGCCAGATTATGTTCTGGATTCTCAACAAGCATCAAATGTGCCAAATGCTCAGACAGTTTATGGTTAATCAAGCCAGAAAAATCATACTCTGTCCACACATCACCATTGATTAAAATAAACGGCTCATCTCTTAATAGCCCATTTGCCAAAGCATACTTAATACCCCCCGCTGTCTCAAGTGGCTCATCAAGCACGCTTTCATCAGAAAGCCGCAGATTCACCCCTAAATCCATGCCTGATAGCACATCAATAATCTGCCGACCAAGATATCCCACATTAATGACAATATCGCAGATTCCCACGCTACGAAGTCGCTCAATGTGCCACAAAATCAGTGCCTTATCCGCCACAGGAACCAAAGGCTTGGGGGTCGTTAAAGTCAAAGGACGCATTCTAGTACCTTTGCCTGCCGCTAAAATCATCGCTTGTGTAATGCTCATGACTTCCTTTTTAATCAATGAAATAAATATTTTGATAAAACAAACTTGCCTATAATGGTTGTTTTTGTAATGGCTGTTCTTGCATCAATGTGCCATAAAGCCAACCACCATCAGACTTTCTCACCATCGTATAGTCTGCTAGGAAAACTTGGCATGATAAGCAGGCAGAACCACCGAGTTTAACCAACTCTTAAATGGCACAACCGCTGTTTCACCATGTGTTTGTAGCCAGTCAAGCTCATTTAGTAAATCTTTCATGACTTTAGGAATATTCGCCAAATAGCGAGCCTTGCCATCTCTTTGATAGAGGCGCACAAAAATACCTAGCACCTTAAGATGACGCTGTACACCCATGATGTTTACTTCCTTGATAAAGTCATCAATGTCGCCATGAAGCTGTTTTAGCTGATGAAATTCGGCAATCTTAGCATTCACCCAAGATTCATCAAAATCCACATAAGCATCACGCACCAAGCTCACCAAATCATAAGTATACGCTCCGATGACCGCATCTTGAAAGTCAATCACTCCCAAGGCATCACTGCCTTTGTCCACCATCAAATTACGGCTGTGATAATCTCGATGCACAACAACTTTTGGTTGTGCTACGATATTCTCTAGCAGATAGGCGGTAAAGTCACGCATGATATCTCTAGCTTCATCACTGAGCAAAACCCCAACATAAGGCAAGAACCACTCGGTGAATAACGCCATTTCGTCAGACAGTTTTTGTTTGCTATATTCAGGCAGGTTTACTTTAGTGGGTAAACTTTGCAACCCAACTAAGGTTTGCAAAGCCTTGGTATAATAGGCATCAACATTTGCCTTATCATCACGGATAAGGTGAGCAAATTCAACCGTGCCAAAGTCTTGTAATAACAAAAAGCCACGCTCAATATCACGAACAATAATCTGCGGTACATTCACCGTGTCCGACATCATGTCAGCGACATTAACAAACTCTGCCACACTTTCTTTATCAGGTGGTGCATCCATGAGCAGGTAAGTTACAGGCACGCCATTTTCATCGACATTTGGCAGATATATGCGATGATAACGGCGAAAACTGGCATCGCCTGCTAGACTTTCTACTCTAAACCCTGTAGCAAGGTTGGCATTCAAAAAAACCATCATCTCATCATGGCGTGTTGTCATATAAGCCCCCAGACTCATAAAAATTGGTAAAGATGGGTCAGATTTTACCATGTTTCTTGGTGGTCGTACTGTAAATTTCTGCTAAAATCGCCATATTTCATGATGAAAATCTTACAACCTTTCATAAAAAATGGTGTAAAATAACCAAAAAAATCATGACGATGCTTTATCATCACGACACTTTATCATCAAAAGACAACATACAAGGTTTTTGACTGTGAAACCAAAAAGCACCCTACTTAAACCAAAGCACGCCAAACTATGCTTGGCTGTCAGCATTCACATGGCATTATTTGGTGCGTTGTCGCCAACCAACGCTTTGGCTTACACACCACAATCCGGTCAGCCTATCAAAAAAAACAGTAGCCTTGAGCGCCTATCTAGCTACTATCATACCAAGTCTAATGATGAAGCACGCTGCCAAGGTGTATGGGTGCACCCAAGACAAGAACGCACATCTCTTACTCAAGAGCTAGGACACGAGCAACCAGCCGACCGACAAGTAACGAATGAGTCGCAGGCACAAATCATGCACTCATCAGAACAAAACGCTTATGGGCAAATCAAGCCAGACGCTACTGATGGTACTTATTACGCCCAAGCAGACTATGGCTATTATGGCAATGACGAATATGCCGAATTGTCAGGTAATGTCATCTTAGAACAAAATGGTCAACAAGTTTTTGCCGACAAAATCACTTTCAACCCAAAAACAGGCGAATCTACAGCAACAGGTCAAGTCATCTTTGGCGATACACCCACTCACACTCCAGTCAATCAATCCAGTAGTCAGCAAAAGCTAAATGAAACCAATCAAAGCAGTGCAGGCATCATTGGCGTGGCAAATAAACTGCAATACAATGCTAAAGACAAAACCGCTAAAGCCCAAGATGTCGCCTTTGCTAGCACTACCATCGGTGCACACGGTCACGCCAAAGAGCTAAAAAAAATCAACGACGCCAACTATCAGATGGACGAAGTCATGTTTACTACTTGTCCGCCCACTGAACGCAAATGGCATCTAAATGCAGACAGCATTGAAATTGACACCAATACAGGTCGTGGCATTGCCAAAAACAGCACACTCAAAATCAAAGACATACCTGTATTTTACTTGCCGTATTTTAATTTTCCTATTGATGCTCGCCGTAGCAGTGGATTTTTATTACCTAATGTGGGAATCAATTCTAGTGATGGCGTGCAGGTTGATATTCCTTACTATTTTAATTTGTCCCCCAACTTTGATGCAACGCTAACACCAACCCTGTTTAGTAACAAAAACCCCATGCTTGGTGCTGAATTTCGTTATTTGACCAAAAAATATGGCTCAGGTACTTTTGATGTCGCCTATTTACCCAACGACCGCAAACGCAACAATAAAGACCGCTATCATGTATTCTTTGATCATGAATGGCATGCCAAAAACATCAATAATCTCTCTGCCTATGCCACTTATCGCCATGTATCAGATACTGATTATTTAAATGACTTTGACACACTAGGGCTTAAAAACAATCCTTTAAACCTGCCACGACGCATTGGGGTGAATTATTATAACGAACATCTCAATGCTGATTTTCGTGCAGAGACCTTTCAGACGCTAGGCGGTACAAATCATAACGGTACGCCCATTGCCGATAAGGATAAACCCTATTCAAAATTGCCACAACTGATGGTAGAATACACCCTACCCAAGTCTGATGATGCCTTAGGTCAAAAACTTCGTATCCCAAGCTCACTAGATAAACTTGATATTACAGGTACGCATAATATTGCTTATTTCAAAAAATCCATCAATGATAATTCAGAAAGCGAAAAAAGCGGTTTGCGTATGTACAATCAGCTCTCAGCAAGCTATCCAATGCTGCGTTCGTGGGGCTATCTTACGCCAAAACTGAGCCTTAACCATCTATACGCCTCTTACGATGAAGATAGCTTGACAGCACAAAATTTAATAGGCAAAAAAGGCACTTATTCAGTCTTCGCCCCACAATTTAGCCTAGATACCGCAACTTTCTTTGAAAAATCAGGCTCACCTTTTGGTTGGTTTGATGGTAGCTTGGATGGATATCAGGTGCTATCCCCTCGCATCAAATATAACCACACCCCCTATAAAGACCAACGAAATATTCCAAATTTTGAAGCTGCTTATGCCGCCATCAGTTACGACCAGCTATTGTCTGACTCATGGTTACTAGGTCATGACCGCATTCAAGACTTGCATGCCATCACACCTGCTCTTAGTTATCGCTACATTGATAAAGATGGCAATACTCGCCTGCATACTGGTGTGGCACAGCAGTTTTATTTGGATAACTTAAAAGTTGGTTTAAAGGATAACATCGCCAAGCACAATGGCAACTCAGGATTGGCTTGGCAGGTTAGTGCACAACCAATAAACAACCTATGGGTAGAATCAGATGGTTCATTCACGCCCAATTATGACCTAAATCACATCAATGCACAACTACGCTATCAACCAAAAGAGCATAGCCTATATAGCCTAGGTGTCATCAATCGCAAAGAAACTCCAGCTTTTAATCAACTGCCTTTGCACGCTTATACTGCCGCTGCTATTTTTCCCATCAGCAATCACTGGCGTGTCCTAAGCCAAGCTCAGTACGACTATCGCAACGACCGATTATTAGATGCGTTAGTCGGTATCAACTACGAAGATTGCTGTTATGGGCTGTCGGTCTATGTACGCCGCTATAGAAATAGCCTAAACCCAGAAGCCAGAGCAAACAACGCCATCATGGCGGAGATTCGCCTAAACGGCATAACCAGTGGCGGTCGGTTAAATCGCCTAATGAGCGATAAAGTAATTGGCTATGACAGCACCCAATCTGTATGGCAACAATCTTACTAAACACCAAACGATTTATCTTGCCCAATCGTTACCCATTCAAACACTTTGGTAAAATTCATCTCATGGGTTTGACGATGAGCGTGGCAAATGCTACACTTAATGAGATTTTTTGTTAATAACCTTTTAGCAACTACTTTAAAAATTAAAGGAACTTTCATGCAAGGCAAATTTTTCATCCGCCCTTTATTGATGGGCATGCTTGCCACAGCGACACTTGGTGTTACTCCAATGGCACTCGCTAATATCAGCATCTCTCAAAGCACCGATGGTATCATCGCCGTGGTGAATGACGAAATCATCTTAAAGAGTGAATTGGTTGCCGCCATCGCCGCTCTAAATGCACAATACCGAGCCAATAACATCAATGCCACTTCTGCTCAAATTCAACACGCCGCCCTAGATGCTCTTATTGTCCGTAAACTACAAATGGGTATCATCAATCGTGCAGGCGTTACCCCCAATGAAGAAGTCATCAACCGCCAACTGCTTGAAATCTCTCATGCACAAGGTCTAAAATCACTATCTGAACTACAAGCCACCCTTGACGCCAAGCAAAAAGGCAGCTATGCCGCTTTACGCAATCAGCTCATCGAAGATGGTGCGATTACCGCTTTGTGGCAACACCAAATGTCAAACCGCATCAATATCAGCGACCAAGAGATTGAAGCTTTTTTGAAGTCGCCTGAGGCTGCCAGCATCAAACAGTCGCAATATCATCTCGTGCATATTCGTATTCCCTACAGGGACAATGCCAACAGTCAAGATAAAGCCAAAGCTCACGATGTCGCCAAAGAAGTTGCTGTCGCTCTACAAAGTGGTAAATCACTTGGTATGATACTCAATCAGTTCAAAGACTATGAGCCACAATTACAAGGGGCGGATACAGGGCTAATCAATCAAAACGCCATACCACGCCAGCTAGCACCACAAATCACCACTTTGGCAGCAGGCGAAACAACCAATCCTATTGTTAGTAGCACAGGCATTGATGTCGTCAAAGTGGTAGAAAAATCTGATGGCTCAAAAGTCATCATGCCAGAATGGCAAACCAGCCACATTCTAGTACGCGTTGATGACAACCAAAATGCCGCACTTGCTGAACAAAAAATCAACGCACTGTACAATGAACTACAAAAAGGGGCAAACTTTGCTCAATTGGCGGCCACCTATTCTGACGATACAGGTTCAGCACAGCAACAAGGTAGCCTAGGTTGGGTAAGTGAAAACCAGATGGTACCAGAATTTGAAGCGGTGATGAAAAACACCGAAAAAGGCGACTACTCCACACCTTTTCGCTCACAGTTTGGTTGGCATATTCTAAAGGTAGATAATATACGAGAGCGTGATGTTACCTCACAAGTTCACAAAAATATTGCTCGTGAGATCATCTTTGAGCGTATCGCTCCGCAAGCCCAAGAAGACTGGATTCAAGAAATGAAAGCCTCTGCTTACATCAAAATTTTTGAGTAAGCATTAAGATTTTTGATGATGATTTAAATAAAAGGGTGCTTATTAACACCCTTTTATTTTTAGATGTTTTCAAGACAATACAGCAAGACCTGTATCATGCCATCAAGATGAGTGCAAGAATGACCCACTTTGGTTACCAAAGCACACAAAAGAAGCTTGGGCGTATTTACCAAGTCCGTGCTACAATGCACGCAATTTTTGACCAAACAAATATCATGCAAAAAACCCTTTCGCTTATCCTTACCGCCTTATCACTTAGTACATCCACCCTTTCTGCTTATGCACAGATTGATGATAAATTATTAACAATCATTCAGTCTAACGGTAGCGGTACAAGTAAATTTACTTATATCAGCAGTAGTCAATACGATTCCGACATTCACTATGGCACAAAGCCCACCAAACCCATCCAATATAGCATACCGTACAGCCAAAATATTGGAAGCATTGGCAATAATACCTATGATACTCTCATCAGAGAGTCTGCTACTCATCATGGCGTAGATCCCGCCTTAGTCAAAGCAATCATACATACCGAATCATCATTTAACCCATACGCCAAATCACCCATGGGAGCTCAAGGACTTATGCAGCTCATGCTTGGCACCGCTCGTGATATGGGCGTGGTCAATGTTTGGGATCCGGCTGATAATATCGAAGGTGGGGTTAAATATATCGCATGGCTTAGTCAAAAATTTTCAAATCAAGACCACATCATCGCCGCCTATAACGCAGGTCATGCCAATGTCAAGCGATATGGTGGCATTCCACCATTTAAAGAAACACGAAACTATGTACACAAGGTTAATAGTCGCCATCAAAACCTATATGCTCACGACACCAATCTATCTCAAGGCGGATATCAGCTAGCGATGAATATGGATTTAAGCATGACAACCACCATCAAAAAGATTGAACGGCCCACAGGCATTAACATTAACACCACTACAGACGGTGAATAAACCATACATCAACGCCAAGCACAGCAATGAACCAAATGCAAGCCAAAACTTTTGATTCACTACCCATTTTTGTGAATTATACCAACTTATTGTGTTTATTTTTTGTGCATCAGGTGGTAAAAGGCTTTTAATTTTTAGTTTTATCCTTATAATAACATTAATCAGATTTTTTCATGTTTATCTGATTTTTTATTCAGTAATTTTATCATCCAATTTTAAATTCTTTTAAAAAGGAAAAATTAGCTATGATGCGAATTGGTTTGTTTTTATTAACCAACATAGCGGTTCTAATCGTATTTAGCATTGTTTTTGGTGTTTTATCTAGCGTCTTTGGCTTGGGCAGTGTGCATGGCTCAAATGGATTAAACTATGTCAGCCTCGCTGTTATGTGTCTTGTATATGGCATGGTAGGTTCTATCATCTCGTTATTTTTGTCAAAGTGGATGGCAAAAAAATCCACAGGCACGCTCGTTATCAAAAGCCCAAAAAATGGTACAGAACAATGGCTTGTTGATACCATTGCCAAGCAAGCAAAGGCCGTTGGTATCGGCATGCCTGAAGTTGGTATTTTTGATAACCCACAGCCAAACGCTTTTGCGACAGGTTGGAACAAAAATAACGCCCTAGTTGCTGTCTCAACGGGACTATTACACACCATGACAGCAGAAGAAGTTGAAGCGGTACTTGCTCATGAAATCGGTCATGTGGCAAATGGCGATATGGTAACACTGGCACTTATTCAAGGTGTCGTCAATGCCTTTGTGATGTTCTTTGCTCGCATTATCGGTAATTTTGTCGATCGGGCGATATTTAAGAACGAAAGTGATTCTCCTGGCATCGCTTACTTTGTTACCAGTATTGTCATGGATATTTTGTTGGGTATCTTGGCAAGTGCGATTGTTATGTGGTTCTCTCGCCTGCGTGAATATCGTGCCGATGAAATGGGGGCTCGCCTAGCAGGTCGTGATAATATGATCGCCGCACTAAATGCTCTTCGCCCTGCTCAATCCCACCCAGACCAAATGCCAGAGAGCATGAAAGCCTTTGCCATTTCAAGCGGTCAATCACAAGGCTTTAGCATTGCCAGCTTGTTCCGTAGCCACCCAACGCTTGATGATCGCATTGCTTCTTTACAAAAGTTGCCACATTGATCGGCAGTATTCATCAAAACCAACCAAAACACCGTCATTGGCGGTGTTTTTGTATTGTATTATGCAATGCCCCTAAAAATCCTGCCATCAATCAAATACACCCATTGCTCATGAACGACTTATTTTAGGTCGTCTATTATTAGGTATTAAAAAAGCCAATCTAAAACCTTTGATACCACCGACAAAAAATCTCTTAGGTTCATCCAAAGTATTTTTAATATTAGGTTGCTATCCTTTTGTTATCTATAATCCAATCAGCCACGGTACAATCACAGGGGCGATAAAAGCTGTCAATACCCCATTTAAAATCAGCCCTACCGTTGCATATACCATATGATGAGAACTCATCTGCATGGCTCGCACCGTCCCTAAAGCGTGCGACGCCGTCCCTAATGATAACCCTTGAGCCATTGCCCGTCTGATGCGTGCTTGATGTAGCACATACACCCCCATGACCTGCCCCACCACACCTGCAATTAACACCATTGCCGCACTGATGCCCACCACACCATCTAACACTTTAGTAACTTCAATAGCAATCGGCATGGTAACAGACTTAGCGGCAATGGCAATGACACTATCCTCACTACCACCTAAAAGCTGTACAAGGCACACACCCGTTATGATACCGACCACAGAACCGATGAACTGAGAAACAATAATAGGCAGCCATTGGGCTCGGATTTTTTGCCACTGCATGTATAAAGGCACCGCCATACACACCACCACAGGCTGTAACCAAAAACTAAGATAACCACTGGCTCGCTCAAAACTCTCCCAAGAAATACCAAACAGCTTTAAAAATGCGATGACTACCACAGTCGTGATGAGCGTGGGGTTAATGAGTGGCTGCTTTAAGGTTTGTCTTAACCAAACACTCAGCTCAAACGCACCAACCATTATAAAAATCAACAAAAACGGGCTGTTTTTTAGCTCAAAAAACAGCATCAATACCGACCTTTCAGCCATTTTTCACCCCTTTTGTTGATTTTTGTAGATGCCTTAGCCATTCATAGCTTTTGCCTGTAACCACCAGCACAGCTAAAGTACTGATAACCGTCGCTACTATCAATATCCACGCATCATCAGCGATGACATCAAGGTATTGCATGATAGAAATGCACGCAGGAATGACCAACAGCACCAAATGATCAAGCATCACTTTGGCAAGTTTTTCCACCGTCTTTAGCTTAACCAATCCAATCTGTAATGAAATAAATAATAGTAGCAGCCCAATTACACTGGCAGGCAAGGGCAAATCAAATCCCATGACAATCACCTGACCAAGGAATAAACACGCAAAGATAACCAAGAACGCTTTTAGTAGCATCACATTTTCTCAAAATCAAAACACACCTATTGTATCGCAAAGGCATCAATTCACCAAACTTTATGGGATTTTTTACAATTTTTTAGTGTTTTTTACTTGATTTCATTGTCAATCACTCGTATCATCAGCCCATCTTTTTATTTTGGGGTAAATCAGTATATGAATACCTCCTAATAACAGCAAACCAAATGGCACTGAACGCCACATTAACCACATAATAGGCAGGTTATTAGCATATTGTCAGATTGCTTTATGTACTGCTTTTTATGTTTCGCCCAATCCATTTGGTCAATTATTTTTCAAACTCATTTTAACAGATAGCAAAAGACAGCTCATGAACACAGTCCAAGTCAAACTCCTAAATCCCAAAATCGGTACAGACCCAAACTTTCCACTACCTACTCGTGCTACAGACGGTTCGGCCGGCATTGATTTGCGTGCCTGCATTGATGAGCCTGTTATCATCCGTGCAGGCGAGACCAAACTCATCGGCACAGGCATGGCGATTTATATCAAAGATCCAAATTATGCAGGGATTATCCTGCCTCGCTCAGGACTTGGGCATAAGCATGGTATTGTACTTGGTAACTTGGTGGGGCTGATTGATGCTGACTATCAAGGCGAACTTATGGTATCAGTATGGAATAGAAGTGATGCTGATTTTATCCTAAATCCTGCCGAACGCATGGCTCAGTATATGGTCGTGCCTGTCGTTCGTCCTTCTTTTGAAATTGTAGATCAGTTTAGTGATGATAGTGAGCGTGGCACAGGGGGGTTTGGTAGCTCTGGGATTAAATGATTGATGATGACATTGACTTGGCTACCCAGTAGTAATTTTTATTTATCCCAATTCAATCAAGCAAAGCGGATACCAATCCATTTACCAATACTTTCAAAGGAATAGCCATGCAACACAAATCCCTAACCTTAGACGAAGCCAAACACACCAGTGAGGTCATCACCACCGCCCTACCCTATATTCAGCGTTACAAAGATAAATTGATTGTCATCAAATACGGCGGTAATGCCATGACCGACCCTGTGCTAGAAAGTTCATTTGCCCGTGATATTGTCCTGCTAAAAACCGTAGGCATTCATCCTGTGGTAGTACACGGCGGAGGTCCACAGGTGGATAATCTCATGAATGAACTTGGTCGTGAATCTGACCGCATAGACGGCATGCGAGTCACCGACAAACAGACGATGGATGTGGTAGAGATGGTACTAGGTGGCAGTGTGAACAAATCCATTGTCAACCTAATCAATAAGCATGGCGGACAAGCAATTGGCTTGACTGGCAAAGATGCCAATCTCATCAAAGCAACCAAACTTGCCATGACCGATAAAGATGGCAATGCCATTGATTTGGGCTTTGTGGGCGAAGTGGCTCATGTCAATACAGAAGTAATCAATATGCTAATCCATAGCGATTTTATTCCTGTCATTGCCCCACTTGGCGTAGATGAAAAAGGCGAGACCTACAACATCAATGCCGACCTTGTCGCAAGCAAAGTGGCAGAGTTTTTAAATGCTGAACGCTTATTGCTACTGACCAACATTAAAGGCGTGCTTGATAAAGAGGGCAGTGTATTGACCAGTTTGTCGCCCACCGATGTTGATAATCTCATCGCTGACGGCACGATTAGTGGTGGCATGATACCTAAAATCGCAGGAGCTTTAGATGCTGTTAAAGCAGGGCTTAGAAGTGCCACCATCGTAGATGGGCGAGTTCCGCACGCCTGCTTACTAGAAATCTTTACCGATGAAGGTGTAGGCACACAGATTTTAAGAGAATCAGACTTTATCAATTAATTTAACAAAGTCATTTGTGTGAAGGTGGCTAATGACCAAAAACTCCAATAAATGATGAATTAGGCAAACTTCACCTTCACACAGACGACAACATTGCTATTAATGGTTAATGCCAAAATACCACCAAAGTCAAAAACTCACAAAATCTTGTTATGACTAGTGTCTTTATACATTTTGCCATTATGCTTATTTTAATCAGCATAATGGCCAATCTCACTCTCCGCCAAGCACTTTGCCCCATTCATGCTCATCAAAACCAATCAAAGCCACATCATCACCCATGATAATTGGGCGTTTTAACACACTTTGATGATTCTTAATCATCTCATACATGGCAGAGACATCACCACTCATGAGTGTATTTTTGATGGTGTCATCAAACTTACGATAAGTTGTGCCTTGTTTATTGATGGTCTTTTCACCAAAAGTCGCCACGAATTTTTTAAACTGCTCTAGGCTAAGTACCGACTTTTTATAATCAAAAAATTCATACGCTATGCCATTTTGATTTAAAAAATCAAATGCTTTTTTCATGGTGTTGCAATTTTTGATACCATAAATGGTCAGCATGACTTCCCCTTAAGATATAAAAATATTGGCAAATTATATCAAAATTACGCTATAATAACCTGTTAATTTTCCAACATTTTACCCAATAATTATCTGAGATAGCCATGAGCCTAAACGATTACGATTTTAAATCCATTGAACAGACACAACAAGCCAAATGGCAAGCCGATAACCGCTACCACACGGATAACTGTGATAACGGCAAACCCACTCGTTACATGCTCTCAATGTTCCCTTACCCTAGTGGCAAGCTACACATGGGGCATGTACGCAACTACGCCATCACCGATGTGCTAAGTCGCTATTATCGTCAAAAGGGCTACGATGTCATGCAACCGATGGGCTGGGATGCTTTTGGTTTACCTGCCGAAAATGCCGCCATTGACAATAAAGTCGCTCCCTATAAATGGACAATGGCAAATATTGAGCATATGCGTGGTCAATTAAAGTCGCTAGGTCTATCAATTGACTGGTCTCGTGAGTTTGCCACTTGCACCCCTGAATACTACAAATGGGAGCAATGGCTGTTTTTACAACTTTATAAAAAAGGCTTGGTTTATAAAAAACTTTCCACCGTAAACTGGGACCCTGTGGATAATACCGTACTTGCCAACGAGCAGGTCATCGATGGTCGTGGTTGGCGTTCAGGTGCACTTGTTGAAAAGCATGATATCCCAATGTATTATTTTAAAATCACAGATTATGCAGACGAGTTGCTTGACGATTTAAAACTGCTAGAAAACAAATGGCCAAAACAAGTACTTACCATGCAACATAACTGGATTGGCAAAAGCCATGGCATGGAGCTTGATTTTGTTTATGAATTAGACGGACAAGTAGACAAACTCACTGTCTTTACCACTCGCCCTGATACCATAATGGGGGTAAGCTATCTTGCAGTGTCTGCCGAGCACCCCCTTGCCACCTATGCTAGCCAAGACAACCCCGCTTTACAAGCCTTTATCAGCGAATGCAAACAAGGCTCTGTGGCAGAGGCAGAACTTGCCAAGACTGAAAAAGTCGGCATGGATACAGGCTTAACTGCCACGCATCCTGTAACAGGTGATCCTGTGGTTATTTGGGTTGCCAACTATGTCCTGATGAGTTATGGTTCAGGGGCGGTAATGGGTGTTCCCGCTCATGATGAGCGAGATTTTGAATTTGCCAAAAAGTATGACCTACCCATCAAACAAGTCATTACTTTCAAAGATAAAGAGTACAGCACAGACGCATGGCAAGAGTGGTATTCTGACAAAGACGGTGTGTGCATAAACTCTGGCGTGCTTGATGGCATGGATAAAGACACCGCCACCACCAAAATCCTAGAATTAGTGGGAGAGAAAGCCAAGATTACCACTCAATACCGCCTGCGTGATTGGGGCGTGAGTCGTCAGCGTTATTGGGGTTGCCCTATTCCAATGATCAACTGCCAGTATTGCGGAACAGTGCCTGTGCCAGAGAGCGATTTGCCTGTCGTACTGCCAACTGATGTCGTACCTGATGGTCGAGGCAACCCCTTAAAATCCATGCCAGAATTCGTCAACTGCACCTGCCCTAAATGCGGTCAATCTGCCGAGCGTGAGACCGACACCTTTGATACTTTTGTGGAAAGTAGTTGGTACGCTCAGCGTTTCACCACTCCCCATGATGACACCCAAATGGTCGGTCGAGAAGGTGCAGACAAGTGGCTAGCTGTCAACCAATATGTAGGCGGTATTGAACACGCCATCTTACATCTGTTGTATGCTCGCTTTTTCCATAAAGTCATGCGTGATGAAAGATTGGTTAAAGGGGCAGAACCTTTTGAGAACCTACTGGCACAAGGCATGGTACTAGCAGGGACTTTCTACCGTGAAAATAATGATGGTTCAAAAACTTATTACTTCCCCCATGAGATAGAAGTGCGTGGCAATGAAGCAGTACTGATAGCAGATGGCAAGCCTGTCATCATCGGCAAAATAGAAAAAATGTCCAAATCCAAAAACAATGGTGTGGACCCACAGACCATCATGAATGAGTACGGAGCGGACACAGTACGACTTTATACCATGTTTACCGCTCCTGCCGACCAAACGCTAGAGTGGTCGGACTCTGCCCTAAAAGGTCCTTACAATTTTGTCAAGAAAGTATGGCGACTTAGCGATGAGCATCTAACTGCCATCAAAGGCGTGGATAAGTCAGCCCTTGTCATTGATACTACCAATTTATCAAAACCTGCCAAAGACCTACGCCGTAAGACGCACGAGACCATCTCTAAGATTGATACAGCTTTAGGTGAACATTTGACTCTCAACACACCTGTATCATCATTGATGGAACTTGCTAATGACATTGGAGCATTTGCAGTAAAAGATGATGGTGATTTGGCAACTCGCCACGAATCACTCATCGCCCTACTAACCATACTGTCTTTATACGCACCTCATGCGGGAGAGCATCTATTAGAAGCGTTTGGTTTTGATAGTCGCACACTTACCTTCCCAGCACTTGACACATCAGCATTAGTAAGTGACACCATGACAATGGTCATTCAAGTCAATGGTAAAGTGCGTGGCAAGATGGAGGTTGCTACTGGTTTAGACAATGACAGCTTGATTGAACTTGCCAAATCAGCTGAAGGTGTGGATAAATTCATAACAGGCGACATCAAAAAAGCCATCGTAGTACCAAACAAACTGGTCAGCTTTGTTGTTGCAGGATAACACAAACCACACTGTAGGTCATATTTGCTTAGGAAAACTTTATGAAAAAAACCCTAGCACCCGTCCTAGTTATGGCAATAGCAACAAGCCTTAGTGCTTGTGGCTTTGCCCTGCGTGGCACCCAAAATAGCGTATCAGCCAGCCCCTTATATGCCACCACAAGTATCATACTGGCGGACAATCAAGAAGCGTTAGCACTCAAGCAACCCTTATCAAAACAGCTACAGCTACTTGGCATCACAAACCAAGCTGATGCCACCAACACTATTAAGGTGGACAACTTGCGTTTTCGCCGTTATGAACTGGTAGGTACATTGACAGAGGTTCGCTTGGTATTGATGGCGGATGTCAGTTATACAATTAACAATCAGACACACAAACACCCAATCCAAGTAGAACAAAGCTATCAATATAACGAAGCTAGTATCATCACGCTAGATCAGCAAGGCGAAAAAACCAAGCAATGGCTGTATGAACATCTGGCACAGCGTATCGCCGAACAGTATTACGCCAAATCAAAATAAGATAGGCTCATGCAGCAGCGTTTTTTACCACTATTTAAGCAGTTATTAACTGCACAAAATGCACCACCCATTACAGGTTTTTGGTTGGTGCATTCTGATGAGCCACTCATGATTTCTTGGCTGATTGATGCCTGTCGTCCCATCTGGCGTGCCAATGAACAAACCATCAAACGCATTGAGCTTAGTAGCTCTAAGTCATGGAGCGAGGTGGTTACTGAACTTGATAGCTTAAGTCTATTTGGTGATACCAGTGCAATCATTATTAGTGGCAATCATAAACCTAAAGCCGACAAAGAAGGTCTTGCCAACATTATGGCAACACTTGAGCGTATTGCCCAAAGCACCCCCCATCATCTGATTTGGTACTTACCCAAACAAGATAAAAAGTCTCTAGCCACCAAAGCGGTTAAGCTATTTGACACGCATGGTCTTATTATTGATGCCAATATTTATAACGAGCAGATGCGTCATGATGTTTTGCAGGTACAAGCTAAGCAGTTAGGGATCACCCTAACACCCGATGCGTGGCAACTTTTATTATCACACACCGAAAACAATCTACTGACCGCTCATCAGAACCTGTGGCGACTGTCTTTATTATACCCAAATAACGCACAACCTATTGACCTTGCCATGCTAAATACCTGCTTGGTTGATGGGGCTGAATTTAGCGTATTTGATTTGTCCGAACAACTACTCATGGCAAATGCTACCAAAGCCTTGAATATCTTACAGCACCTACAAGATGTTGGCACTGCCCCGAGCATCATATTATGGGCATTAAATAAAGACGCAAGGCTTATTTTACAGTTACAATCAGGCAAATCAGCAGGTGATCTGGGTATTTGGCAAAGCAAAATTCAATCATACACCCAAACCGCCCACCGCACACATGGCATGAGTGGTAATTGGCTTAGATGGATTTATGAGATTGACTGTGCCATTAAAGGCATTTATGATGCCGATGTTTGGTTAATGATGAGGCAACTGTGTCTATCAATGTGCGGTTTATCATCACAACAAAGCCGTATACACTAAGTTAAGGCAGACTAACTAAAACCCCCAACCACTCACAGTTAATCAATCTAGCAACAATCATCATTTTAAATATCCACTCTTATGCCAGTAACCGCCAAATTAAGTAGCTCAATTAAAACTTATACACTTTAAGCATTGCCCATAAATTTTATCAAAAAAGACTTATCGCTCTTTTGTTATTCAAGCCAAGCATTTTATCAACCTTAAAACCGATGATCATGTTATAATCAAATCATCATTTTATATTCAAATCATCTTTGCATCGTTTTATCAGTAGCATAAGATTGATTTTAGTTAAATACTAAAATTGGAAAGCCGAGCCATGACTATAATATTCACCAAGCAACACAAATTACCACCCATGATAAAATGGCTAATCGTCATTCTGGTTATTTTATTATCATCAGCCTTAGCTTATCATTTCTTTAAGACCAAAGATGCTCCGCCTAATTATCTAACAGCCGAAGCAACGATGGGCGATATCGAAAGCGTGGTTATGTCATCAGCCAAAGTTAAACCCATCAAAAGCATTGATGTTGGGGCTCAGGTATCGGGCAGAATAGTCAAGCTATATGTTGAAATTGGTGATGAGGTTAAAAAAGGCGATATCATCGCTCAAATCAACCAAGTAGGACAAAAAAACACCGTGTTAAACGCACAGGCAAACCTACAACAAGCTAACGCATCACTCGCCCAAGCCCAAAGCAACCTACAATCCGCCCAAGGCAGTATCAGTAGTAATACCGCCATCCTAAATGCACGCTTAAGCGAACTTAATAAAGCTAAAAAGGCACTAGAACGCTTGTCTGGCTTGGTAGAAATCAATGCAGTCAGTCATCAAGACTACGACGATGCCAAAGCTGCTGTTGAGGTTGCACAGGAGAATGTCAATGCTGCTCGTGCTAACATTCAAAATGCCAAAAATGATGTCAATGCTGCTCGTGCCAACATTCAAAGTCAAAAAGCCGCCATTAACAAAGCCCAAAACGATCTATCCACCGCCCAAGAGGACCTTAGTTATACCACCATCACCGCACCGATGGATGGCACAGTAGTTTCTATTACCCAAAAAGAAGGGACAACGGTTAATGCCATGCAGTCCGCCCCTACGATTGTTACATTAGCCGACTTAAGTCGTGTACGCATCAACGCCCAAATATCAGAAGCTGATGTCATCAATGTCAAAACAGGTCTCCCTGCTCGTTTTAATATCATCGGTAAGCCTGACGAACAGTTTGATGCGGTATTAACTGGGATTAACCCTGCCCCTGAGAACATTAGCACCAGTAGTAGCACCGATTCGGCTGTATACTATATTGGCTATCTTGATGTGGACAATACCGAGAGAAAATTTCGCATTGACATGACCACGCAAGTCAATATCATTATTGATTCAGTCAAAAATGTTCTAACAATTCCTTCTGCCGCCATACAAAGCGTGGGCAATAAACACACCGTACAAGTGGTGAATGCAGATGGTCATGCCAAGATTGTAGAGGTAGAAGTTGGTCTAAATAACCGCATTAACGCTGAAATAAAATCAGGTCTACAAGCAGGTGATAAAGTCGTCATTGGAGAATCAGGTAAAGGCGGTCAAAATAAAAACTCAACAGACCGCCGATGATGCGATAAGCAAAAGACATCAAAACCACCAACCAAACAACACAATATACATGGCACTATATGACAACACACCCAAAAAAACCGCTCATTGAAGTGAAAAATCTCATTCGTGATTTTCAGGCAGGCGATGATCATGTGCGTATTTTGCATGGCATTAATTTAACGCTTTATCAAGGTGAGATGGTTGCCATCATTGGTCAGTCAGGCTCTGGCAAGTCCACACTGATGAATATTTTAGGCTGTCTGGATAAAGCCACAAGTGGAAGCTATACCATCTTTGGCAAATCGGTTGATAACATGGATGGCGAAGAGCTTGCTAAGTTGCGTCGTGAGCATTTTGGTTTTATTTTTCAGCGTTATCATCTGCTTGGCGACATCAATGCTTTAGATAATGTTACCGTTCCTGCAGTCTATGCAGGCACAAGCACCGCCAAAAGACGCAAGCGTGCCGCCGAGCTACTTACCCAGTTAAGATTAGCCAACAAAATCAATAATCGACCCAATCAGCTCTCAGGCGGACAACAGCAACGAGTTTCTATTGCCCGAGCCTTAATGAATGGGGGTGATATCATTTTGGCGGATGAACCGACAGGAGCGTTAGATAGTGGCTCAGGCAAGGAAGTCATGAATATCTTGCACCGCCTAAAAGATGATGGGCATACCATTATTATGGTAACGCATGATCCAAGTTTGGCTAGCCAAGCTGAGCGTGTGATTGAATTAAAAGATGGTCGTGTCATCGCTGATTATTACACAGACAATGCCAAGCAACAAGATAATAGCCATCAGATACAAAACACCCATCAAAGCACCGCCATCAGCAAGCAGTCCTTTGACTCAAACAATGCCCTACTGGGCGTGCTAGACCGCCTAAAAGAAGCCTTTAAAATGTCCATCTATGCCATGAAAGCTCACAAAATGCGGACGCTACTCACCATGCTAGGAATCATCATTGGCATTGCTTCTGTTGTGTCAATTGTGGGGTTAGGTCAAGGCTCGCAAGCCAAAATTTTAAATGACATTAACGCACTAGGAACCAATACCATCACCGTTATTGATGGGTATCCTTATGGCGACCCACGCCGTCGCTATGGCTACGATAATCTAACTGTTGATGATGCCAATGCCGTCGCCGCACAACCTTATGCTCAGTCTGTCAGCCCACAGGTGGATACCAGCGTTTCTATCCGTTATAAGAATACCGAAGCCACAGGCAATATCAACGGCATTGGTCAGGATTATTTGGCGGTAACAGGCGAAAAACTTGAGATGGGGCAAGGCTTTAATGATGCTAGCATATCCGCTCTTGCTCAAGACATCATCATTGATCAAAATGCTTATAAAACTTTTTTTAACGGACAAGGCAATCCCATCGGTCAAATGCTGATGGTGGGTAATATGCCAGGGCAAATCGTTGGCGTACTTTCTGCCAAAAATTCATCATTTGGACACAATACCAACACCCCAAACATCTATATGCCCTACACAACCGTCATGCACCGCATGCTAGGCACAAGCCATATCAATTTGTTCGTGGTACTCGTAGATACCGACACACCCTCTGACATCGCAGAGAATGCCATCTTTGACCTCATCAAATCTAGGCATGGTACAGATGATTTTGATATCATGAATACCGACAGCATCAAAGAGACTGTCCAATCCGCCACAAGCACCATGACATTACTCATCTCATCAATTGCCATCATATCACTCATTGTTGGCGGTATTGGCGTCATGAATATCATGCTTGTTTCTGTTACCGAACGCACAAGCGAAATTGGTGTACGCATGGCGGTCGGAGCAAGACAGTCTGACATCATGCAGCAGTTTTTGATAGAAGCGGTGTTGGTTTGCGTATTGGGTGGTATTTTAGGCATTTTACTTGCCTTTGGCATCGGAGCAGTCATTAACAGTCTTGGCAGTGATAATATTGGGGTGATTTATTCGCCAACTTCCATCATCGTAGCTTTTGTCTGCTCAACTTTAATCGGCATTATATTTGGATTTTTACCTGCCAGAAATGCCGCACGCCTAAACCCTGTGGAAGCTCTATCACATAACTAATCCCAAAATAATGGTTTTTTAGATAACTTATAAAAAACCATTATTTTAATTATTTTTAAATAATAATTGAAAAAACACTTGCAAAGTTAAAAATATGGTGTATAATACGCACCACATTAGCGATAAGGGTCGTTAGCTCAGTTGGTAGAGCAGTTGACTTTTAATCAATTGGTCGCAGGTTCGAATCCTGCACGACCCACCATTATCCTAATAATTCAAGTAAAAAAATACTTGCAAAGTTGAAATTATCTAGTATAATACTCAACACAAATTGGGTCGTTAGCTCAGTTGGTAGAGCAGTTGACTTTTAATCAATTGGTCGCAGGTTCGAATCCTGCACGACCCACCATTCTTTAAATAGACCGATAATTTAAAGAATTAATATTCCCCAATAGCTCAGTCGGTAGAGCATCGGACTGTTAATCCGTGTGTCCCTGGTTCGAGCCCAGGTTGGGGAGCCATATTAAAAAAGCCCTTTCATAAGAAAGGGCTTTTGTTTTTTTTGATTTTATCTATCACCACTCACAAAAAAACAGCAATATCAATAAGAGTCGCAACAGTCATTTAGCTTATTAACTTTAAACCTTGATGACTATACTTTAGCCCAAGCAACCTTTAATCCATCAACCCTACAACACATCTATCAAGCAAGCATCATCAAAAAATCACAACCCAAACAAGCCAAAAACCCCTTGCCAAAGACAAGGGGTGTTATCACATACGGTGCGGTGCAACCATCGGTGCAATCTGATTAACCGCTAAATCCTTGATGAGTAATTGCAAACTTTGATTACCCTGCCATTCATTGATATCTAGGGCGAACAAAATATGCACACGACTGGCACGATAATCCCATTTATCCGCATCAAAATTAAACCAAACTGCATCAATGGGGTACTGAACTTCTGGCAAGCGGAGTGTTAGCTTTAGATGCTTGTCTTTCATGACACGAAAATTCAGCACTTCAAACACCCCATCAAAACTTGGTAGTGCAAAGCCATTGCCCCACACGCTAGCATTTTTGAGCCGATGAGCAAAATTTAAGCTAAAATCCTGAGGAGCAAGCTCACCATCAGTGAAATGCTCTTCGTTAAATACTGATTCATCAAAACCGTCTAACACCGCCAAAAAAGCCGTTTTAAAGGTGTTAAAATGGCGTTTTTTAATGGTTAGACCTGCTGCCATCGCATGACCACCAAAATGAGCAATTAATTCAGGATGTGTGATTGCCACCGACTCAATGGCATCACGGATATGCACGCCTGCTATAGAGCGTGCCGACCCCTTGATCCAATCTTCATCACCAACTTTATTCGCATCAGCAGGAGCAAATACAATCGTTGGACGATATAGTCGCTCCTTAATTCGCCCTGCCACGATACCAATCACCCCTTGATGCCAATTATCTTGATGTAGGACAATGCCTCGTGGTAGGGTCGGTTCGTCAGATGAATTTAGGTGCAGGTCTTGAATAATCTGCGATGCCTCATCACGCATTTGCGTCTCAATGGCACGACGAGAGTGGTTGAGTTTATTTAATTCAAGTGCCAGCGTATATGCCGTACTCCAATCGTCAGCAAGCAGACATTCCACCCCTGTTTGCATATTATCCATACGCCCTGCAGCGTTAATGCGTGGTGCGATGGCAAAACCCAAGTCATCACTACTGATTTTCTCATGGTATCGCCCAGATTGCTCAAGAATGGCAAGTACCCCATGACAGGCACGCCCATCACGAATGGCATTAACCCCATGTGTTACCAAGATTCTATTATTTTGGTCAAGCGTACCAACATCAGCTACTGTGCCTAACGCTACCAAATCCAAATATTTGGCAACACTCGTGGTTTTTTTTCCAGTCTCTCTACGAATGCGAGCAACTCGCCCCATCACATAAAATGCCACTCCAACACCCACCAAAGACTTGCTACCAAAATTACAACCTTGCTGATTTGGATTGACCACCGCAGCAGCCTCTGGCGATGCTTTGGTAGTAAGGTGGTGGTCGGTGATGATGACTTGCACACCCAGCTCTTTGGCACGCTCAACACCCTCATGGCTTGAAATGCCATTATCCACCGTAATAATAACCTCTGGGTCAAATTGTGCTACGCCATACTCAACAATCTCTGGTGTCAAACCATAGCCAAACTTAAATCTATCAGGCACCAAAAAATTCACATCAGCACCCATCTCTTTTAAACAACGAACCATCAAGGCGGTCGAAGTCGCTCCATCACAGTCAAAATCGCCAACGATTAAGATTCTTTTGTCGTCAATGGCGTGATCAATCAAGGCTGCCGCCTTATCCAGTCCTGCTAGCTCACTTGCAGGCAATAGACTGCCCACCGAAGTATCAAGCAGTAACACATCATCAACACCTCGTGCCAAAAAGACACGAGCCAGCGTTAATGAACCAAACTGTTGCACCAGCTCCTCAGGCACTTCACCCATGTGGCGTGGCGATAAATTAAGTTTTGTCATTTTGTTCTTCTTTTTATTGAGTTTCTTTGATTGTGCTTTACTTATGCTATATTCATCAAGTACGCAAAGACTTAGGCAGACTAAAAGTAACATTCTCTTCAATGCCACATATCTCTTGGGGATCTTCTGCCCCCCATGACTGCAAAGTCGCCAATACTTCTTGAATCAATATCTCTGGAGCTGATGCACCTGCAGTAACACCCACACACGCCACGCCATCAAACCACGCCTTATCCATCTGACCGGCATTGTCAATCAAATAAGCACATGCCCCCAAACGCTCAGCAAGCTCTCTTAAGCGATTAGAGTTTGATGAATTTGGACTGCCAACAACCAACACAACATCACACTGTTCTGCCAAAGATTTGACCGCATCTTGACGATTTTGGGTGGCGTAGCAAATATCATCTTTTCTGGGTGCGTTGATTTTAGGAAATTTATGTTTTAATGCATCAATGACCACTGCCGTATCGTCCATTGATAAAGTTGTTTGTGTTACAAAGGCAAGTTCTTTATCCTCATCAAAATTCAAGCCGGCGACATCATCAGCATCTTCCACCAGATGAATGCGACCGCCAAAACTGGTATCAAAACGCCCCATCGTTCCCTCTACTTCAGGGTGTCCTGCATGACCAATTAAAATAGCATCCATGCCTTCTTGGGCAAATTTACCCACCTCAATATGTACTTTTGTTACCAGTGGGCAGGTGGCATCAAAGACTGTCAAGTCTCGGCGAGTCGCTTCATCTTCTACCGCCCTTGAGACGCCATGTGCCGAAAAAATCACAATCGCCCCATCAGGGACTTCATCAAGCTCTTCAACAAATATCGCTCCACGATTGGCAAGGTCTTCCACCACAAATTTATTATGCACCACTTCATGACGCACATAAATCGGCGGATTAAAACGACGCAATGCCTCATTCACAATGGCAATCGCCCTATCCACACCCGCACAAAATCCTCGTGGATTAGCCAATAGAATCTTCATATCATCTTCTCTATTTTATCTTCATTTTAGCTGACTACTTTACCACATTTACGCCATTTACGCATTAACTGGCTAGAATTTTTATTTCATTTATCCTATGGCTGTTTTATTTGGTTAGTTAAGCAAACGGTCAAATAAAAACACCCCAAAGGTTAGAATCTGAGTGTCTAACTTTTGGGGTGTGGTTCAATCACTGACGGTTTTTTGATTAGTAATTATTCATTCAAATATTGATTAAAAACCATCTTTTAGACTAACAATTTGATTATACACAGGCAAATCTTTGGTAGATTCCACAGTGTCTGCTACAAAGTAGCTTTCACGCTCAAACTGGAACCGCTCACCGCCCACAACATTCGCTAAAGACGGCTCAACAACCGCTTGATAAGTAGTGAGCGAGTTAGGATTTAGGTGTTGTTTAATCCATAGTGTATCGGCATCGGTATCAGCATCTAGCATGTCTTTTTCATGCAAAGTAACCTCTGGATGAATTTCATCATCTTCTAATAGCAGATGATTATACATACGGACAATCGCATCAACACCATGCGTGGCAGATACCCAATGAATCACCCCTTTAACCTTACGACCTTCTGGATTATTGCCCAAAGTCTTAGCATCGATGGTTGCAATCAGCTCAACCACCTCACCTTTTTCATCAGTGATGTATTCTTCCACTTTTAGAATGTAGCTATTACGCAGACGAATCTCAGGGTTTTCTGGCGACAGTCGCTTATAGCCTGCTGGCGGACTGACCTCAAAGTCGGTTCTGTCAATATAGATTTCTTTGGTGAACGGGATTTTACGCTCGCCCATATCCACATTTGGGTGCTTTGGCTGAGTTAGCCATAATACGCCATTATCCAAGCAAGCTTTAACCGTATCTTTTTTAAGATGCTCAAAATCTGCCACCGCCTCATCAAAGTTCTGAATCGTAACTTTTAATGGGCGAAGTACCGCCATGCCCCGAGCGGTTTTATTCTCTAGAGCATTACGAATACTAAATTCAAGCTGGCGAAAATCCACCACGCCATCGGTCTTAGAAATACCTATTCGCTCACAAAAGTCTCTTAACCCTTCAGCTGGATAGCCACGGCGTCTCATGCCTGCCACTGTTGGCATTCTTGGGTCATCCCACCCTGATACCACACCCATATCCACCAAGCGTTTTAGCTTACGCTTAGAAGTTAGCGTATGATCAATATTAAGACGACTAAATTCATACTGGTGTGGCGGTTTAACAAAGCCCACCTTTTCTACTACCCAATCATAAAAAGGTCTATGATCTTCAAACTCTAATGTACATAGCGAATGTGTAATATTCTCAATGGCGTCCGATAATGGGTGAGCGTAGTCGTACATTGGATAAATACACCATTTGTCACCTGTTTGGTGATGATGGGCATGCATGACACGATAGATGACAGGGTCTCTCATGTTCATGTTGGCATGATTCATGTCAATCTTGGCACGAAGTACCGCCTGACCTTCTTTGTATTTGCCGTTTTTCATGTCGTCAAAACGAGCAAGATTCTCTTCAATCGTAGCGTTACGCTGTGGCGACTCAACAGATGGCTTGCCAAAACCGCCACGATGTTCACGAATCTCATCAGGTGTCTGAAAATCAACATAAGCATCACCTTGCTTGATGAGCTGTACCGCCCATTCATACAACCGATCAAAATAATGGGACGCATAGCGAACATCGCCCGCCCATTCAAAACCAAGCCATTTGACATCTTCTTTGATACTATCTACATAGTCTTGCTTTTCAGCGGTAGGGTTAGTATCATCAAAACGCAAATTACACACACCACCAAACTCACCTGCCACACCAAAATTTAGGCAGATGGACTTAACATGACCAATGTGTAAATAGCCATTTGGTTCTGGTGGAAAACGAGTGATGATGCCATCATGTTTCCCAACAGCTAGGTCATCACGGATGATTTGGCGAATAAAGTCGTTTTTTTCAGATAGCATCTCAGTCATAACAGTTTCCAATTGGTGATTTTTTTAAAGCATCAAACAAAAAGCATCAAATAATTAAACAAGTCGTGTCAATCTCACTATTCTAGCATATTTTTATTAAATAAAGAATTATCAAGCAGTCAACAATTTTTTTCCATGCAATTACTCTGATTTTTATTGAGCATTTCCCATTGTGCCAAAACTTTGCTATAATATCGTCAATTTCACTGTTAATTTTAAATAGGAATACCTATGGATATGCCGATTGTACAGCTTGACACCACCCATGGTGCGATTGTGATTGAACTTAATGCCGAAAAAGCCCCTGTTACCGTTGCCAACTTCCTTGACTATGTTGAAAGCGGTCATTATGATGGCACGATTTTCCATCGTGTGATTGATGGCTTCATGATTCAAGGCGGTGGTATGGATAGCGACATGAACGAGAAGCGTACTGGCACACCAATTAAGAATGAAGCGGACAACGGTCTAAAAAATGACATTGGCACAATCGCCATGGCTCGCACCAACGACCCACATTCAGCAACCGCCCAATTTTTTATTAATGTTAAAAATAACGACTTTTTAAATTATAGCAGCCCAACACCACAAGGTTGGGGTTATGCCGTATTCGGCAAAGTAACCGATGGTATGGATGTGGTCAATCAAATCAAAGGTGTACCAACCGGTCGCTATGGCTATCACAGTGATGTGCCACGCGAGCCAATCGTGATTAACTCTGCTAAAGTAATTTCAAAATAATTTTAGCATACTTTAAGGTGATTTTATTGATACAGTCCACCAAATCCATCTTAAAGACTAGGGCGAAAATAATTCGCCCTTCTTTTTTCCACCCCATCAGATATGCAAAACTTTAATCATCTCATCACCACTCGTCCGCATGATATCAGCACGGTTTTTGTCAGCGACCTACACCTATCAGCAGACACACCTGCTTTAAATCAGGCGTTTTTGGCACTCCTAAAAGATTTGTCTTTTTTGCCAAATTTAACGCATTTGTATATTTTGGGTGATTGGCTTGATGGTTGGATTGGCGATGATGACTACCTAAGTCTAAACGATAATGCAAAAAAACAGCATTTTTTAACACCCATTTTATCAGCCCTGCAACACTTATCAACAACAGCCAAGATTCATGTCATGCATGGCAATCGTGATTTTGCCATTCGTCAGACACTCTGCGATGAATTTGAAGGCAGGTTGATTAAGGAGCCCTATTGTTTACAGTCTGGTCAGCTTTACAGATTAGAGCATGGCGATCGCCTTTGCACTGATGATAAAGCATATCAACGCTACCGTAAGATTGTCCAAACCCCCCTTATTGCTTGGCTGATTTTAAAACAACCACTTGCTAAAAGAAGACAAATTGCCAACAAAATCAAAGCCAAGTCCACTCATGACAAATCCGGCAAATCCAAGCACATCATGGATGTCAATTCTCAAGCTGTACAACAAGCCTTGACGACCTGCGATGTACTCATACATGGGCATACACACCACCCTGCCATTCATGAGATGACCAACAAAAAAAGAGTAGTTTTGGGTGATTGGCGACATCAAGACGGTGGCGTGCAAGCGGTGATTGGGGTGATGGTGGGCAATCAAGTGGATTTATGGACATTTAAATGGCGTGCATAACCGCCATGATCTCATTATGAAGATACCACCATATCAAACCATAGACAAGTAACAGCACCATAGACAACAACCAAAAACACACGCCAGACAGTCGCCATCGACTCACCGCCCAAATCAATAGGGCGAACAATGCCCCAATACACGCACCACCCAAATGAGCTGCCTGATCAATCCCATCAATAGTCAAGCCCATCACAAAGTTTAACCCCATGATGATTGCCAGACTTTTGGTGTTTAGTACAAACATGGTGGGTGTCTTTGTGATTGCCAATACCAACAAAAACATACCAAAACCCATGATGCCGCCCGATGCTCCTGCCGATACACCAAAGCGTCCATCTGCTAAGACTTCCTGCCAAGTGATGTAAAGGTTTAATAGATTACCACCCACTGCCGATAATAAGAACAACGCCAAAAACTGTAGCCTGCCAACTATCTGCTCAACCACCATGCCAAAATAATACATGGCAAAACCATTAAACAACAGATGAATCAATCCGATGTGCAAAAAGGCACTAAAAACCAATCGCCACGGCTCATAAGTTAAACTCAAGGGCAAAAAATTGGCGCCAAAAGCGATTAAATCTTTTGAACTTGGGTTATCAAGACTTACGCCTTGTAGAAGCTGATAGCACGCCACCACCACAAAAGAGACGATTAGGACTAATGTGATGGGTGCTTTTTTGGATAAAGTTTGGATATTCATCAAGCATAGGCCCTAAGATAAGCCATCAAATCAAAATACATGGCTAAAGATAAAGATGGATTAGATGTGCAAATCATGCCCACAGCGGTCGCAAAATTTAGCGTTAGAAGCATGACCAAATTTACCACATTTTGGGCAACTGATAGGATGTAACTGTGGTCGCATCGTACGGGTTAGCTCGGCAGTAAAAATACCTGTCGGCACAGCAATGATGGCATAACCGGTTATCATCACCATGCTTGCAATCGCTTGACCAATGGGTGTTTTTGGTGAAATGTCGCCATAGCCGACCGTTGTCAAGGTAACGACCGCCCAATAAATAGACAAAGGAATACTGGTAAAGCCATTTTCTGGACCCTCAACCACATACAACACCGAACCAAAAATGGTAACCAAAAGCAATAAAGAAATGAAAAAAACAATGATTTTGTGCTGAGAAGTCTTAAATGCCGCCGCCAAAAACCCCGCCTGTTGCATATAAGAACGCAATTTGAATATACGAAAAATACGCAAGATGCGTAAAATTCGCACCACCAAAAGATACTGCGTTCCCACAAAAAATAGACTTAAATAAGTTGGCAATAGTGCCAATAAATCCACCACACCAAAAAAACTAAAGGCATAACGGCGGCGGTCAGGGGCGGAATATAGCCGTAAAATATATTCTATGGTAAATAATACCGTAAAAAACCATTCTGCATAGAGAAATAGCCGTCCATACTGCAACCTAAAAATCAGTACACTATCAAGCATAACCACCGCCACACTTAGCACAATGCCAAGTAGCAAAATGACATCAAAGAATTTACCTGCACGAGTGTCCGTGCCTTCAATGACGACATGAACGCGCTCTTTTAGGGGTAGTGTCTTACGATAGGAATGAATGGGACGCATTAATACTCTTGATTTTTCAAATTGATGTATTTTAGCCCAAATTCTCATAAAAAACCACCAGCCAATGAGTTTGACTGGTGGTTTTTAAAAAATAAAATCAGAAGCTCTCTATAAAGTCTGCATAGGCAGTCATAAAACCCTGCAAAGTGGCTTTAGCAGGCTCACTAACCAGCTCACCATGACCATCAAACGCTCCTGCAAAAATCCCACCAATGCTCGCCCCAAACGGCAGAGTTGGCATATTGATATAAGGTGCAGACGCAATAACACGCAACGCATCAATCGCTTTTGTGCTACCACTGGCATTGACCGTCATTAACCCAAGCGGTTTGCCAATCCATAGGCTTCCTTCTGGGTTACGAGACACCACATCAATAGCATTTTTAAGCATCGCAGAATAACCACCATTATGCTCAGGCGACACCCAAATCACTGCATCTGATGCCTTGACTGCTTGACGCACACGAGTATAAGCAGGAATATCCATACCATCAAAATCACGGTCATATAAAGGCAAATCACCAATCTCAACGATGTTTAATACCCACGAACTTGGAGCGATTTTTTGCAAATACTTTACCGCCAAATGATTAAAAGAACTTTTGCTTGCAGAACCGACAAGCACGGCAACTTGTTTTGTCATAACCTTTCTCTTTAAAACCTAACATATTGATAAATTCATCATTGGTTGCACCATCTGTGTATCACCAACGACAAAAAGTAATTTCTTAGCACTTGGTCTAAAATAATAGATGAATATTAAGCGATTAAAATTAACAATCATCAGCGTAAATCAAACAACAAAAACTCACAATCCTCATTTATCATAACATCAAGCACACTCTCTTCACCAACTGCCATGCCATCGCCTTGATAGACAGTATTGCCATTGACAGAAAAACTCCCCTTGACCACTTGTAACCAGTAGTGGCGATTGGTATCCAAAGTGATGGTATCAGTACTGTCTTTGGCATATTGATATCGCCATAATTTCATGTCTTGATAGACTTGAAATGACTCATGCTCAGCTGTTGGCGATAAAATCAGCACGCCCCCTTGCTTATCGGCAAAGCGTCTTTGATCATATCTTGGGGTAACGCCAAGCACATTAGGCTGTATCCAAATCTGCAGTAGATGCAAGGTTGTGTCATCACTTGGATTAAACTCCGAATGCGTAACGCCTGTGCCTGCCGACATAATCTGAAACTCGCCTGCCTGAAAATCTTTGACATTCCCCATGCTGTCTTGATGGGCAATAGCACCTTCTAATACATAGGTCAAAATCTCCATATCCTTGTGCGGATGTGTGCCAAAACCCATGGTTGGAGCAATGCGGTCTTCATTGATGACCCTAAGGTCAGAAAAACCCATAAAAGCAGGGTCATGGTAATTTGCAAAGGAGAAACTATGGTGAGTATCTAGCCAGCCGTAATTAGCATGACCACGCTCAGAAGATTTTCTAATATAGAGCATATTTTTTCTCATATGTTATGAAGTATGAGATATTATAGAGCTTTCTTATTATCCAATAAATAGCTATAATAGATAACATTTATCCATATATGGTATAATAATGCAGAATCCTCAACAATTAGCCAATTTGGTTTTGTTCGTGGCAGTGGTTAAAAACAAAAGTTTTAGCAAAACTGCCCAAACTCTAAATATCCCCCAGTCCACCTTATCCAGAAAAATCAATGAACTTGAAAATCATCTGGGGCTAAAACTCATTCACCGCACCACACGAAAATTAGAACTCACTGAAGCAGGACTATTTTATTTTGAACGCACAACAGCCATCGTAGATGAAATTAATCGCACCCATCAGGCGATGAATGGCCTAAAAATAGAACCCAAAGGGGTATTAAAATTATCTGTGAATAACGAAATTGCAGATTGGCTCATGACCATTTTGCCTAAATTTTATCAAAAATATCCTAAAATCCAACTCCACATTGATGTCTCCGCCCAAAAAACTGACCTTTTGGCAGGCGGTGTGGATATGGCAATACGGGCAGGCATACCAAAAGAAAATCACTACATTGTCCATCCTTTAAGCCAATCTAGCTTGCGGTTATTTGCATCAAAAGCCTACTTAGACAAGCTTGGTACACCCAAAACACCTGATGAACTGGCTCATCATCACGGTTTGGCATTTTTAGGGGTTTTGGATTGGGAGCTATCTTGTGATACGCAGGTGCTGACCACCCACCCCAAAATGCTCTATCATTCCAACAGCTTTCGCCTACTAAGTGGACTGGCCAAACAAGGACTTGGGATAGCATTACTACCCAATATTGCAGCTGACACAGAGCTTATACCAGTATTGCCTGATTGGCAGGGCAAACCTGTGCCAATTATCATTTTGACCGCCACTCGCCTTCTGCCAATTAAGGTGCGATACATGATTGATTTTTTGAAAGAAAATGTTGGGCAATTAGAAGCACTAGGACACAATGACCATAGAAAAAATCCCACAACTGTTGTATAATGTCGCCATTTTCATTTCAATTTTTTATTTTTAAAGGTGTAATATGGCAGGTCATAGTAAATGGGCGAACATCAAGCATCGCAAAGCCAAGCAAGATGCCGCAAAAGGCAAAATCTTTACCAAAATTATCCGTGAAATCGTCTCTGCAAGTAAAGGTGGTGATCCAGACCCAGCCAACAACCCCCGTCTTCGTGCTGTTTTAGAAAAAGCCAATGCTGCCAACATGACCAAAGATGTCATCAAGCGCGCCATTGAGCGAGGTCAAGGTGGTGGCGAAGGAGACAATGTCCAAGAGATTACCTACGAAGGCTACGGCGTAGGCGGTGTGGCAGTCATTGTAGAGACGATGACCGATAATGTCAATCGTACTGTTGGCGAGGTACGCCACGCATTTTCTAAACATGGTGGCAATCTTGGTACATCAGGTTCAGTGGCATATTTGTTTTCTAAGCGTGGTGAGATTGTATTTGATGATGTTACACTTGAAGACAAAGTCATGGAAATCGCCCTAGAAGCTGGGGCAAGTGATATTGAAAATGACGGCGAGAGCCTTTTGGTCATCACAGAACCAAACGACTTTGGTGCGGTGGTGGATGCTTTAGCAGAAGCAGGTCTAAAAGCGGATAGTGCTGAAGTTACCATGTCGCCAAGCACAACTGCTGATATTGATAACATTGACGATGCTCAAAAGGTACTAAAAATGATTGATATGCTAGAAGACTTGGACGATGTCCAAGAAGTCTATACCAATGTCAATTTTAGCGATGAAGTGATGGCACAGTTAGATGCTTAAAACTTCATAACTTAACACATAAAATAAGATTGGTTTTTGCCAATCTTATTTTTTACCCTATGTACATAGAAATATCACCATCACACCCACAAAACAACACACCAGTTTGCAATCTTAGGCGCAACAGTTCATCATTGGCTTATACTGATGGCGTGATGGCTAATGATTTTATGATTATTTCGCCCGCCAAAACTTATTAAAATAAAAACTTTTATCAACTGATGATTGGCAAATGTTTTAAACTCGCCTACAATAAGCTTATAATGACAGCAACATTGGCTTGATTGGCAACCATATGGTTGATGTGCAGATTCATGACACAGCTGATTAAGGGTAGTGATTGATAAACACTCAAGCAAAATTTACAGATTGTCATTTGTCCTAAAAGCACACTTTTAACAGCCATGTTTAAACCCAATCAGTCAAAACAAGCAAGTTCATCACAAAAACCCAACAAGCCAAATCGCTAACCAAAATTTGTAAAATAAGATACTAAGGAAACCTTATGACCCTATCCGACTATGTCCGTGCCATCATCACAGCCACCGTCTATGATGTTGCCGTTCGTACACCGCTTGAAAAAGCAGAAAAGTTATCCACTCGCTTTGGTAATAACATTCGCCTAAAACGAGAGGATTTGCAACCTGTATTTAGCTTTAAACTGCGTGGGGCGTACAACCGAATCAGTCAGCTATCAGACGAACAAAAGGTAAAGGGGATTATTTGTGCCTCTGCTGGCAATCACGCTCAAGGGGTTGCTTATTCAGCAAATCGCTTAAAACTTAACAACCTAATTGTCATGCCAAAAACCACCCCTGATATCAAGGTGCAGGCGGTCAAGGCTTTTGGAGGCAATGTCTATCTGCATGGCGATAGCTTTGATGAAGCCAACCGATTTGCTATGGATAAGGCAAATACCGATGGCATGACCTACATCGCCCCTTATGATGATGAGCTTGTGATTGCAGGTCAAGGCACGGTAGCATTAGAGCTATCGCAAGACTGGAGAGAGATGGAGTATGTCTTCGTGCCTGTCGGTGGTGGTGGGCTTGTTGCAGGCGTAGCAGCATTTTTAGGCGAGGTTGCCCCTCATGTCAAAGTCATTGCAGTAGAATCTGAAGGCTCTGCTTGCCTAAAAGTCGCCTTAGCCGATGGCGAGCGAACTCGACTGCCACAGGTTAGCTTATTTGCCGATGGTGTGGCGGTCGCCCAAATCGGTCAGATTCCTTTTGATGTCGTCAATTTGACCAAATCAAATGGTCAAGGCAAGGTTGTTGATGATGTGATAACCTGTAATAATGACGAAATTTGTGCCTCCATCAAAGACATATTTGAGGAAAATCGCCATATCGTTGAACCGTCTGGGGCATTAGCACTGGCAGGTCTTAAAAAATATGCCAAAGAGCATAACCTAGCAGGCAAAAACTGCGTAGCAATCATATCAGGGGCGAACATGAATTTTGATCGCTTGCGTTATATTGCCGAACGCACCGAGATTGGTGAGAACAAAGAGGCAATTTTTGCGGTGCGATTACCAGAACAGACAGGGGCATTTTTGGATTTTTGCCGTGTTCTAGAGGGGCGAAACATCACCGAGTTTAACTATCGGCTAGATGCCACCAACCCAGCAGTCGCCCAAGTCTTTGTCGGTATTGGCTTAAAAGAAGGGCAAGCTGAACGAACCACTTTAATGCGGATTTTTGATAAAGACAATTATGAAGCTTATGACCTAACCGATGATGAAGTTGCCAAAACACATATCCGCTATCTGATTGGTGGGCATGGACGACTGACCGATGAACGCCTATTTCGCATCATGTTCCCTGAACGCCCTGGGGCATTATTAAATTTCCTTGAAAAGCTAGGGCAAGATTTTAACATTACGCTATTTCACTACCGCAATCACGGTGCTGCTGAAGGTCGAGTACTGGTTGGCTTACAGGCCAGTAAAAACTCATTGCGACACATTGTAGATGCTTTGACCGAGATTGGCTATGAATGTGAGGATTTAACGAACAATATTGGCTACGGAGTGTTTTTAAAGTAGCCAACAAAAAGACGAGCTTTATTAAAACTCGTCTTTTTTTGCAAGAGACTTTTAATCATGATACTCAATAATCATCACACCCAAAAATCAGCCAACCCCCTTCAAAACCGATACAACAACAGCTTTAAGACAAATCAAAATCATCTAACACCATCATGACCGCATCAATATTTATGTGATAAATTTTTTCCAAAAATTGGTTGTTTTTTGGTATTATTATCTGTTTATTCCTATTTTTCATTATTATTGATTTTATTCACTTTGATAAACCATAAGAGTCATCATGAACATTCAATCTAAGCTACACGACCTATTTACCACCGCCATGACCAGTGCAGGGGCAGACATGGGTGCCGACCCCGTCATTAAGCCATCAAGCAAAAAAGAATTTGGCGACTACCAAGCCAACGGCATGATGGGAGTTGCCAAAAAACTAGGCAAAAACCCAAGAGAACTTGCCCAAAGCGTGCTAGACAATCTACCTGCCAATGAGCTTATCGCTAAAACCGAAATTGCAGATCCAGGCTTTGTCAATATTTTTCTTGCCAATGACTTTCTTGAAAAATCTGCTCAAGTCGCCCTAAACAGCCCTACGCTTGGCATTGATACCACAGGCGGTAAAAAAATTGTCGTGGATTATTCTGCTCCCAATGTCGCCAAAGAAATGCATGTTGGACATTTGCGTTCCACCATTATTGGCGATAGCATGGTGCGTACCTTAGAATTTTTAGGCAATACCGTCATTCGTGCCAACCACATTGGCGACTGGGGTACACAGTTTGGCATGCTGATTGCCTACCTTAAGCTTGTACAAACTGGCGACACTGACGAGATGGCATTGTCCGATATTGAAGAATTTTATCGCTCCGCCAAAGCTAAGTTTGATAGCGATGAAGACTTCGCCACTACCGCTCGCCAAAATGTCGTCAAGCTCCAAAGCGGTGATGAAAACAGCCTAAAACTCTGGCAGCAACTGGTAGATGTTACCATGAATCAGTGTCAAGCCACCTATGACAGACTCAATGTTACTTTAACCAAAAAAGACATTATGGGCGAGAGTCTATACAACCCAATGCTACAAGGCGTGGTTGATAGCCTAATTGAAAAAGGCATTGCCACCAAAGATGATGGGGCGACAGTCGTCTATATGGACGAATACAAAAATAAAGAAGGCAATCCTTTGGGGGTGATTGTCCAAAAAAATGATGGCGGTTTCTTATATACCACCACCGACATCGCTGCCGCTCATTATCGTTACAAGACACTAGGAGCTGATGAAGTCATCATCTTTACTGATGCACGCCAAGCCCAACACATGAAGCAGGCGTGGGCAATCACTAGACTTGGCGGATTTGTTCCTGATGATTTTAAGATGAATCATTTTACCTTTGGTATGATGCTAGGTAAAGATGGCAAACCCTTTAAGACTCGCACAGGTGGCACAGTAAAACTTGCCGACCTACTTGATGAAGCCATTGAGCGAGCCACAACATTGATGAGTGAACGCCAAACCAAACTGAGCGAAAGCGAAAAACAGACTCTTATTAAGGCGGTTGCAATCGGTGCGGTCAAATACGCTGACCTATCCAAAAACCGCAACACTGACTATGTGTTTGACTGGGATAATATGCTATCATTTGAAGGTAATACCGCCCCTTATATGCAGTATGCCTACACTCGTGTACGGTCGATTTTTTCTAAAGCAGAACTCAATCCTGATGAGTTGACAGGCGATATTTTAGTTAATGATGAACACGAACGGACGCTTACCCTTAAGCTACTGCAATTTGAAGATGCGTTACGCACGCTTGCTAAAGACGGCACACCTAATGTTCTAGCACTTTATCTGTATGAACTGGCAGGGATTTTCTCATCATTTTATGAGCATTGTCCGATTTTATCTGCCGATGAACCCATCAAAACCAGCCGTCTTTTGCTTGCTAAACTCACCGCTGACACCCTAAAATTAGGATTGGATTTATTAGGCATTAAGACCGTTGAGAAAATGTAAACTCATCAATTACCATTAAGAAACCCTTAATGGTAATTTTTTAAAATAAGAGTAAATCATGTTTGACAAACTAAATAGCACTCAAGCAGACTGTCTAGATATCTCCTCCCTGCCCCACTGGTCATTTGGCAACAGTCCACAAATGGCAGATGAGTTATGCTAACTGGTAATAAGCGGTACAAAAACCGCCACTTGCACCGCCTTACAATGGCATTTAGACAATCCTGTTTGTCCCGTTGGCAGTCTACAGGTTATTACAGATGGGGATGGACTCCCACGCTGTGTTATTCAAAACACCGCCCAATTCATCATTCGCTTTTGTGATGTGGATGAAAAATTGGCACAAAAAGAGGGTGAAGGTGATTTGTCATTAGCCTACTGGCAAGATACTCATCAGCAATTTTTTGAACAGTTTGAGGTGTTTGATGATAAAATGTGGCTACTGTTTGAAATATTTAAAGTCATCAAAATCCTATGACCATATCGCAAGTCAATCAAAGATAATAACCCATGACAAAAACACCAAACCCAAACACCGACCAAAACACCCCACACAAAGTCCGTGCCGATAAATGGCTGTGGGCGGCTCGGTTTTTTAAGACCCGCACTCTTGCCAAAGAAGCCATCGAATCTGGCAAAGTACACATGAATGGACAAAAAATTAAAGTAAGCCGTGAACTCCAAGTGGGCGATACCTTAGCCATCAGGCAAGGACATGCCACTCGGTTAGAAGAAAAAATTGTAGTCATTAAGGCATTATCAGAAAATCGTGGTAATGCCACCATGGCCGCCACGCTGTACGAAGAGACACAAGAAAGCATAGCAACAAGAGAGTTTTTTGCCGAGCAAAGAAAACTACAAAACCTTGCTCGCCCCGACACCAAGCCTGACAAGAAACAACGCAGAGATTTAGCACGCTTTAAGAGTGGTTGGTAAGCCATAAAATTAGCATGCGTGTATCCTACTAGCATACTTTTACCTAGCCATATAATTCCAAAAATTAGGTTAGCGTAAAAGATGGATGATTGACACAGCCAATCACTCAAGATTATCTTTTACTTTATAAACATAAAAATATTTAGGCAATTTAGCGGTTCATATCACTCAATACCGACAATAGCACCTGTATGATTGGGTTTTTTGTGTTAAAATGAACATTTAATGGTTTTGTGCCACTTTTATTATCCACTACTTAATTTAGATACTGCTTTGCAGGTTTTTTGAGCAAAAATATCTATGTATCCAACATCTATTTTATTTGTCTGTCTTGGTAATATCTGTCGCAGTCCTACTGCTGAAGCCGTCATGGCTAAGCACGCCAAAAAACAAGGGCTTGATATACGCTTTGATTCAGCAGGTGTTGCCAGTTATCATATCGGCAGCCCGCCTGATGAACGAGCCATCACTACGGGCAACCAACAAGGTTATGACCTATCCACTCTAAGAGCCAGACAGGTTCAGCAACATGATTTTTACGATTTTGATATAATTTTTGCGATGGATCATAACAATCTAAAAGACCTGCAAAAAATCATGCCATCCGATGCGACCGCACAAGTAACCATGTTTGATGATGTAGCAGTTGCCGACCCTTACTATGGCGACATGAGTGATTTTAAAAGTATGTTCAAGCATATTGAACAAGTCAGCCATCGTTGGTTAGACCGCTGGCAACAAGAGGTAAATCATGACCGAAACAACGCATGATAAAATCATCAAGCAGTACAATCTCACCAAAAATAACACCATGGCATTATCCTGTATCGCCAGTCATGCGATGATTTTAGATGATGCCAACACATTAAAAGATGACATTACCCATGCCATCAACTTCGCCAAACAACAAGACCTAGCCATTTTTGTGCTGTCTGGGGGTAGTAATGTGCTACTACCAAGCCGGTTGGACTGTCTAGTCTTACTACCTAGATACCAAGGCATTGAGGTGATTGCGTATGATGACGATGGCGTCAATATCAAGGTGGCAGGCGGGGAAAATTGGCATCACTTTATTCAGCACTGCTTACATCAAGGTTGGTATGGACTTGAAAACTTGGCACTCATACCAGGTCTTGTGGGGGCGTGCCCTGTGCAAAATATTGGAGCATATGGCGTACAGGTTTCTGATTTTATTATCAACGTTATCGCTTTTGATTTAACGACAGGTGAGCAACTTGAATTTGACAACACTGCTTGTCAGTTTGAGTATCGGCACAGTGTTTTTAAGGACAGCCCCAATCGCTACCTGATTAGTCATGTTGTGTTCAAACTGCATACAAGTAACGATAAAGTACTCACCAACTATGGCGACCTAGCTGTCATATCGCATAAGTTTGCCAAAGCTCAGTACAAAGACACCCCAAGCCCCAAAAATGTCTTTGATGCTGTTGTGCAGATTCGTTCTGATAAATTACCCGACCCCAACATATTAGCAAACTGCGGTTCTTTTTTTCAAAATCCCATCATCGCCATGAGTGATTTTAAGACATTGCAAGCACAGTATCCCACCCTGCCAAGCTACCCCATTGATGATGGCAACATAAAAATCCCTGCAGGTTGGCTCATTGACCAAGCAGGACTTAAAGGCAAGGGGATTTTTCCAATACTCACTCACGAAAAACAAGCACTAGTACTAACCAATCATACTCCGTACACTGCCAGTCAAGATGATATCAAGGCGACACAATCTTTGATCATTGACACCATTTTACAAAAATTTGGCATTCAACTTGTGCGTGAACCTGTATGGATAACCACCGACGGTCAAAGCTCTCCATGACAGTACGGCAAAAAACACTAAAAATCATTTGGCGAACATTCATTATTGTGGCACTGGTGGTTATCTTTGCTATTATCTCACCATTTACGCCAATTTTTGCCAATCTAAGCGTGCTTTTTCTTAATGCTTTTAGTACCATTACGCTGTCTGACGACCACCAAGCATCATCGGCTTTGGTAGTGCTTGGTGGTGGTCTCACCAAAAAAAATAATCACATCATCTTAAACCATTATAGCCAAAGCCGTGCTGATACTACCGCCACCACTTATCAGCAAACCCACTTACCCATCATTACAAGTGGTGTTGAGTCACCATGGCTACAAGATTATCTTAAGCTATCACTCTCTAGTGCCAAACCAAGACCCATCATCATCAGTGACAATGCCAGCATGAACACCTGTGAAAATGCCGTCTTTACTGCCAAACTACTCTCTTATCACGAACTTCCTGCTCATGTACATCTCATCACCGACCGCTACCACATGGCTCGGGCTCGCCGCCAGTTTGCCCGCATGAATATTTCAACCACCCCTGCTGTTGCACCGCTTGCTGTGCCACTTAGCTGGACAAATATTGATAACAATCTAATACATTCTCGCCGTGCCATCTATGAAATCGCCGCCTTAACCCGTGATATTTTTCGCCCACAGCCAAACTGCCGAAGTTTTAATCAAATCACTCTAGAAGAAATCAGCACCCCTAGACGCAAGGCAAAAATCTTCTCTTAGTACTCTCTACATGGGCATTTTAATTATTTGATTAATTACTCAGATACAAAGTCTTTTACCCAAGATAGGCCCATCTTCAAACACTAAATAAAAAAATAAGCAATCATAAGACTGCTTATTTTTAAAACCCGTTCTAGATACCTAGCTTAGGCATTATCCTTTGCTTCTGCTTGGGCTTGTAGGTAGGCTTGGTCAAAGTTGACTGGGGCAAGGAGCAACTGTGGGAAACTGCCACGAGACACCAAATCGCTAATCGCTTCACGAGCATATGGGAATAGGATATTTGGGCAGTATGCTTGTTGCAAGTGTTCCAAATCCCCTTCTGGAATATTTTTTAATAAGAAAATGCCTGCTTGTTGCACTTCGGCGATATACGCTGTTGAACCGCCATTTTTTACAGTAACATTAACAGTAAGTACGACTTCTTTATGGTCTTCATCTAAGTCTATCGATGCAGTAGCAAGACTGATATCAAGCTCTGGTTGCCACTCTTTGGTAAATACTTCAGCTGTTGGCACTTCAAAAGATAGGTCTTTGATATAGATACGCTCAAGACCAAGTTGTGGTTGGGTTTGTTCTGTCATGATATTTTCCTTTTACAGAATTACAAAATATAGATGATAAGTGGGTTACTAAAAGACTAAAAAGTCATCAACTCGCCATCGAGATATTACTACTCTGCCAACATGGCATCAAGCTCGCCACTTTGGTTTAGCTTGTTTAGTTGATCAAAGCCACCGATGAATGTCTCACCAATAAAAATCTGTGGCACAGTGCGATAACGATTGGTCTTTACAGCCAGTGCTTCTTTCTCATCAGCGGTCATGTCATAGACACTAATAGCGTTATATAACACCCCTTTGTTTGCCAATAATTGTACAGCGGCACGACAATAAGGGCATTCTTCTTTAATGTATAGGGTTACTTGGGTCATAATACCAACCTTGTATTGATAAAAAATTCAATCTATTTAGGCAATCCCGCTTAAATAGATAAAAGTTATATTGGGATGGTCGTTGATTTTTCAAGCAACTATTGATTGAATCACCCATTAACTCTCTTATTTTTTGGTTTTATTCGCCATTGATAAAGGCAACCCTGCCACCTGATAACCCTGAATACCGCCTGCTAGACGCATGAAGTTTGGTTTCCCTACTAAGCTGACCGCAGCCCCTGATTGCATACCCAAATCACAGACGATGACCACAGGCTCATTGATGGCTTTTAGTTCATCAAGGTGATTTTTTAGCTCAGTAAAAGGAATGTTGCGACTGCCTGCGATGTGCGATACCGCAAACTTATTGGCAGGGCGAATATCAATGATGCGTGCGTTTTGGTTATTAACCAGTAGCCCAAGCTCATTAGGAGAGACCTTCTTGCCATTACGCTTGCCTTCCACCATAAAAAATGCCACAATCAGTACCGCCAAAATACCGAATAATACTGGGTGATTACCCATAAAAGCCAGCCAACGCTCCACAGTTACTCCAAATTTAATGAATCAAAAGTCTTATTATACCGATAACCACATTAAATTGCACTTACTTTTAAGTGCTTTATGTCTATATGGCTTTTAGCACAGCCAGTGCCATGCTTAGTTCAGCACCCCACTTTTTATTATCAAGTTATTTGAATTGATTTCTGGCAGATGACGCATTCATTTTTGCTTCTTTTACCAATTCATTAAAACTCTCAACACGGCGTTCAAGTATCTCGCCTGCCAATACCGCCTGCCAAAACGCACAACCTTTGGCATTTTGAACATGATTACAATCTCGAAATTGGCACTGACCTCGCCGTTCATAAAGCTCATCAAACCCCACCATGATGTCATTGTCCGATAAATGCCAAATACCGTATTCACGAATGCCGGGTGTGTCAATGATACCGCCCTTTGATAGCTCGCTATCATCAAAAGCCAGTAAACGACTGGTGGTAGTGGTGTGCTGTCCTAACTGAGAACCCACAGAGATGATGTTGGTAGACTGATTGGCATTGGGCAATAACTGATTGATGAGACTAGATTTTCCCACACCTGACTGACCTGCAAAAATGGTTAATTTACCTTGTAGGTAAGCATTTAACTCACTTAATCCACCCAAAGTAACACTTGAAGTCTTAATAATCTCAAAACCGTATTTACTGCCAAGTAGTTGATATTCTTCATAAATCTTCTCAACATCAGCAAAATCCGCCAACAAATCCGCCTTATTGAGCACCAATAAAGGTTGCACACCACTTAATCTGGCAATCAATAAATAACGGTCTATCAGATTGGTTGCAGGCTTGGGTAGCGACGAAAAAACGATTGCCAAGGTATCTACATTAGCAGCAATGGGCTTAACCTTGTTATAGCGGTCAGGTCTAGCAATCAGCGTGCGTCTATTAGACAGCACCTCAATCCGCCCTAAGTTTGCCGTTGTATCAATGCTAAATTTTACACCATCGCCTGATGCCATCATTGGTAAGTTGGTGCGAGCATGACATCGCCAGATATCACCAACAGCAAGGCTTACACCCTCTTCAATAATCTGGGGTAATTCGGTAATCTGTACATCAAGCTGCCTTCCAAAATGTGAAACAATCACTCCGCCAACAAGCGTGCCATCATCGATGATTTTATCTTGGTTTTTTTGGATTTGGCGGGTTTGGTTTTTGGTTAGTTTACGGCGACGGATTAAAGACATGGGCAATGATCAATAAGGACGGATGAGAGTTTTTATTCTATCGTAAATTTGGCTTTTGGACAAATATTTTACAGTTTTTAGGTTCTGACGATGGAATAATAAAAAAACCACCCTTTTGTTTTGGGTGGTTTAATAATGGCGGAAGCTGAGAGATTCGAACTCTCGGTGGGCTACAAACCCACGCCGGTTTTCAAGACCGGTGCATTCAACCGCTCTGCCAAGCTTCCTAAAGCGGTAAATCCATCAAAGATGGAATAAGAATAATGGCGGAAGCTGAGAGATTCGAACTCTCGGTGGGCTACAAACCCACGCCGGTTTTCAAGACCGGTGCATTCAACCGCTCTGCCAAGCTTCCGTAGGCGTGTATTATAACGATTTTTTGTTAGATTGCAAGTATTTTTTTGGTTTTTAGAAAAATTTTTCTAATCAGATGGTTAGGATTTTAGCCCCATGGCATAACTTGCCACTAATGGTTTGACACCTGGAATCTTGTCAAAAGCAATCAGCCCAACATTACGAGCGAATTTCATCACAGGATTGCTATTACTAAAGCCATGCACCACCGTATCACAAAAATGAATCACTCGTTTTTGGTCGGTTTGCCGTGCTTTTTCATACGCTCTTAGATTGGCATAATTACCCAAATCATAATTTGGATTGAGCTTTTTTTGATGAGCAAGCATACCAGCTAAGGCGTAAGCATCTCTTAAACACAGGTTAAATCCCTGACCTGCCACAGGATGCAAAGTGTGAGCAGCATTGCCCATAACCACACAACGACCCACCACTTGGCGATGAGCCAGCACCTTCATAAGCGGATAAGCACCACGACGACCCACCGCCACAAACCGCCCAGCATCCTCACCAAACACCTGTTGTAATGTTGTCTTAAAATACTCATCATCTTGCAGATAACGAATCTCCTCACCTGTCTTGCAAATGAACACCACCGAGCGGCGATACCCCTGAGTTGTGCCATCACTGCCATCACCACGACCGTCCGTCAAAGGCAATAACGCCAAAGGCCCAACAGGTGAGAACTTCTCAATGCCAATATGCTGATGTGGCTTATCCGTCTGCACCACACCCACAATGCCCACCTGCCGATAATCGTGCGTATCCACATCAATATTCAGCAGGCGACGAGACACCGAATCCCTGCCATCACAAGCTACTACAAGTGGTGCATCAAGACACAAATTCTTCCCATCTTTGCTAAATTCAACTGCCGCCACCTGTTCATCTTGACGAATATCCACCACACTTGCCCCATCAATCAATGTGATGAATGCATTGTCCTGCACCGCCAGTAGTAGCTGCCGCCCCATCCAAGCATTTTCCATGACTTGACCAAAGCTCTCCACACCTTCTGCTTTCTTATCTAATCTGGCTTGCCCAAAACTACCCAACTCACTAATCTCCACGCCATCAATACGACAAGCATGGCTTTGCATCTGTTGCCACAGTCCAATCTCAGTATAAATTTGCACCGTACGCCGTGAAAGTGCCGTATTGCGACTGTCTAGATATTGAGTACGACCCACATCGTCATCAGGGCTGATGACTGGATAAGTCGCCTGCTCAATCAGCGTACTATAAATGCCATGATGTGCCAACAACAATGCAAAAGACAGCCCCATCTGACCGCCACCAATGATGATGACATGGTTGTCGGCTGGTAACTGTGCTACAGTGTTTGGTTCGCTCGTGGTCTGGGTATGGTGGATGGCTATATTCATCATGGTCCTACAATAGCAACGCTTTTGGGTGGTATCAAAGTAAACAAGCTAACATTGGTCAAACTCATCACATGGGTAAAGCACAAATTAAAAATAAACCAACAGTTAACTTAGCTAAAATTGTACCACAAATCCCCCTAGTATACGGTGTTTTTTTATCCATCATCATGTTGAAAATTTCTGCCTTTGACATCGGACAAATAAGGAATAATCATGCTACAATAAACTCCCTGCTTCTTATTTCACCACCGCCATGACCACCAATAATACACCTACCCTAACTGCAAAATTTACCATCGCCATGATTGGTTTTTTTGCCTTTTTACAAGTGTATTCGGTGCAAGCGATTTTGCCGACCTTGATGGCAGATTTTCATGCTTCAGAAGTTGCCATTGGTGTGGCGGTAGGTGCAACCGTACTTGCCATCGCCCTTATCTCGCCTTTTATGGGAATGCTATCAGATGCCTTCGGTCGCAAGGTGTTTATTGTCGGTTCATTACTGCTACTTGCCATACCCACAGGCATGATTGGTGCAAGTGGGTCGGTCAATGAACTGTCAATTTGGCGGTTCTTACAAGGATTGACGATACCTGGGATTACAGTTGTATTGATTGCCTATATAGGGGAAGAGTACAACAACCATGTCACTCAGATGATGAGTTTGTATGTAACAGGTACGGTGCTTGGGGGATTTAGTGGGCGTTTTATTGCAGGGCATTTACACGAGCTGATCGGCTGGCGATACGGTTATGGTGTGATGGCAATCTGCACACTCATTGGGGCGATATGGGTGCTTAAAACACTACCAAAATCACATCATTTTGTTAAAAGTGGTAATTTTACCAACTCCCTGTCATTGCTATTTTCCCACACCAAAAACCGCCACTTGATGAGTGCTTGTCTCTTGGGTGGTTGCGTACTATTCTCCCTTGTGGGGTGTTTTACTTTTATTGGTCTGCACTTATCGGACGCACCTTATCAGCTCAGCACCTCACATCTTGCCAATCTCTTCGCTCTATATCTTATTGGCATGATTATCACACCCATGTCAAGCAGACTGATTGCACGCTTTGGTATGATTTGGGTCATCATAGGGGCGGTGCTCTGCTCCATTATTGGCATGATTATCACACTAAGCACGCCATTGCTTGCAATCATCATAGGACTTACCATCATGTCGTCAGGGGTATTCATCACCCAGTCTGCCACCATCAGCTATATCGGTAGCCAAGTTACCAAAGGGCGTTCACTCGCCTCTGGACTATACTATATGGGCTACTATGGTGGCGGCGGCGGTGGTGCGTGGGCGTGTGGCATTGCCTATGCACATGGGCGATGGTGGCTTACAGTTATGCTCATCATTGCCGTGCAAATACTTGCTTTATCAGTGGCTTTAGCACTCATGAAAAAATAAAATCAAAAACCAGTCTTATGACCAATCATTCAGTTAATCATCCATCATAACCACAGCAAAACCCTAAATTCAATCAACCAACCATTTCCAAAACAATCTTCAACCATGAAGTCAAAAGCCTAAATCAGCGTGAAATCAAACAATTAACCACAAATGCCGATAAAGAGCTACAAGGCTTGTTTGGGGCGTATGTGGACGGCTTAAAAGCAAATTGGCGTACGCTTTTTTCTCATCGCTACAAGGTACATAGTGATGAGGCTTACAAGGCAACCAGACAACGGTTAAACAGCCCAAAAAGCCTAATGGCGTACGCTGATAAAGTTTTTGAAAAGCCGCTACATCTAACTACCAATGTGGGCATCAGCCTAGATGAATTAACTAAATCATTTGGCGAAAATGAAAGCGAGCGGATTATCCGTGCCATACGCCTAGCCCATAGCGAAAGCCTAGATAATGCCAAATTAATTCAGATGATAAGGGGTAGTCGTGCCAATCGCTATCAAGATGGTATTTTGAATATCAGTACAAGACACGCCAAAACCCTTGCCCATACAGGCACGGCGATAATGGCAAGTGAGGCAAAGCAAGCCTTTATCAACGATAACAAAGACATCATCAAAGGCATTAAGGTTATCGCAACCTTAGACAGACGCACCAGCCCTATTTGTCGCCATTTGGATGGTGTGGTAATGACCTTAGATAAAGCCACTTATCCGCCTTATCACTTTAATTGTAGAAGTAGCTTTGAAATCATCTATGATGGCTACACCGCCCCAAAACAGCGTGCAAGCGAGCATGGCGTGGTAGAAAATCAGACCTACTATGAATGGCTAAAAAATCAACCTGCTCACTATCAAGATGAAGTGCTTGGTAAGACACGGGGTAAGCTGTTTCGTGATGGTGGTATGAGTATAGAAAAGTTTAAATCCTTGCAACTGGATAAAAACTTTACGCCTTTGACTTTGGAGCAGATGAGAGAGCTTGAGCCTGTGGCGTTTGAAAAGGCGTTTGGTGCTGTGTTAAAATTAGACAATACAAAAGATAGAGTATTGTCTATGACACGCACCGATTGGGGGGATTTGCCCAATACCATTATTGATAGAAAACTTGGCGATGCGACCAGTCATTTGCTTTATGAACAAGCCAAAGCTGGCGATGTGGTTAGTGCTTATAGGCTAGCACAAGATTTGGTCAGTGATGAGGCAGTTCAAAAATTAAAAGACCTAATTGGCAACAAAGTAGTTGTTTTTGCCCCTGTTCACGCCGAAGAAAGTACAGGACGAAATATGATACCTGTGGCTGTAGCAACGGTTTTGGCAAAGAAGATTGGTGGACAAGTGGATTTAAATGTTGTGCAAGCGGTCAAAGTCTCTCGCACAGGGGGCGATGGTTGGCACAGATTGGTGAATCCACCATTTTTTGACGGTAGCATACCAAAGGGTAATTATGTTATAATGGTCGATGATACTCAAACACAAGGTGGCACACTTGCTTCATTTAAGGGACATATTGAACAAAGCGGTGCAACCGTGATTGGTGTATATGCCTTAACTGGAAAACAATATTCAGCACAACTACGACTTGGTAGTGATACTTTAACCACTTTGAGAGAAAAATATGGCACACTTGAACCATTCTGGCAACAAACATTCGGCTACGACTTCTCAAAACTCACCGAGTGGGAAGCTAAATTCATCATCAATTCAGGTAAAAGCATTGACGAAGTCCGAGATAGAATCCTTGCGTCAAAGCAAAATTAACGCCTACAAGCAAATGATGGCGATGTAGTTCGCACTTTAACCTTTAATCTCAAAAACCCTTGCAATTTGCAAGGGTTTTTTATTGTCCGCAATTTGTAATTGCATAACATAGGTAGTAACCCATGACAGACGAAAACAATCAAGAAACCCAAATCACAGCCGAGCAGTTTCAAGCGGCACAAGCAGAAATAGAACGCCTACGCAAACACAACGAAACACTGCTGGCTGAAAAGAAGACCAAGATTAATCTGGCAAACCAAACCCTTAGGCTTAATAATTTTACAACTTTCAAAAAACCCAATCAATTTAGACTCAACTAAAACCACCAAGACCCTTCCTTTAAGCCCACTCAAATATAAAAAAATATTCATTGGTAATTTTATTAAAAATATCTTATAATTTTCCACCAAATGCCTTGTGATTTTATTTGTATTGTGTACATTGATATTTGCACAATAAACACAAACGCAGTCCACCTTGTGCGTTCGGTCATCAGACCATTTTGTCAAGCCTAGAAAAGCCACCAAAATTCGCATAATTTTTTATCTATTTTTATAAGTGATTATCTATGAACTACCAAGTATTTACCTCAGAATCCGTCTCTGAAGGTCATCCAGATAAGATGGCAGACCAAATCTCAGACGCTCTACTTGATGCCATTTTAACCCAAGATAAAGACGCTCGTGTCGCTTGCGAAACCCTTACTAAGACAGGGGCAATTGTTTTAGCAGGCGAGATCAGCACGCATGCTGATATTGATGTTGAAGGTATTGTGCGTGCTACCGTCAATAAAATCGGCTATAATCATTCTGATTTGGGCTTTGATGGCAATAGCTGTGCGGTTATTAACATGATTGGCAAACAGTCGCCAGAAATCGCCCAAGGCGTGGATAGAAGTCGTCCAGAAGACCAAGGGGCAGGCGATCAAGGCTTAATGTTTGGCTACGCCACAAATGAGACTGATGTACTGATGCCTGCACCCATTCAACTAAGCCATCGCTTGATGGAGCGTCAAGCCCAACTTCGTAAAGATGGTACACTAAGTTGGCTTCGCCCAGATGCCAAAGCACAAGTTACCTTGCGTTATGACGCCCATCACAAACCTATTGCTGTAGATGCTCTGGTTTTGTCCACTCAGCACAATCCAGACATCAGCCACACTGCCCTAAAAGAGGCTGTGATGGAAGAAATCATTAAACCTATTATTCCAAGCGAACTACTGCATAAAGACACACTGTACCACATCAACCCAACAGGCAAATTTGTCATCGGTGGTCCTGTGGGTGATGCCGGCCTGACAGGTCGCAAGATTATCGTGGACACTTATGGTGGCATGGCACGCCATGGCGGTGGTGCATTCTCTGGTAAAGATCCAAGCAAGGTAGATAGAAGTGCTGCTTATGCAGGTCGCTATGTCGCCAAAAATATCGTGGCTGCAGGTCTGGCTGACCGCTGCGAGGTGCAGGTATCTTATGCCATTGGTGTGGCAGAACCAACTTCTATCTCGGTCAATACCTTTAATACTGGCAAAATCAGCGACCAAGAAATAGAACGCTTGATTCGTGTACATTTTGACCTACGCCCTTATGGCATCACACGCATGCTAGACTTATTGCAACCAATGTACGAAATTACCGCCAGTTATGGGCATTTTGGGCGTACAGGCTCAGATAATGCCTTTACTTGGGAAAAAACCGATCGTGCTGAAGCTCTACGAGCAGATGCAGGTCTATAGTTAGATACAGATAATATTGCCAAAGTTATCATGTTTTAGCTCAGTATTAGCTAATCTTGTAATTTTGGCAATCATCGTAATATATCACAAGCGTAATGCATTACTTTTACACTCCATCATCTTTTGGTTTTTATCTTCTTGATATGACATGATTTTAATCTTATCAGTCTTGATACCAAACAAACCAACAAGCGTTTTAAATCAATAAACCCAACAGGAAAATCTCATGAGCGAACAAACCAATAAGCCCAACCTAAGTCCTGAAGAGTTTCAAGCTCAAGTCAATGCTTTTTATGAGCGTGCCGATGCGTTTATCAACCTTGCCAACAGTCAGCTATCTCCACAATCACACGCAGGTCAAGTTGGCTCATCTTTACTATATGCGTCAGCTCGTTATAGTGCATCTGTCGCTTCCATTGGCTTTACTAAAGCAAGTGATTTTGAAAAAGAAAAAGATGACATCATCAAATTTTACACCGCCCAATACCAACAAATGCTGTCTGACAACCTAGACGACTACATCAAGAACTTTGAAAAATACACCAATATTAAAAAATAATTCTTAAAATCTTTGTTAAAACACACTAAATGTTAAAAGCATTTAAGAACCTGTTTGCAAAAAACCGCCCATCATCAAAAAAGGCGGTTTTTTATTCGGTGGCTAAAGCGGAAATGGATTGAACCACACAATTTCACTCATCAATCCAGCAATTTAAAAAAATGCGCCTTGTAATGACGAAGCTCACGAATAGAATCACGAATATCATCTAATGCCAAATGAGCCCCACCCTTTTGATATCCGCTTGCCACATCAGGACGCCAACGATAGCATAGCTCTTTGATGCTTGATACATCTAGATTGCGATAATGAAAATACCGTTCAAGTCGTGGCATTTGGCGTGCCAAAAAGCGTCTGTCTTGGCAAATTGAGTTGCCGCACATTGGAGATACACCCTCATCGCACCACTTGGCGAGAAACTCCAGTGTCGCATTTTCCGCATCCATTAGCGTCATCGTGCTACGACGCACTCTGTCAATCAAACCTGATTGACCGTGTTGCTTTTTATTCCAGTCATCCATGCCGTTTAGCACAATATCTGACACCTTAATAGCAATCACAGGACCTTCTGCCAAAATATTAAGTTGATCATCAGTAACAATGGTGGCAATCTCAATAATCTCATCATTTTGAGTATCCAACCCCGTCATCTCAAGGTCAATCCAGATCAAGGCTTTTTTAGTGGGTTTTTTGCTAGGTTTTGGATGGTTAATCTGAATTTTATCACTCATCGTTGTATCACTTCTATATTTTGATGGTTGTTGATCAATATTGGCATTTTATCACACCTTGATCATGCTTGCAGAACTCTTTTATGATATCAAGTAGTTATTTTTAAAGTATTTTTTCAAACCATAAAGACTGCAATTTATTTGTCTTTATGTGTCATGGTATGCTAGAATTGGATAATTTACTTCTTTGTTTTTTATATTGATATAAAGCTCATATACAAAAAACAATAATTAACAAGGATACCGACCATCTCTGCGTTTAGTTTTTTTGTTATAATATTCTTTAGATAACATCCGTCATTAATGGCTGTTCTTAACTTTTAGATTGTCGTTATGCCCAAGAAAAAATTACAAAAATGGCTACCCACGCCAGAAAAGTTGAGTGAAAGTAGAATCATGGGGTGGTTTGCTCCATTCATCGCCGACCCTCGCCTATGGCACATGAGCCGTGGTGCATTGACACGAGCGGTATACATTGGTGTACTGTGTGCATTTTTTCCCTTGCCAGGTCAGATGCCCCTTGCTATCATCGGAGCATTGTTACTGCGAGCCAACATACCAATGGCAATTGCCCTAACTTGGATTACCAATCCTTTAACCACCATTCCTGTATTTTGGGCATCTTATTGTGTAGGGGCGTTCTTATTGGGTGAACCGATGATTGGTATTCGCACTATTGGGATTGTCATCTCAGACTTTAGTCTTTGGGTAACAGGAAATGGTGTCAACCCTTTTGCTAATCACCTATTTTCACTCAAAGCATTCACATTGGGTTTGGTTGTATGTGGCATCATCACCAGTGCCGTTCTAGGGCTGTTATTTCGAGTATTATGGCAGTACTACATCGTTAATAGTTGGCAAAAACGCTTAGGCTACAACACCAAAGCCCCCAGATTTCGCACCCAAAAAGGTCATAAACTCAGAGATGCCAAATCTCAAACAGATAACAACCCTGAAGATTTTTCTATTTAAGCACCACCGAATAAAACAAAAAACGCCTCTTTAAAGGCGTTTTTTGTTAAGCGTTCAGCTACTTCATCAAACCCACTGACCACCACGCATCTCAAGCTGTCTATCCGCCCTAGCTGCCAGATTTCTATCATGTGTTACCATAAGTAATGCCGTACCAAAATCATGTTGCAACTCTGACAACAACTCAAAAACAGCATTGGCATTGTAATCATCTAGATTGCCGGTCGGTTCATCTGCCAAAATGAGTGCAGGATTGGTAATCAATGCTCTAGCTATGGCTACTCGCTGACGCTCACCACCCGAAAGCTCGCTTGGTCTATGGTGCATCCGATGTGAAAGTCCCACACGCTCAAGCAGACGATTAGCCCTCTTGTGTACCTCACCGATGGGAACATTAGCACGCATCAGCATGGGCATGGCGACATTTTCGGTAGCAGTAAATTCTGCCAACAGATGATGAAATTGATAAATAAATCCCAAATGCTGATTACGCAAATCACCACGCTCTGTTTCGTTGAGCTGATTTAGACATTTGCCTTGCAACCATACCTCTCCTGCCGTTGGAGTATCTAGACCACCCAACAGATGTAGCAGCGTGCTTTTTCCTGAACCACTGCTACCAACAATAGAGACTCGTTCACCTTTGCAAATGGTTAAATCCAACCCAGTCAATACAGTGGTTTGAATCCGTCCTTCATCATAAGTTTTTGTGATATTTTTTGCCTGCAAAATAATGCTCATGCCATCTCCTTATTCATAACGCAATGTTTGTGCCGGCTGAATGCGAGATGCACGCAGTGCAGGATAAATGGTCATAACAAAACTTAATAGAAACGATGCCAAAACGATGACTACAATATCAAGTACCTGAACCTCTGATGGTAAAAAATCCACAGGATACGCACCTGCCGGCATTAAAGTTACACCAAATAAACCGCTTAAAAAGTTAACAATGTCATTAACGCTCAAGGCAAGCACCACACCCAAAATCGTACCCACGACCGTACCAATCACGCCAATAATCATGCCTTGCACCAAAAATACCTGCATGATTAGCTTAGATGATGCCCCAAAAGTCTTTAAGATGGCAATGTCTGATTTTTTATCAGTAACCAACATCACAAGGCTTGAAACGATATTAAACGCCGCAACAATCACCACCAAAAACAGCAGTAATCCGATGATAGACTTTTCCATTTTAACTGCATTAAATAGATTGCCATGAGTGCTTGTCCAATCATCAGGATACAGATTATCATCGAGTTTGGCCGCTTCATTAGCAGCAACAGGTGCCTTAAAGACATCGTGCATCAGCAAGCGTATCCCCTGTGCCCCTTCAGGCAGCCTTAGCATCACACCAGCATCACGCATCGCCACAAAGCCTAGCACACCATCTACATCTTTACCAATATTAAAAGTCCCAACAAGCGTAAACTGCTTAAATCTAGGTATCAACCCTATCAGCGATGATGACGCTTCAGGAAGCACAAGCGTTACTTTATCACCCACATCAAGACCCAATCCATCTACTGTACTCTTGCCCAATACGATACCAAACTCACCTGCTTTTAGATCATCAAAACTACCTTTGATCATATGATTATCTACGATAGAAACTTGCTTTTCATATTCTGGCTCAATGCCTGATATCATCACAGGAGCGACCTGCCCATTGGCTGCTACCATGCCCTGCAGGTGGATAAAGGGGGCAGTTGCCTTGATCTTTTGCCCTCGATCTTGCTTGATGATTTTGTCGGATAAATCTTGCCAATCCGGAATGATTCCATAGGAAATCACCGACGCCTGCGGAATCATACCCAAGATACGAGTTTTCATCTCACGGTCAAAGCCATTCATCACCGACAATACCGTAATAAGTACTGCCACGCCCAATGCTAAGCCGATCATAGAGATGAGCGAAATAAAAGAGATAAACCCTTTTTTGTGCTCAGCTTTTGTATATCTTAGCCCAATAAATAACGCTAATGGACGAAACATAATCAACTTTCTCTTAATGAATAATCGCCATAGTTTACACCATTTAGCACAAATTAACATCACAAATTCACAGCGAGTCGCTAACAATGGTGATTTTGATACATATTTTGATGGTTTTATATAAAATGACACATCAGATGAGTTTTAGATAAGTTTTTGTCTTGATTTTTTAGATAAACTCCCTATCTAAATGGTAAATTTTAAAAATATCTTTTGAGAATATTGTATGAACCAGATGCGTTATACTTACAAACATGAAGTGCCACCCGCTAAAGTGGATTTGCCTTGCGATCAAAACGCAGGACATGGCGACCACTGGGCAATCTTGACCGATGACATCAATCAAGATGTTCCCAACTGGCTACAGTCAATGCTTGAGACAGCCCACCTATCTAGTGGATTGGCCCAAAGTCATGCATCAGATAACAAGATACTTATTGCCAATGATACACCTTGCCACATCAAACAAATCTTAAGTCTAGAAGATGGTATACCAAAAGCATTTGTGAACGCTTTTCCTGCGGTCAATAGTCCGTACGGAATAGAATGCCACATAGAACGCATCATCCGCTGTGAAAAGACCTCAGACGCCATTTTACGCCTAAAGACCAAAGATGGTGCAACAATCTACGCTTTTGACCAACTGTATGCCGTCAACCGTACAGAATACAAAACCCCAAAAACCTACTATGTCAATTTTAGTGCATGGGCATACCATATTGAACCAAGCAATCAAGACGAAACCATCTTGGTAGAAGACCCTGTTGCCATTCGCTATCATCGTGCATTTAATGACATTGTCAGTCAAAATGGCGGTCAAGTTCCTGATGATATTGATGATAAAATTCGTGCATGGCAGCCCAATCTTGATGATGGTGAGACGCTCGCCCCTGTTGAGATTAACTTTGGACACAGCTGTATTTATCTTTTTGGCGACACTTTTGGTCAAGAAGATGAGGCTTGGTGTCAAGGTCAGGTACTTGGCATTAGCCAAACTCAGTTTTTTAATAAAGACATCACCTTATTTGATGTGGTAATTTTGCGTGAGCCTGATGCCAGTCCTCTGGTGGTGCGTATCGCTGCAGTTACCACCGATGACACACAAAAAATTAAGGTGCATGACTATATCCAAGCTAATATTTGGTTGCAGGCCGCCATCTACAGCCAAAACCAAAAAATCTCTTAAAAAATAATTCAGTCAGCCACAAAAAACAATCAGAATAAACACTCTGATTGTTTTTTGTTTATTGTCAATCACTTTGGTTAATCAGGGGCGGTACTTGCTTTTTAATCAGAAACCAAAAAAGAGCCGATTAACGGCTCTTTTTTAATAACAGCGTGTTATTCTGTTGGGTTTTGCGACAGTGAACGCACATAAGCTGCAAGCAACATGATACGCTCATTACCCAACTTGGTCTGCCATTCAGGCATCACACCAGAACGACCATGACGGATGGTAGTACGGACAGACTCACGGTCTCCACCAAATAACCAAATATCATCAGTTAAGTTCGGTGCACCTATTGCGGTCATACCTTTAGCATCAGAACCATGGCACAGCACGCAGTTTGCTTCAAAGATGGCTTTGCCTTGAGCAACAGTGGCTGCATTTAAATCATAGCCGTTTTGGTTGCCAGAGATGCTAAGCACATAATCAGCAGCAGCACGCACACCAGATTCACCCAGTTGCTTTTGCCATGCCGCCATCGCACCCACACGACCATTATGAATAGTAATTAGGATATTCTCCGCCTCACCGCCATATAGCCAGTCATTATCCGTTAGGTCTGGATAACCCAAAGAACCTTTAGCGTTCGAGCCATGACATAATGCACAGTTTTGCAAGAATAGGCGGCTACCTGCTTTTAGTGCCTCAGGATCGGCTGAAAGTTTATCCACATAAGGTGCTAGCAATTTTACTTGCTCATCAATTTGGTCTTGAAGCTCTTTTGATGGTTCAGCTTCGTCTTTTTTATGAGCTTGTAATTCATTAAGTTTTGCTAGTACAGCAACTGCTTCAGTTGCACCTGCATTTGCCAAAATGCCTTGTTCAAAGTTTTCAGTAAATACTTTATTGTTGGCTTGTAGCTGGCTGTTAAGTTCGTTTTCTGATGTCCAAGGCACTTCTTGACCATCAACCTCAACCGTTGTAATGCCCTTCCAGACATTTGGCTGAATAGCGGGGAATAGCACAAAATAGCCCAAACCCCAAATTAGTGTACCAAAGAAGATAACCAGCCACCATTTTGGTAATGGCTTGTCATACTCTCTAATACCATCGTATGAATGCCCTGTCGTTTCATCTTCTTCTAAGACAGGTTTAGATTTTAATGTCCACACAAGTACGCTGAAGATAAATAACCAGCAAGCAAGTGATAGGACAGTAATCCAAGAACCCCAAAAAAAGCTCATTGTATATCCTTAGTGCGCTCGTGCGATGACAAGAAATTCTTGTCATCAAGCGCAAGTTGTGCATCTTCTTCAAAGCGTTTTTTATTCTTAGGCGAGTACGCCCACCATGCAATCCCGATAAAGGCAATAAAAGCCGCAACGGTTGCAATACTATGTAAAACGCCCCAGTTCATTAGCGTTGACCCTGCATTGCAATACCAAGTTGTTGCAGGTAAGCAACCAATGCATCAAGCTCGGTCGCTCCCTGAACTTGGTCAGGTGCTGCTGCAATGTCTTCTTCAGTGTAAGGCAAACCAAAACGATCTTTAAAGATACGCATTTTTTGCTGTACTTTTACGCCATCAACTTCATTCTTAGCAAGCCAAGGATATGAAGGCATCACGGATTGAGGCACAACAGAGCGTGGGTCAATCAAGTGGTCTTTGTGCCACTGGTCTGAATAACGACCACCTACACGAGCCAAGTCAGGGCCAGTACGCTTAGAACCCCATAGGAACGGATGATCCCAAGTGGATTCTGCTGCACGGCTATATGGTCCATAGCGTTCCACTTCAGCACGAAGTGGACGAACCATTTGAGTGTGGCAAACATGACAACCCTCACGGATATAAACATCTCTCCCCTCTAGCTCAAGTGCTGTCCAAGGACGCATATTTGGCAAAGGTTTGTTTACACCACCTTGATCGGGTGCATTGGTGTCATAAATCAGTGGGATTAGCTCAACCAAGGTTGCAAAACTAATTGCAATGACAATAAAGACAACCAGTAAGCCTGTGTTTTTTTCAACAATTTCATGAGTAATATTTGACATGATTTTCCCCTTAAGCCTTGATGGTGTCATTATCAAATACTTCATCACGACCTGTGTTTACCTCATCAGGCTTGGCGATTTTTTCAGGAATGCTCGGCATTTTAATGGTCTTATAGCAGTTATAAGCCATCACAAGCATACCTGCAACATACAACGCCCCACCCAATGTACGCACCACGAACGGCCAATGTGATACAACAACGGTTTGGATAAAGTCATAAGCCAAAGTACCATCTGGGTTGGTAGCACGCCACATCATACCTTGAGTAATACCAGAAATCCATAGTGCTACGATATATAGAACCGTACCTGTAGTCGCAAGCCAAAAGTGTACCGTAATAAGATTGGTTGAGTACATTTTTGCTTTGTTCCAAATACGCGGCAATAGCACATAGATAGAACCAATGGTAACCATACCCACCCAGCCAAGTGCTCCAGAATGCACATGACCTACCGTCCAATCAGTGTTATGGCTGATAGCGTTTACAGCTTTGATAGAAAGCATTGGACCTTCAAAGGTACTCATGGCATAGAAAGAAAGTGCCACAATCAAGAAGCGGATGATTGGGTCAGTACGCAATTTGTCCCAACTGCCTGACAGTGTCAAAACACCATTAATCATACCACCCCAAGAAGGTGCAAACAGGATAAGCGAGAACACCATACCTAAAGACTGAGTCCAGTCAGGTAATGCTGAATAATGCAAGTGGTGTCCGCCTGCCCACATATAAGAAGCAATTAATGCCCAAAAGTGAACAATAGATAAACGGTAAGAATAAACAGGGCGACCAACCTGCACAGGAATAAAGTAATACATCATGCCCAAGAAAGCAGCCGTCAGATAAAAGCCTACCGCATTATGACCATACCACCATTGAACCATCGCATCTGTCGCACCGCCATATAGCGAATATGACTTGAATAGACCTACTGGCACCGCCAAGTTATTCACGATATGAAGTAGTGCAATCGTGATGATAAAGGCGGCAAAAAACCAGTTTGCCACATAGATATGCGCAGTTTGACGCTTAATCAAAGTGCCAAAAAACACAATAGCATAAGCAACCCACACCAATGCAATAGCGATATCAATCGGCCATTCTAGCTCAGCATATTCTTTACTAGAAGTAATGCCCAAAGGCAAGGTAATAACCGCCGAGACAATGATGGCTTGCCAGCCCCAAAATGTGAACCAAGCCAAATATGGAGCGAACAAGCGTGTCTGACAGGTACGCTGAACGATGTAATAAGATGTTGCAAAAAGTGCTGACCCCCCAAACGCAAAAATCACCGCATTGGTATGTAGCGGTCTTAAGCGTCCAAAAGATAGCCAAGATGTATCAAAGTTTAAAGCTGGCCATGCAAGCTGTGATGCGATAAGCACACCCACTGTCATGCCAACGATGCCCCAAAATACTGCCATGATGGTAAAGAAACGCACAATAGTAATTTCATACTCACGGTCAATATTCGGTGCTACTGCTGTATTAGTTAGACTCATTGGATATTTTCCTGTGCAGCCCGATTTGTATAGCGAATTTCATTGCTGATGTTGCTTGATGCTGTCTAATTTATCTTCATCATCAATCAGCCATCAGCGATAAAATCAACGCTTTTTGATTTGTACTTTTATATATTTTAACGCAAAGCAATACAAATATCATCAACTTACAAGCCAGCCAAGATAAAAACCCTTAATTTTTTTAAGGAAAATACAACAAAGATCATCAAATCTATACAATGTGTATTAGTTATGCTTGCTTGGCTGATGAATTGCTTGGCTTGCATGATTTGGTAGCACTATTTAATATTGTGCAAACCAAACTTATTTTAATTCCATATTGATAATAGGGTATTAACAATACTTCTCAGCTTTTATTATACAACACAAATGTAATTTTTAGGCTATCTTTTGTAAAAATAATTGAATTTTTAGCAAAATTTTTGTGATTTTAGGCATTTTTATCCATTTTCAGCCCATCTTGACGGATTTTTTTAAAACAAAAACTTGAATTTAGGGGATATTTGGATGGCAAGATGGTCGGTAATCATGATTTTTGAATAGCCAATGCAAGGTATCTGTCATCTGTCACAAATATTTACAATTTGGTCATCACTTCCTGTACCGCCCTTTGCGTTTGAATTTTATGACATTTAGCCATTTAATTGACGGCTTTTTGGTTTATAATACACCCATGATGCACAAGCCAACCCCATGACGCAATCGTTATTTAAAGTTGGCTTGCCCTACTATTTATTTTAAAAATCTTGGAGATGACCCAATGGCACAATTTTTATCACAGGCATGGTTTGATGTTGTAAGCCAACTTAACGCCCAAACTGGTAAACTAAACCTACCACCCACCTTGCAGACACTCATCATTAATATTACCATTGAACAAGACACCTCTGCCCTACTACACCTACAAGATGGTAAAATCCACCAAGGTCATGCAGATCACGCTGTTAGCACCATCAGAATTGACCAACAAACACTTAAAGACATCATACAAACAGGCGACACTAATATTGCCATAGAAGCCTTTATGATGGGCAAAATCCGCATTGATGGCGACATGAGTGCCATCATGTCGTTGCAATCTGCCAAACCAAGCCCTGAACAAAAAGCACTCTTTAAGGAAATTTTAAGCCATACTGAGTTTTAATGACAACTATCCTGTTTTAAGGTTTTATTCAAGTTTTATGCATTTGTCTAGACATAATCCTAAAAACTACCCAAATTTGGGTGTTTTTAGGATTTGGATAAATAGTGTTTCATATTATAAAATAATCAGTCAAAAGTTACGCTTTCTATTTATCAAAAATGCTATAATAACACCAAGATATAAAAATAAGACCTAAGAACACATCAAGCAATTTTGCTGATTTTATCAACCGATATATTTACAGTCAGCCATACAAGGTGTCTATATGCCAGACTCACAAAACCAGTCAAAGGTGCCAGCCAATCAAGCAGACCAAGCGTCCAAGCCAGCACCCGCAGAACTCACCCCAAAAAAACCAAAAAAACAACGCCCACCTCCAGAAAAAATCATTCCACATTCTAAAGACATGGATGCGACAAAACATCGTGTGCACCCACGCTTTGCCAAGGGTAAATACCAAAATATCCGTCTTGTGGTGATGTATGCGATATTAGTTGGTTTTTTGGTTGCACCTTGGATTCGCTGGAATGGCAGACAGGCGATTTTATTAGATGTGATTGAACCAAGGTTTCATATCTTTGGGGCAACTTTTATGCCACAGGATTTTTATTTCTTTGCATTCGTGTTCATCATTGCTGCCATGACGCTATTTATGGTTACGGTATATGCTGGGCGTGTGTGGTGTGGCTATGCCTGCCCACAGACCATCTATGTACATCTGTATCAGCATATAGAAAAATGGGTCATCGGCGAACGCAATCAACGCATCAAGTTTGACAAAGCACCTTGGAATACTCAAAAAATCCTAAAAACACTGCTTATCCATGGTGTTTGGCTAGTGTTCTCTGCGATTACTGCTTTGACATTCATCGCCTTTATTGTAGGAACAGATTATCTGTTCTTTAATGGGCATACGCCATTTTTTATGGGTTGGGGCAAAATTACTTGGGTGTTTTTTATATTAATCACCTTTGTAACTCAGACCAATGCAGGCTATATGCGTGAACATATGTGTGTACATCTATGCCCCTATGGTCGCTTCCAGTCGGTAATGTTTGACAAAGACACGCTACTGGTCTCCTACGACTACGAACGAGGTGAGCCTCGTGGTGCACGCAAACGAGGTGATCACCCAGAGGGTTATGGCGACTGCGTAGATTGCAGCATGTGCGTTCAAGTATGTCCAACAGGGATTGATATCCGTGATGGATTGCAGGTGGAATGTATTCAGTGTGCTGCTTGTGTTGATGCGTGTAATGAAATCATGGACAAAGTGGGCTATCCTCGTGGACTGATACGCTACACCACCGAGCGACAACTGCTCGAAAAACAAAAAACCAAAGTCATCAGCCCTCGTATCTTTGCCTATATATTTGTACTAGGTGCCGCCATCACCGCAGCGACATTGGTCGCTACAGGTCGTGCACCATTGGAGATGGAAATTCGCCATGACCGCAGACAAATCAGCACTGTCAAGCATGGAAAAGTAGAAAACAGCTATGTCCTAAAAATCGTCAACAAAACAGACGAAAGGCAAATTTACAAGGTACGCCTAGAGCCTACCGAAGGATTGACGCTACAGTCTCGCTTCAAACAAATCCCATTGCAAGCGAATGAGCCGTATGATTTGCCTGTCAGTATCATCGGTGATGCCAATATCATCAAAGATGGCACAACACCAATCACCATCACGGTCTATACCGAAGATGGCAAATATAGTGCCAGTGCTGATGATAATTTTATCCATCAACCAAAACAATAAACACAGTGCCAGTCATTAAAACCAAGCAAACACTCCAAGTATCTTTCTTGGGGTGTTTTTTGTGGTTGTTGATGAGAATTAGACAATCATCAAGGATGGATTGGTTTTAGCTAAAGATGCTAGTGCCAATCAGCTTTTAAGATATATTAAGTTTAAACCATCTTACATTTGGAATTTTTAAACTAACAATATTTTGGCTTGATTAAAAATATGCTAAAATAGAGTAAAATTTTTTATAGCCTCATTGTCATGAATACCAACCAAAAACAAACATCTCAAAAAGAACCTTGGTACAAAAACCCTTTTATGACTATTTTTGTGGTTGGTCTGCCTGCTTTTGTGGTGGTGGTTTGCCTGTTTTTTATCGGCTATTCCATCAAGATTCAAGACAGTACCGTACGAGATGATTGGTACATGGACGGCAAAACTCTCTATCAAGACGCCACACGAGATAAGCTGGCACATGACCTTGATATCTCTGGTGTGATGCGTTTTGATGGTGATAAGGTTAGGTTTGAACTTCGCTACCCTAAAGACAGCCTACAAAGCGGAAAACTAAAAGACGGTACACCACTACAATACCCAAAACTTCTTGCCGTTAGTATTTCACACGCCACCGATGAGAGTAAAGACAGGGATTTTAGCATCAGACATATCAGCGATAATATCTATGAGGGCAAGGTCTATCTTGATGATACACCTGCCAAATATTACCTACAAGTCAATAATGATGGCATTCACAACTGGCGACTGATTCATGTGCAAAAACTCCCTGCCAAAAATGCCGTCATGGCTCCATTATCTAGCTTTGATGATAATGATGGTGCCTTACCCGACCAAAGAGACAAACGATTTAATCAGCAAAACCAGTAATATTAATAGCAACTTTCATAACAACCATACCATCTTAAAACAGCAAAAATCCAAAAAATAACCATAAAAAACCCAGTAATCAGCTAGGGTTTTTTATGTTTGGTAATGGTTTTATGGCTTGCATCATTCACCCTTTTTTTACCATTTACCTTTTGCATCCTTCATCTTCTTTGTTCTTAAAATCCAAATTTATTATTCAAATCATCAAACAATACATCAGATTGACCGCTTTGGTAATCATCAGCCTTTTCTTCTTCTGCAATAACCTGACGAGCCACATGTAAAATCAACTGTCTTAACCAGCGGTGTGCAGAGTGGTGCTGTAGCAAGGGCGACCATGCCATTGTGAGTTCAAACTCTGGAATAAAGAATGGCGGTTCTTTGACAATAATCTGTGGATTGTTGTGTGCTTGTAGCTTGGCGACACGAGTCGGCAAAGTTGCAATCAAATCTTTATTGGCATCAAGCATGGCGGGCATTTGATAGTGGCGAGTAAAAACACTAATTCGGCGTTTTTGTCCTAGTCGTTGCAAGGCTTGATCAATAGAGCCTAGACCACCTGATTTTTCAGGATTGACCCCAAAACCCACACCCATGCCTGTCTTAGACACCCAAACATGCTGGGCTTTTAGGTAGTTTTTGAGATTAAATCTGCTCACATATGGACTGTCTGCTGATAACAAACAACTAAAAGTATCACGCCATACCAGTACTTGATGAAAGCTTTGAGGGATTTCATTAAAGCGGTTAATCGCCAAGTCTACACGCCCTTGCTCCATGTCTTGGTAGGACACATCAGATGGAGTTAAAAAGTCCAAAATGACATTCGGTGCTTCGCTACGAAGTGCCTTGACCAAGCGTGGCACTAAAGTCGCCTCGGCATAATCAGAGGTCATGATGCGAAATACTCTAGATGTACTATAAGGGCGAAACTCTGTGCGTGGCTCAAGCAGAGTGCTGACATCAGAGAGAATTTCACGAATGCGTGGCTGTAGTTCGCCTGCTCGCTCGGTAGGGGTCATGCCTTCACTTGAACGCACCAATAGCGGATCATTAAATAAAGAGCGAAGCCTACGCAGAATATTACTCATCGCAGGCTGGGTGATACCAAGCTGTTCGGCAGCACGAGTAACATTCTTTTCTCGTAGCAATACATCAAGATGTACCAGTAGGTTTAAATCAACTTTTTGTAGGTTCATGATTGCCCTTATCATCTTACGATTAAAAACTCATCAGCACACACCCATGTTGTGCCACCTGCTTACTATACAATCAGCACAGGCGTACCCACACCAACCATGTCATATAGTCGCACTACATCACTATTACGCATACGCACACAGCCATGCGACATCGGCACACCCATCGGCTCAGTATCAGGCGTGCCATGTATGTAGATATAGCGTGCGTGCGTATCACAGACCATGCCATCTGCTGTTTTACCCAGATTATACCCATCTTCTGTGCCTTTTAACCACAAAATACGGCTCAAAATCCAATCTCTATCAGAATATGCCCGCCCAAGTTTGTCATCATAAATCTCGCCTGTAAATCGCCTACCAACAAAGACTGCACCAACAGGATATTCACCACCGATTTTATCACTGATTATATGCCTGCCAAGTGGTGTACACCCCGTCCCCTCAAACTGCCCCACTCCATTTTTAGCGGTGGATATGCTAAAGGCACAAACAAGCCCCTTACCCCTAAAAACACTAAGTTTTTGGCAAGTGGTATCAATGTGTAAATGAATGCTGTCTGCGGTTGAATTCATGACCACCTAGATAATAACAATTCAATAAAAATTTCAAGGAGTATTAAGTTAAAAAATGATAGATATTTTATAAAATGTTAGTTTAGCAAATTTTGCCAGATTTTTCCCTATTTTCTTAAGAAATGATGGTAAATTTATCATGTTTTCTTATCATTTTTTATACTTATTCATGTTTTTTACACTTTCTCGTGTAATCAGTAATTTTTTTAAAAAAATAAAAAATCAACCCCAAAAGCCCAGTAAAAGTGCTATAATTTTTGAAATTTTCATTATTTTTTGGAGTTTTTTATGTCAACTACTACTACCATCTTACAGCACCTGCCTGAAGGTCAAAAAGTTGGTATCGCTTTTTCTGGCGGTCTTGATACTTCCGCCGCCTTACTTTGGATGAAGCAAAAAGGTGCTTTGCCATATGCTTACACTGCCAATCTAGGTCAGCCTGACGAGGACGACTACAACGCCATCCCTGCCAAAGCCGAGCAGTACGGTGCAATTAAGGCACGCCTGATTGATTGCCGTATGCAGCTTGCCCAAGAAGGCATTGCCGCCATTGCCTGCGGTGCATTTCATATAACCACAGGCGGAATGCCTTATTTTAACACTACGCCGTTAGGTCGTGCAGTAACAGGCACCATGCTGGTTACTGCCATGCGTGAAGATGAGGTTAATATTTGGGGTGATGGCTCAACTTATAAAGGCAATGACATTGAGCGTTTTTATCGCTATGGTCTGCTTGCCAACCCAGAATTAAAGATTTATAAACCATGGCTTGACCAGTCTTTCATCGATGAGCTTGGCGGCCGAGCTGAGATGAGCCAGTTTTTGATTGATAACGGCTTTGATTATAAAATGAGTAAAGAAAAAGCCTATTCTACCGATAGCAATATGCTTGGAGCTACGCATGAAGCTAAAGATTTGGAATTCTTAAACGCCAGCCATAAGATTGTTGAACCCATCATGGGCGTACGCTATTGGGATGAGAATGTCAAGATTGATGCTGAAGAGGTGAGCGTTACTTTTGAAGAAGGTGTGCCTGTTGCCATCAATGGCGAACGCATCAACAATCTTGTTGACCTAATCCTAAAAGCCAACGAAATCGGCGGCCGTCATGGTTTGGGTATGACCGACCAAATCGAAAACCGAATTATCGAAGCCAAATCTCGTGGCATCTATGAAGCCCCTGGCATGGCACTATTACACATCGCCTATGAGCGTCTGGTAACAGGCATTCACAACGAAGACACCATCGAACAATACCGAATCAATGGTCTGCGTTTGGGTCGTCTGCTATATCAAGGTCGCTGGTTTGATAGCCAAGCACTCATGCTAAGAGAAACCGCCCAGCGTTGGGTGGCTCGTGCCATCACAGGTGCAGTAACGCTAGAGTTGCGTCGTGGCAACGACTACAGTATCCTAAACACCGAATCTGACAACTTAACCTATCAACCAGAACGCCTATCTATGGAAAAAGTTGAAGATGCAGCATTTACACCACTAGATCGTATCGGACAGCTGACCATGCGTAATCTAGACATCACCGATACTCGCCATAAGCTAGCCATCTATACCCAAACAGGTCTGCTTGGTGTAGGTAGTGGCAATGCTGTGCCGCAACTTGAACAAAAGTAGCCCATTTTCCCCAAAAGCACACACTGATACTGTGTGTGCTTTTTTGTTGACATATTAAATAAATTTATACCAACGAAAAGCACCACGCACCCAGATGCAGATGCTATCCTGCCTTGGATAATACAAATGGCATAAAAATGGTTACAACCTTTTGAGTATCACAAAAAATCAATGACTTGTCTTTTGTAACGCAAGTATCATTTATGTACTCACACAGTCATGCAACTTGCAAAATATACCACAAATATTCGTACACCCCACCCATTTCATGCTAAAATACCAAATATTAACAATAAATAGTCATTATCATTCATCATTAGTCAGTCAATAACGAACCAGCCATGACCACACTTACCCTGATTCAGCCAGACGATTGGCACATTCATCTGCGTGATGGTGATGCTTTACGCACTACCGTACCGCACGCCGCCGCAAGTTTCAACCGCATCATCTGCATGCCAAACCTTGTGCCACCCATCAAGACAACTGCAGACGCCATTGCCTACCGAGAGCGGATTTTGACTGCTTTGGCAAAGGCAGACATCAGCAAAACTCGTAAAGACCAATTTGACCCACGCATGGTGCTATATCTGACCGATCAGACCACGCCTGATGAAATTGAGCGTGCCAAAGTCTCAGGCGTGGTGCAAGCCATCAAGCTTTATCCTGCAGGAGCAACCACCAACTCATCAGATGGCGTTACTGATATTTTGGGGCGAGCGGTTGTATTTGAAGCCATGCAAAAACACGGCATTCCATTACTGGTGCATGGAGAGGTTACTCATAGCGATGTGGATATTTTTGATCGTGAAAAGCGTTTTTTGGACGAGATTTTATCCGTCATTATCAAATATTTTCCTGAGTTAAAAATCGTCATGGAGCACATCACCACTGCCGATGCTGCTGATTTTTGCTTGGCACAAGACAAGCACATCGCAGCGACCATCACACCTCAACATTTATTATTTAATCGCAATCATCTACTCGTTGGCGGTGTTAAACCACACTTTTATTGTTTACCGATTTTAAAACGAGCAAAGCATCAGCAACGCTTGTTAGAAGTTGCTACCTCTGGCAATCCCAAATTTTTCTTGGGTACAGACTCTGCACCTCACGCTACCCACACCAAAGAGTCCGCTTGTGGCTGTGCTGGCTGCTATTCTGCCGTACACGCTCTACCACTTTATGCCACCGCCTTTGAAAGCGTAGGGGCTTTGGATAAACTAGAAGGTTTTGCCAGTCGTTTTGGGGCTAGCTTCTATGGCTTGCCTATCAATACCAGCACCATTACTCTAGCTAAACAAGAACAAACCGTCACAGAGTCCTATGACTACTTAGATGGCAAGACGCTTACGCCACTATTGGCAGGTCAGACCCTAGCTTGGAGACAGGTGTTGTGATGACAAAGTTCGCCAATAAACCAACAACCCTAAAAGAGCGTTTTCGTGGCTTTATGCCTGTGGTGGTTGATGTTGAGACTGCAGGCTTTAACGCTCAAACAGACGCCCTGCTTGAGATTGCTTGCATTCCCATCTTGATGGATGATACAGGCAATCTGTATCAAGGCGAGCCACTAAACGCCCATATTGAGCCATTTGTCGGAGCGAACCTTGAGCCTGCCGCCTTAAAATTTACGGGCATCAATCCTGATAGTCCCTTTCGCAAGGCGATCAGCGAGGACGAAAAAATCGCCCTAAGACGCATTTTTAAAGCACTTAAAGAAGTTCGTAAGCATTTTGATTGCCGTCAGTGCATCTTGGTGGGGCATAATGCTCATTTTGACCTTACCTTCTTAAATGCCGCCATCGCCCGCACCAATAGCAAAAATCATTCGCCCTTTCATGCGTTTAGCGTACTAGACACAGCAAGCCTATCCGCTTTGGCATACGGTCATACAGTACTAGCAAGGACTTGCGTCATGGCAGGCATTGACTTTGATAATAATCATGCCCACTCAGCATTATACGACACTCAAAAAACCGCCGAGCTATTTTGTAAAGTATTTAATGAGTTGCCCATGCTAACCGCCATGCCAAGCGTTGATGCTAAAATAGAATCGGCAGAAACAAGCGAATTATAATATTAATAATACATCATGCCATTAATTTGGTATGATGTATTATTAAAAACGCAAAATAATTATGTTTTGTTGACAATCTAAAATCACCAAAACACAGATTTTATCTTTTAGTACACCCTTGGCTTAATTCAAAGTTTAGCCAATTCGATCAAATAATGTTTATATTCTCTTCCAACTCTAAACCACTTTCTTTAATAAGTGTAAGGTAAGCCATCAAGAATTTATATTTAGTCTCTGCAAGTTTTTGCTCTGCCTCTGTTACTCCCTGCCTAGCCTGTATTACCTCCAAATGGTTTCTTATGCCGTATATTTGTCCTGTTTCAGTTGATTTGAGTTGGAGTTGTCTGCTTTTAAGTACGCGTTCTTGTGCAAGAATTTGATGGTACATAGCATTACTTTCAGCATAAGCTTGGCGTATTGCCAGTTTAATTTGTCTCTCCATAGCAACTAATTGAGCATAGGTTGCCTCATATTGATTCATTGCTTCACTTATTTTACTATTTAGGTCTCCACCTGCGAACAAGGGAATATGAAACTGCAATTGTATTGTAGCATTTCTTTGTTTATCATCAGCTTTGTAGTTATTGGGAGATGATACATCTTGATATTTAATCTGCCCTTTGAGTGTAGGTAAACGATTATTTTTAGCAGCTTTAACAGCCTCTTCTTGGCTGTTAACAGCATATTTTTGTGCTAAATACCTATGATTATTCTCCAAAGCAATCGATTGCCATTCATCTAGGCTATATTTTTTAATCTGTAAAAGATAATCATCAATTTGATCAAGGATAGAAATAGGCTCAATTTGTTTACTATCCAACCCTGTATAATTATTAAGCTGATTTTCCAAAATTTGTCTTTTTGCAATTGCGGCAATCTCTTGTGCTACAGCATTGTCATAACCCGCTTGAGCTTCGTGTATATCTAGTGCTGTAGCAACACCTTTGTCAAATAATGCCTGAGCACGCCTAACCTGTTGTTCATAAGATATTTTTTCTGCTGTATAAGCAATGATTGTTTCATTACTAAGTAACAAATTAAAATAATTCTCTGCCACATTGTATAATAGTTGCTCTTTAGCATCATTATAATTTTTCTCAGCCACCTTACTATTGTAGATACTTTGACGATATTTGGCAATCTCACTTCCATCAAATAAAGTTTGACTAAGCTGTAAATCCCAACCATAATTTTCTTTAATAGGAGTCGAAGAATGAGGTTGATTCTGATAATTGATATTCCCAGAAAGATGTGGATAGAAAACTGATTTGGCCTGCCGTTGTTTTTCTTGAATAACATTTTTTTGATAAAACGCCTCCTGATAATCTGCAGAATTTTGTTGTGCAGCAAACCACGCTTCTTGCAAATTAAACGCATAAGTAGGAGAACTATTCATAAAAAAGAATAAAGAAAGTGAATAAGGATAAACATACTTTTTCATTTTTATATTTCTCATGGTTTCCCTGGTTGATTCGGGTGCTTTTAACAATTCTTATTACAACACTCAGTTTATCAAATTAAATAAAAGCACAGGGAAAATTAACGCTCACGAAAACTTTCATCAACTTTTGTCTGCAATGGACTTAACATATAATCCAAAACACGGCGTTTACCCGTTTTAATTTCAGCAGCAACATTCATCCCTGGTGTTAAGTTGATTGTTACCCCATCTATATTTAATGTGCTTTTATCAAGAGCAACAAGTGCAGTATATACCAGTCCTAAATGTTGGTGTTCTACGGCATCATGGCTAATGCTTTTGATTTTGCCTGTCAAATAACCATAACGAGTATAAGGAAAACTCTCAACTTTGACAATAACATCCTGACCAACCTTTACAAAGCCGATATCTTTATTTAACACCAATACCTCTACTTCCACTTGATTGTCATTAGGCACCACAACCATGATTTTTTGTGCTGCTTGTACGACTCCACCTAAAGTGTAAGTTGCTAACTCTTGTATGGTACCATTAACAGGCGATTTAATACTTAGCAATTTCTGACGCTGCTTAGCTTTATTAGTTTGACCAGTGTATTGATTAATTTGCTCATTGGTTTGACGCAAAGATTCTAATGTATCGCGTTTTAGATTTTGAGTATATAACATACGGTTTTGTTCAGCTTGCATGATTGCAGCTTGTATTTTTTGAATCTGACTACGCGTACTTTGTAAATCATTCTGATTGCTAAGTAATTTACTTTCTTGCTCCAGATAGGCATGCTCGGATATAAAGTTCTCTGCTTTAAGCTTTCGATAGTCATCAGTCTTTTGGCGTTCAATTGCACCAACCGCAACCAACTTTTGTTCTTGAGATCGGGCAGACTGTAATTCCGCCTGATGCCCCTTTAAGATTAATTTTAATTGTTCATCTTGTGCCAACCATGCTTGATATTGATTTTGGGCCAAAGTTTGGGCTTCATTAATTTCCGATTCTAAAATATTTAAAGACTTTGCATATGCTAAATCAATCTTAGGACTGATACGGTGATTCAATGCTGATAAAATTGCTTCAAGGCGTAGTTTGGATAATTGTGCTGATTGCAAGGCTTTTTCGGACTGAGCGACATCACTATCTGAACCAACCGCCACCAAATCTACCAATACCTCTCCTTGCTGAACATTCTGACCATCACGCACATACACAGCTTTAACTATGGCTGTTTCCAAAGATTGAATAGTTTTACTACGACTACCTGAAGAAATTTTTCCCGAAGCTGTGGCAACAATATCAATCCGTCCAACCCAAGACCATAGCAAAGCAAATAGGACGAATATCATGATTATTCTAGCTGTCCACTTAGAAGAGCTGGATACAGGTGTGTCAGTGAGTTCTAGATGTGCAGGAAGAAAAGCGAGTTCTTCTTTAGTACGCTTAGGAGGGGTTAGTTGGTCTCGCACTGCCCATGTATTTCGCCAAACGGTCACATAACGAATAAAAAAATCTTTAAGTGCTTGTATAAACATGAATTATTTTCCTTGAATGTTTAATAATAGCATTAATAGAACAAACTTATCCATTCTGCAAATCATATAAATAACGATAGTAACCATCTTCTTTTTGCAACAATTCTTGATGTGTACCCTGCTCCACAATCTTCCCTTTGTCCATCGCAATAATGCGATGTGCCATTTTTACAGTAGATAGGCGATGTGCAATAATTAAGACTGTTCTATCTTGACAAATTGCCTGCATATTTTGCATGATGGCTCTTTCCGACTCATAGTCTAATGCACTAGTAGCTTCATCAAAAATCAAAATACGCGGATTTGTAATTAAAGCACGCGCAATAGCAATACGCTGGCGTTGTCCACCTGACAAGCCTGCACCTTGCTCTCCAACAATCGTATCATAACCCTCAGGCAATTCCATAATAAAGTCATGTGCCCCAGACATCTTGGCAGCCTGGATAATAAACTCTAATGACATGCCCGTATCAGTTAGGGCAATGTTATCTCGAATACTACGATTGAGTAACACATTTTCCTGCAAAACAACACCCACCTGGCGACGCAGCCAAGCGGGATCAGCTAATGCCAAATCGTTTCCATCAACTAATATTCGCCCATTTTCTGGTACATATAAACGCTGTACTAATTTTGTCAATGTTGATTTACCTGAACCAGAGCGTCCTACGATACCTAGTATCTCTCCAGCGTTAATCTGTAAATTTAAATTCTGTAATATTAAATGCCCATCTATTTTGTAGCGAAAATCAACATTTTCAAATGTAATATCACCCTTAATATCAGGCAAAGTTAAGCGAGATGTAGAATGCTCAGTTGGAGTATTTAAAATATCACCCAATCTCGCCACTGAAATACCTACTTGCTGAAAATCTTGCCATAGCTGTGCCAGGCGAATAACAGGAGCGGCCACCTGACCTGCCAGCATATTAAATGCTATTAATTGACCTACCGATAGCTTGCCTTCAATTACCAATTTTGCACCAATCCATAGAGTTGCCACAACAACCATCTTTTGAATGAGTTGTACTCCTTGCTGCCCAACCATTGCCAACTTAGCTACCCGAAAACTAGAAACCACATAAGCTGCTAATTGATTATCCCAGCGACGGGTCATTTGAGGTTCAACCGCCATTGCTTTTACCGTACCAACCGCAGTAATACTTTCCACTAAAAAAGATTGATTATCTGCATTGCGTGCAAATTGATCATTTAGTCGAGTGCGTAAAATTGGGCTAATAAAGGCAGACCAAAACGCATATATTGGTAATGATGCCAAAACTACCAGTGTTAAAGTAGGGCTGTAATACCACATTACAAACAAGAATATAAAAGAAAACACCAAATCTAAAACTGAAGTAAGAGCTTGACCAGTTAAGAAATTGCGAATATGTTCCAGCTCCCGTATGCGTGCAACCGTATCACCCACCCTTCTGCTTTCAAAATAAGCAAGTGGTAAAGCGAGTAGATGACGAAATAATCGTGCTCCTAGCTCTACATCAATTCGAGAGGTTGTATGAGCAAAAATATAAGTGCGTAGACCACTTAAAATGACTTCAAATAAACTTACTACCAATAAGGCAATCGCTACCACATCCAGAGTAGAAAAACCACGATGCACCAATACCTTATCCATCACAACCTGAAAAAACAATGGCGTAATCAGAGCAAAAATCTGTAGCACCACCGAAATAATAATAACTTCAAAAAAAATATAACGATATTTGATTACCGCAGGAATAAACCAAGTAAAATCAAATTTAGCCAATGAACCCAATATTGACGCACGGGAAGTTACTAGCATTAACTTACCAGAATATCTTTCAGAAAACTCACTTGCATCTAATATCATAGGACGATTTTCGATCAAATCATAGATGAGATATTTTGCAGCAGATCCCACCCCATCAATTTTAGTTAGTATAAAATGAGAGTTTAAATTTTGATCTAAATCGGGCTTATTATCACACCACACCAAAGCAGGAAGTGTTATCATTGACAATCGAGCTAAAGGCTGTTTTATAATCTTTACCTTTAATTCCAATTTCTTTGCTGCCAACATCCATTCAATTTCATTCAGGTCTCCTTTTGCATTATCAGAAAACTGATGCATAATGTCTGCTGGACTTGCAGAAATACCATAGTATTTGGCAAGGATAACCAGAGCAGATAGAGCAGGTTGTTGAGCATAATCTATCATAACTAAATTACTATTAAGGGTTTGTACATTAAGTCTAATTAAAGAAGTATCACCACCCATATCACTAGTTTCATAATCTATAACCAATGATATGGGTGGTGATATCGTCTAGTAAATTAAATCACTAAACACTTGGAGCTAAAATACCATGAACCGGTTGTGTAGTTGGTTGCAGGGTATTGGAGCTCACAGGATTCTCTGTACCAAATAACGCCATTGAGCCAATTAGCTTATTTAAACTGCTTGCAATGTCCGATACAGATATCTCTTGACTCTTATTTTTGTTTGCAAGCTCTTGCAATTGTTGAGATGTGATTTTCTCACCAACTTGTTTGTTTTCCAAAAGGCTATCAATTTGCTCAGAGGTAATATAAGTACCATCTTTGCCAATAAGGTGCTCAATTTTATTATCAGTTTTATGACCGTAGTAATTCACCAATTTGGATGTAATGTACCAATTTGATATATTAATACTACCCGAATTATCATTTCGCTTAATCAATATACCTTCTTTAGTACGCTCAATAGTTAACTCTGATAAATTAGCATCTGCGAATGCCAATTTATCATTACCTTTAGCATCGTACAGCGTATCATTCCCATCCCCTTTTCGAACAATGTATACATCATCGCCATTACCGCCATTTAATACATCATCGCCAGCACCACCATCAAGTAGATCATTTCCATCATCACCTAAAAGTTGATCTGCACCTTTGCCACCAAATAAACGGTCATCGCCAGCACCACCATCAAGTAGATCATTTCCATCTCCACCGTGGAAGATATCAGTGAATTTGGAGCCGTTGAAGTTATCATTAAATTGAGAGCCAATTATTTCTTCTACGGATTTTAATTGATCAGTAGACTTATACCCATATCCAACTTGTCTCAATTCATAATCACGATACTCAAGAGTCTCTGTGCGTTTACCTACCGCAGTATCTTGGCGTTTCACAACTTCATGATAAATATCACCTTTAGCCACTGTACGATTAACGATATAGCTGCCCATTTCAGTTGCATGTGTGCCGTCTACGATAATATTACCCAAGCCACCATCTTTGCTATATAAAACACGATCGTGTCCGGCTCCACCGTCCACATTCATTTTACCTTGCCCAGCAAAGATATCATCGTTACCAGCACCAGCATTTACAATCAGCTCAATTTCCTCTACAGTTTCCTGCTCATTAATACGCTGAATAACTTTAGAGAAGTCTAATTTAGAGCTTGCCTCACCATCAGTGATCTGCCAATTTTTAACACGCTCAAATTTCAATTTATTGATATAAGAATATTTACCATTACTTATGCGTTCGCGAGATTCTTTACCTGCACTTAATAATGGTGAAGTAAAGTGTAATGCTTGAGTTTTCTTGCCATCTGAATTACTGATGTCTACAATTCCAGTCTTGGCATCTAATGTAATATTAACACCGGCCTCCACTTTTTTACCATCTTCAAAAGCATCTACATAAGCTTTTCCGCTCTCAACTTTCTCTCCCAACTTGGTAATACCTGCCAACTCACCGATATTATTATCCCAGCGTTGTTGTGTAATAGCAATAACACGCTCAGCTTCCAACTCTTTATTTAGCTCAGACAAAAATTGTAAGTTATTAGCCAAATAAGCAGCATAACGAGAGTCATAACCTTTATCAAAATAGTTCTGACCACCATTTTGCTTTTCCCACTCTAGAATTCTACCTTGCAAACGATTCGCAACACTTTCAAACATTGCTTGCTTAGATGCCTCTAGAATACCAGAGATTAATCCCGTTACTCCAGCGACCAATAGGGCAATAGGTGCACCAACAGCAGATCCTACAGCAGCGGCAGAAACACCCGCAGAAACTGCACCTAATGCCGTATTAATTGTAGTTAACGAAGCTTCAATAGTGCCTGCACCACGCTGATATTCAGCCAATAGATGGTCTCCATCATAGCCGAATTTTTGGAATTGTTTTGCAAATTCATCAAGAGCATTGGCATGGTTAAATTTATCCGCCGCATTCACAAATGCCAAAGGACTAATTGCCAACATAATTGATGAGGTGATTAAAGCAGCAACTGCGCCGGTAGTTGATAGACCAGCAGCAACGCGTTGTGCTAAAACATATGAAGAAATTGCTTTTGTTACATTACCAACAACTTGATTGCTTAACTCAAAACCTGCAGCCACTTTTTTACCAGTTGATGCATCTTTATCCGCCAAAACAAAACCTGAAGAAATACCTGATAACAAACCAGTAATCACTTCCAAACCAACACTGGTTTTAGAGAAATTTAAGTTTTGCAACTTATTTCCTAAGCCAGAGAAACCCTTAGCCTGCGATATAGTGGAGCCTAGCTTTGCCAGCTGTGCAGAAAATACCTCAACTGTTTGAACGCTACTAGATAGGTTGCCAACCACTTCATTGATCAATTCAATACTGGCTTTCGCTAAATCAGTAGGTGCAGCATCGCCTTGCTTGATCAAAGAATCAAGTTCCATGCCTGCTAAAGCAGTACCCAAGAAAGAACTGAGGGTTGCCAACACACTACTTGCATCTCCTAATTGATGATCAATATTCTCTGCACTTTTCAGCCCTTGTGCCAACTTATTGGCAGAATGTTTTTTTAAGAGTTCATCTAGTTTTGTTGCAGAGATAGCAACACCGGTTTGTGTAAGAGAGAGTAGCTGATTTGCCGTATCAATAGATTTTTTTGCTGTTTCAGTGTGATTAGGCTCTTCTGCCAAACGAGCAATTCCTAACTCATCGGCAGCTTTGATGAAGTTATTTAAGCTCCCTTCCTTTTGTAGATCATAGTCCTTAGGAATGGCCAAATAAAGACTTTTTAGTCCAGACTTAGTGGAGCTTAAACCGGCTTGAATATTAGTTTTAATTACATTTATTTTAGACATGGCTATTTACCCTAATTGTTTTAAAAAGGTTTGAATTAATTATCTTTAGATATAATAAAATTATTCTGAGTTGATAGTTTGCTCATCAGATCTTCGTGGTATTGCGCAAACATTTTTGAGGCCAACTTTGGATCAACAGATTTTCCATGGAATTCAGTTATCTTACCATGCGACGAATTTTCTTCCACACGGATAGCTCTAAACAATTCATCTGCAAACAACTCTCTCATGTGTTTTGTCAGTCTCAGACTATCGCCAAATGGGGTAATCCAATCAATAAACCAGTTTCGGTTACCCGACTGCCAATCTTCCAACTTAAGAGAGGTAACATCGTTAATATATTTAACCTCATTTTCCAAACTAAGCTTAGCCCAACTACAATATGCTACAGGCATATTATCTCTTCTTAGCAGTACATACTGCTTCGTTTCAATTGCTGGAATAACATTTGTTGTTAAGAGAGAAAGCGTCCAATTCTTATGCAAATTAGAATTAGCCCACAGCCAAGTAATCGCTCCAAGTTCTGTAAAATTATCATTCATGAGTATTCAACTCTCTAAGTTTTTTTAATTAAGTAACTCAAATAGATTTATACATTAACTTCAGCTCAACACAATTTGATACCCCCTAAACCAAAGAATCATAATACCAATTTAATTCAAAATATCATTTAACATTACTTTGGTACAGAACGAGCAACCTATCAGCATATGTTTACCCACGCCAAGGAGTCTATACCAAGCGATGGAAAGCAAAAATAATCCCAAAAAAACTTATAACAGCCTTAAACTACCGCCAAAAAACCAAGGTTCATTCATCCAAGCTAGGACTTTGGGATTAACGAAAGTGCGACATACAAAACCATCATATAGATAGAAAGCATACCGAATAAGCATAAAAGATTTTGCACAACTCATCAAAAGTCATTATGGACAGACACTAATATTGACACCGTGCTAATTGATGCAACCAAAACATCCTTTAGACAGCTTAAAATAGTAAGGCGAAAAGAGTCATCAAACCATAAAGATTCAAATGGTCACATTTGAGTGCATTCTGACTATCAAGACATTCAAGAATACAATGCCAAAAGCCAGTTACTAAAGAAAAACATCAGTCTACTCAATAAGGCAGATAAAAAAGCCAATCATAAATTATCTGTCAAACATATTTTAATGAGCATTTACTGGTTAAATTAAACGCTTTTAAAAATTGTCTTGCCGCAATCGTAGAGAGCAATTTAAAAGTAAATCTAATTTTTAAGATTTATAATTTTTAATTGAGTTAAAAAAGTATTTAATGGAATTATTTATACAGCAAAACAATAAAATTTAAAATTATTTAATCTTTTGGTTATTATAATATAGCAATAATAAAAAATCAACCAACTCAGTATAATCATACTACAAATTTTCACATAGAATTAAGCAGGTTAATCAACATAGGACTCCGAAGAAGTCAAACCAAAAAGCGTATTTTTCAGATTGGGCAGAATCCAAAAAGAGCTCTAACCAATAACAAAAGTTCGTGCACATTTTTAGACACCCCCTTTCATCACAAAATCATCGCTTTTGATGGCATTGTGTGATAACATAACCTTAATATATGATTACAATATTTGAACAGGGTTTAGTATCTCTACCAGCCTTCAAGCATTCAAAAAACAGATTGCTAAAACTTGTCATAACACCCATCAAAGAGGAAATATTATGCCATCATTTGACATCGTTTCTGAACTTAATGCCCAAGAAGTGCGTAACGCCATCGGCAATACCGAAAAAGAAATCGCCACTCGCTTTGATTTTAAAGGCAGTAATATCACAGTTGAGATGAATGACAAAGCCAAAACCGTTACCATCACTACTGATAACGAACTACAGGCTGATAATGTATACGCCATCTTTGAAAAACAGCTCATCAAGCGAGGCGTGGACCTACAAACCCTAGACCCCCAAGAAAAGAGTCAGTCAGGCAAACACACCAAGCAAGTCATCAACCTAAAAGATGGGCTAGACAGCGATACCGCCAAAAAAATCAGCAAAGCCATCAAAGAGAGCGATTTAAAGGTCTCAGCCAGCATTCAAGGCGACAAAGTGCGTGTTTCCGATAAAAAAAGAGACAATTTGCAAGCAACAATGGCGTTATTGAAAGAAAAATCTTTTGGCGTGCCATTACAATTCAACAATTTCAAAGATTAAATATATATAAATCAAAAAGTTATAAACTATTTTAATATTTTTTAAAATAAATTCTTGACGAATAAAAATAACTTGATATAATAGCCCCACTTTTGAGAGATACGGTGAAAGCGTTCAAAAGTTGGTAAAGTAATTATTCATTGATTAACTTTACAGTCCTGTGCTCCATTCGTCTAGAGGCCTAGGACACCGCCCTTTCACGGCGGTAACAGGGGTTCGAATCCCCTATGGAGTGCCAATATTCTAAAAACAGCCCTTAATATTTTAAGGGCTGTTTTTTTATTAACAAGTTTATTTTTATCATCCATATAGAAACCGCCAACTCTCACAAGAGCAGGCGGTTTCTTATTGATATTTAGGCGATTAGCATTATTGACGCACCACTCGACCAATCTGCCCCACCTCACTGTTAAATACCCTTACAGGATTAATATCAATACCTCCACGGCGGGTATAGTTGGCAAGCACTCTTAGCGATGTTGGCTGAAAATATGTCATCATATCAGCAAAGATTCGCTCCACACACTGTTCATGAAAACCATTATGCTGTCTAAATGACAAAATATACTTTAAAACATTGCCAAAATCCACTTGATGGTCGCTGGTCATCTCAATCTGCACCACCCCCCAGTCAGGTTGGTTGGTAACAGGGCAGTTCGAGCGTAACAGATTGCTATAGAATTGATGGGTTGTTAATTTGCCCCGCTTGGTATTTTTTAAAAAACTGCTGTCAATATCATCAGTTAAAACCAGTTCTTCATTCACATCATCTAACGCACCATCAATACAAACCCCCATTGGCTTGGCAATGTTTAACTCACTGCCATCTAAACCGATGATTTCCACAGCAACATCAGCCCCCACACAGACCGATAAGTCTTTTTGCAGGGTGGCTTTTAATTCGTCAGCAGTGCTAAATTTGGTAAAATTTAGGCTATTTAGATATAATTTTAAGGATTTGGATTCTACGATATTTGGCGAATCAGCAGGAATGAACAATCGAGCCATCGCCACTTGTGATACACCAATAGGGCTTAGCCATGATAATTCAAAGGCTTGCCACATATCCACGCCGTGATAGACCTTGTCAAAACCCACATCTTTGATGATCTCATTTCGCCCAAGTTGTCGTGAAATGGGATATAAAATACTAGGGTCATAGGTTTTAGGATAGCTTGTGGTTTCACCCAATACACCATGAATACTCATTTTTTTACCTTTTACAAATCAGTTAATACCATCAATTTAGGTGGTCAGTCCCACCCCATCAAGTCTTATTTATAAATTAAGATATTCTGATGCGTCTGCCATCTTTTAATAGTTGATACGCCACACCATAAAATATCACACAAAATAACAAAATCGCCAGTAAAGCATAACCAACATTGACATCAGAATGCTCCAAAATACCATAACGAAAGGCATTTACCATATACACGATGGGGTTTAGTAGCGATAAGTTTTGCCAAAATGGCGATAAGTTTTCTAAAGAATAAAACACCCCACCCAAATATGTTAGGGGTGTTAAAATAAAACTTGGCACGATAGAAATATCATCAAATGAGCGAGCAAATACCGCATTAATCAATCCACCCAACGAAAATAATGCCGATGTACCAATAACCGTGATTAGCATGATTGGCACATGAGCGATTGGCAATTTGGTAAAGAATAATGCCACAATACTCACAATCAAAGCGATGGCAAGCCCACGAAACACGCCACCACAAACATAACCTAATAATATGGCGTGCTTAGATATGGGCGATACCAAAAGCTCATCAATACTGCCATGAAATTTGGTACTAAAAAATGATGAGACAACATTCGAGTAGCTATTGGTAATCACCGCCATCATAATCAGACCTGGTACGATGAACTGCATATAGCTAACACCGCCCATCTCCCCCACTCTACTGCCTATCATCTGCCCAAATATCACAAAATACAGCGTCATGGTAATGACAGGGGGTAATAAAGTTTGTGGCCAAATGCGTAAAATGCGTTTTATTTCTTTACATAATAGGGTATAAAAAGCAATAAATTGGGTATTCATGATTCTTCTCTGTCATTTAGTCGGTTCTCTTCGTTCACGCCATTCTGATGAAAATGACTATCCACCACACCCATAAATAATTCTTCTAAACGGTTGGCTTTATTTCTCATACTTAGCACTTCTATGTTTAGGTTATTTAATTCAATAAATACCGCATTTAGACTTTGTGATTTATCCAAAGTAATCTCTAAGGTTTTTTTATCCGCCAGATGCACACGGTGGGCAGTGCTAATTTGTGGCAAAGTAGCCTGCTCATCTTTTAAATCAAACACAAAAGTTTCTAAAGATAACTGCGTAAGTAGTGATTTCATCTCGGTATTAATCAGAATCTCGCCATGATTTAAGATGGTGATATATCTGCACAACTGCTCAGCTTCTTCTAAATAATGCGTTGTTAGGATAATGCTGACACCCTCCTCCTTATTGATACGCACCATAAAATCCCACATGGAACGGCGAAGCTCAATGTCCACGCCTGCAGTTGGCTCATCTAATATCAAGAGCTTGGGTCGATGGATTAAGGCACGAGCAATCATCAGACGGCGTTTCATGCCTCCAGAGAGTGAGCGTGATTTGGTATGGCGTTTATCCCAAAGCCCCAGCTCTTTGAGCAAAAACTCAGCTCGTGGCAACGCCTCTGATTCTTTGATGCCATAGTAACCTGCTTGAGTAATGAGTATATCAAGGCATTGTTCAAATTGATTAAAATTAAATTCTTGAGGAACAACACCCAATTGGGACTTGGCAAGGCTTGGCTGTTTATGTAAATCTATACCAAAGATTTCCACTTTGCCATCAGTAGGTGGAAAAAGCGAACTGATGATCCCAATCATGGTGGATTTGCCCGCCCCATTCGCCCCAAGCAAGGCAAAAAATTCGCCCTGTGGTACGGTCAAATCCACGCCCTTTAGAGCGGTAAAGCCATTGGGATAAGTTTTTTTTAGGTTGGTAATCTTTAAAGCAGGACTGGTCATGTAAATATCGTTTCATTAAGAGTAAGTGATGTATATGGAGACGAAAGTTGAAATGACAAACCAATCACTCATCAATCGGTTTAAAACTTTGATGAATGACGCCACCTTGCTAAATTTTACCACTAGTTCGCCACATCGTCTTGACAATTTAGCAATAATAAAAAAACCAAATAGCCTAAGTGAGTCTGCCCACCTAAGCCATTTGGTCATAACAACAGGTTATTTAGACTGACTGATGATGTAATCTACAGCATTTTTTACTTCATCATCAGAGATGTCAGCACCGCCACGAGCAGGCATGGCGTTAAAGCCATTGATGGCGTGGTCATATAAAGTCGCCGTGCCTTTAGCAATGCGAGACGCCCAATCAGAAGTACCAGTCTTTGGTGCACCCAACAAACCTGCATCATGGCAAGTTGCACAGATTGCTTTATACAGCATATCGCCAGGGCGTGCCTCACCTTCTACAGCAGGAGCAAGTACGGTGATGTTAATGTCACACTCTTCGCCATCAAAACATACTTTGCCATAAGGGGCAATGCGTGAGATGAGTTTTGGGTATAACGCAATCAGTTTTTTGACCTGCTCGCTATCCTCAGGGATAGACTCTGCTGATTTTTGAGGGTTGTCAGATGCTGCCACTTCTTGAGTTTTAGCAACTTCTTTTGTGGTTGTAGGCTGAGTAGCTTCTTGAGCTTGACTTGCCATTGTGAAAATCGCCAGCGTAGCGGCGGCAGATAACATTACAATTTTTTTCATTGTCATCATCTCATCTTAGCCTTGAGCAAAAAACTCTGGGTGTCTTGGGCTGATTCAGCGATTTGCTAGCACACGCCCAAATGATTAAAAATTCTCCCTGCTATTATAAGGGAAAAGGAAGGTAAAATGCCATGCTTTTTATGTAATATCTCAATAAATCAGCAAAAAATTAGTAATATTTTTAAAAATTTCTCGCTTTTTGTGGGAATGGGTGGCATTTTTTATAAAAACTTGCTAAAATTCGCCATGCCCAATAGGCACCGATATTCTTTTTAAGTCTTAGCACCTATAGCTCAGTTGGATAGAGTGTCAGCCTCCGAAGCTGAAGGTCGTGGGTTCGATTCCCGCTAGGTGCACCACATAATATTCCTATAGGGTTCAAATCAGTATTTGAACCCTTTTATTTTAAAGGGTTTTATTGGTTTTATCGTCCTATACCGTCCGTATAAAACCGTTTAAATCCACGAAAAAACTGGTATATTTACTGGTATAAAATTTAATACAGGAAATATACCAGCATGAGCCTTACAGATACCGCCATTAAAAAACTTAAACCGTCCGAAAATGCAAACCGAACCGACCAGATAAATATGCTGACGCTGGCAGGCTTTGGCTGTATGTAAGAAATACAGGCAATAAAGTATTTATGGCGGTTTATCGTTACATGAGCAAGCAACATGAAATCACTTTGGGCAAATATCCAGCCATGAGCCTAAGCCATGCACGAAGTGAAAATCTAAAAATCAGAGAATTACTAGAACAAGGCAAAAACCCAAAAGACATTATCAAGGCTGAAAAAGCCAAAAAAGACAATCAGACTTCTTTTGATTTTTTCGCCCAAAAATGGCTACATCATCAAAAAAATAATGTTAGTATCAAAACCTATGAACGAGATTTAAGCATTTATAACAATCACATCAAAAGAGCGTTTGGCATAAAGGACATTCACGCCGTTAATCTGACCGACATTTTAACACTGACAGAAAACCTAACCAATCAAGGGGCTACATACACCGCACGGCGTATCATTGGACAACTCAACAGCATTTATAGCTTTGTTGTACTCAAACAATTAACGCCAAACCTATATAACCCCATTCCAAGAAATATCAGACGCACCATCACACACAAAGAGACCAAATACGCACGAATTAAAATACAAGAATTACCCAAACTCATGCTAGACATCGACACCGCCAACATTGAACCCATGACCCGTTACGGCTTTTATCTTTTGGCTTATACTTTTGTACAAACTGGCGAACTGCTAGGCATGACATGGCAAGAAATCGACCTAAACGCCAAAGTTTGGCGAATACCAGCCCACCGCATGAAAAACGACTTACCCCACATCGTCCCACTTGCCCCGCAAGTGATAGAGATACTACAGCAAATCAAATCTTTTGGCTTTAATAGTGATTATGTGCTGTATAGCCAGCGAAGCAAGACAGGCACAATGAGTGAAAACGCCTTTACAACCGCATTAAAACGCATGGGCTATCAAGGCAAAATGACTGGACACGGCTTTCGTAGATTGGCAAGTACCAGCCTTTATGAAATGCAGTACAACCCCAAAGCCATTGAATTACAACTAGCCCATATCAGCAGAGACAAAACCGAACGGGCGTACAATGATGCCCAAATGCTACCCAGACGCACTCAAATGATGAACGATTGGGCAAATATCGTTGATGAAGTCCGACAAAGCGACTTCAAAACCTACCAAAACCGCCTAACTGCTGACACCAGCACCGACCAACTTACCCTATTTTTAGAGCGACTGAATAAAAAAGCAAAAGACAGCCATACACCAGACACACAACCGCTAGAAATCCAAGCCATGCAGTAAATAGCACGCCTGCACGCCCAAAAATGATTAAAAATACAAATCAAAAGGGGGTATTTATTTTAAAGAATATATTTAATGTTATAATATAACAAAAAAGTGCAAAAATTTGTGCCAGTACGAGCTAATTCAAACAAAAAAAACCACCCAAAAAGATATATAAAAAATAAAAAAATAATATTTTTTTATATATTTATCCTTTTGCCGTTTGCCGTCTTTGATTTTTTTATGTGCCGTTGGTATTTTTTGCCGTTCTTGCTTGTTCGGTGTTTTTACCAGCTTTGGCGGTGTTGATTTTTTATAGGCTTGCCACGCCTGCAATTTTTTTATAGGTTATGATATAACTTTTCATTTTTCAGCCATTCCAGCCATTCCGACCGAACCGCTGATAGGCGTGAGCGTGAACCGTGTAACCAACCTTGCCCAAAGCTGACCCATTTTTAACCTAATCGGCGTTTGTCATGGTTCGGTGCTAGGGCTTGCGTGCTTGTTTTTATTATCAATATATCCACACCTTTTTAAGGATAAATTAAAAAACACACCCCAAAAGTTTGCTAAGTTATTCAAAAAAAGCCCTGTAAGCCTTACGCCATAAGGGTTAAAAACTTTCCACCCATTTGCTAAGTTGTGCTAAGTTATTATAAATTTTACCCCAAACACCCTTAAAACCAGCACAACCACGACTACACCAAACACTATCAATCCCTTTATCTATAAGGCTTTGCGGTGTTTTACTATTAAGATTGAATAACTTAGCAGGGTTATCATCTTTAAATTTTCGGGTTTTTTTAAAGATGATGGGTGTGTTATGTTGATGATATAAACATATCTATGCTATCATGTTTAAAAATTTGGATTTTTTAAAGATGATATTTGACCCAAACCACCCCTACAACAACTTACCACGCCTACCACCTTTGCACGATGTGGAAACCAAAACCGTGCTAAAGCTATGCGTAACCGCTAGGGCAAGTCTTGCCAGCCTAAAACAAGCAGGCGAGCTAATCCCTAATCAAACCATGCTGATTAACGCCATTCCCTTGCTAGAAGCCCAATCAAGTAGCGAAATTGAAAATATCGTAACCACCACCGATAAACTTTTTCAATACGCCCATGATGACAATGTGGCAGACCACGCCACCAAAGAAGCCTTACGATACCGCACCGCCCTTTATGATGGCATACAAGCGATTAAAGAGCGACCACTGACCGCAAACACCGCCTTAACCATTTGCCAAACCATCAAAAATTCACAGTTAGGCATACGCACCCATAAAGGCACGGTATTACAAAACAGCGTAGGCAAAGTGATTTATACACCGCCAGACGACCCAAACGCCATCAAAGCACTATTGACGGACTGGGAAAATTTCTTACACGCTGACGATGATTTAGACCCATTAGTTAAGATGGCGATTGCTCATTATCAATTTGAGGCAATACACCCATTTTTTGACGGTAACGGACGCACAGGGCGGATTATCAATATTTTATATTTGATTGATAAAGGCTTGCTTGATTTGCCTATTTTGTATCTTAGCCGTTATATCATTCAAAACAAGGCAGGTTATTATCATAGCTTGATGGGCGTAACTGCCGATGGTAACTGGCAAGATTGGCTAGTGTATATGCTAACTGCCATCAAGGAAACAAGCGATTGGACAACTAAAAAGATTTTGGCAATCAAAGAGCTACACCAAAACACCGCTAATTTTATCAAAGACAACGCCCCCAAGATTTATAGCCGTGAATTGGTCGATGTGATTTTTGAAATGCCATATTGTCGTATTAACAATTTGGTTGATAAAGGCATTGCCAAACGCCAAACCGCCAGCACTTACTTAGCCAAATTGTGTGAAATAGGCGTATTGAATGAAATGCAAGCTGGCAAAGAAAAGCTGTTTATCAATCCAGCACTAATGAGACTACTACAAAGTAGCGACAATCAATTTTAAACCCTTTTGCAGGCTAGGAGTAATTAACCGAACGGCGGTTATTTTTCATACCTTAGACCGCCCCGCCTGCACTCTTTTTTTGGTTAAGGTATGGATAAGGTATGAGATGAAACACACCGAATGGGAAAATAAATTAAAAGAATTGAGCCAAATTGCTGATACAAAAGCATTGTTTGAAAGCAACTTAGGTGTAAATACAATTGATATATACCGTCTTGCACTTGTTTTTTTCGCTGATACACCCCTGCCAGCAGACCATCAAACGCAATTTGATAAGTGTATTTCTGATATTATCAGCATTTGCACTGATGTTATCATGGAAGTTATAATAAATAGCGGTGGTAATTTTACTTACGCCCAATTAGTTAGTTATTTTAATAAAAATACATTATTTAGCACCGCCCTTGATAATTTTTTTGCCAGCTTTGAGCAATCAAGCCTACACACACCGCCCACGCCTGCCATACGCCAAAAAGTAGTAGAACTAATAGCTTTATCCCTTACCCTAAAACACCTTGCCAGTTTTTTATATCAAAATGGCAATGCGTTTTATGCTATGGCACTTGCTAATAAATCTTTGGAAGTGCTAGGCGGTGCTAAGTATTTGTATGGACTGCCACAAGATACAATCTTAAAATTTGAGCTTTTATCCGATGATGACAAAACCGCCATTCATAAGCAAATCCAACGAGAGCAAGGCAAACAACACGCCCTAAAAGCAACCGAACATAAAAGACAAGAAAGGGCAAGGCTAGGAAAAAAATACTTAAACATCATGACAAAACAGGGTTTTACAAGCTATGCCGAAACCGTCAGGCATATTTTTCAGTACGACAACCAAGAAAACAAAAACTATGAATGGATAGAGAGCATATTAAAACAAGCAGATAAAGACCGTAAAGAACACTCAACCACCCAAATTGAGTGAACACAGAAAATGTAAGACCCCCCTATCACCCCAAATAACCCCCTTACTCATGTAGCAAGGGGGTGTTTTATTGTTCTTAAAAATCAACCGTTTACAATACGCCTTATCCACCGCTAGACAGTATTACAAAGCAATGGAGTATTACGGAACTAGCAAAAAACAACCAACAACAAAAAAGGCGTATTTTATGACCCATTCAAACGACACTTTCCCAGCACAAGGCATTAGCAGAATTAAATCCGTGTGCATGATGACTGGTTTATCCAAATCCACGATTTATAACTGGGTAAAGACTGGTAAATTTCCAGCACCCATTAAGTTATCCCCCACAATGACCGCATGGCGTAACAGCGATATTTTGGATTGGATTAACCGCCTAGAAACGGTTGATGACTATCCAGCCATTTCACAGACCACCAGCACCAAACAATAACCAGCACCCATCATAGGAGCGAAACCATGCTACCCATTTCCCACAATCAAAAAAGCCATCAAGCTATGCAGGTGCTACAAGCCATGCTAGATGGCGTGGAAGTACATATCAAGTACGCCATTAACACGATGAATATAGCCAGCCTATCG